>NZ_JAOTGD010000007.1:0-92215 GCF_044427405.1 Streptococcus sp. 2020WUSS089 | reverse complement strand
TGCACGTTTGGTTCGTCTTCTTTAATTTTCAAAGGTCTTGTTCGTTATCGCGCTCTCGCGACAACTATCTTAGTTTATCATTTCTTAGAAACTTTGTCAACACTTTTTTGAAACTTTTTTTCGTTTCGCTGTTGACTAGTTCCTCAAGAGACAACTCAATTATTCTATCATCTTCTACTGGACTTGTCAACACTTTTTCGAAACTTTTTTTCATTCCGCTACTGACTAGCCCCTCAAGAGACAACTCAATTATTCTATCACGACTTACTATACATTGTCAACCGGTTTTTGGAGATTTTTTTGGATTTTTTAAATACTCTCTATTCTCCCAGTTCGTGATTCCCTTCTTATAGTATCCGTACGGACATGCTCTCTCGTACAATCCCTAATATCAATCCAAGTTTAAATGTTCGACCTTGGAAAAATCTCCCACATCAATACACAGTTCATTTTTGACACGTTCCTTCTTTGTTAACCTTTCAACAACAATGTGAAGAGCTATATAGTTGATATTCTTTCCTGTTTATTATGTAGCTACCGAATTTGCTCCTCATCGACTTTATAACTAGGCTATTTTCCAAAAACAAAAGTCGCTAGATTTTTCTAACGACTTTGTTATTATACGCGTTCAACTTTGCCTGATTTTAGTGCACGTGCTGAAGCCCAAACTTTTTTAGGTTTACCATCAATCAAAACAGTTACTTTTTGAAGGTTTGGTTTAACTGCGCGTTTAGTTTGGTTCATAGCGTGTGAACGGTTGTTACCTGATACAGTCTTACGACCAGTGAAATAACATACTTTAGCCATTGTATCTTCCTCCTCATTTGATCAAATATATCGGATGTGCTAGCACCACATACCATACTATTCTAACAGAAAAGATTGGACTTGGCAAGAATTATTTTCACTTTCTTTTTTTAAAAGTATCTATACTCATAGGTAAATATTTTAATACTACAGTTTGCGCACCATCCATAATTCTTCATTCTCTAAGCTATTACAGTCATGAAAACTTTGGAGCGGTTTATATTTTAATTGTTCTCTGCTCACTTCTATCGTAGATTTCTTCATAGCGAAGAACTAGATCAAACTCAATCAACTACATAACAAAAAGGATTCTCGAAAGAAAATCCTTTTTGGTTTAATCTATGAATCTTACGCTTTGTTTGCTTGAAATCCGAGATTTCTTCGCAGTTACATTAAGCTTTGTTCGCCGAACCGAATACGTCGATACGCTCTTCAACAGATGCTTGGATAGCTTTCACGCCGTCTACCAAGAATTTACGTGGGTCAAAGAGTTTTTTCTTATCGTATTCTGCTTCGTTTGCTTCATAAGCCGCTGCAAACTTACGAGTTGCGTTTGCAAATGCGATTTGGCACTCAGTGTTTACGTTAACTTTAGCAACACCCAATTTGATTGCTTCTTGAATTTGTGTATCTGGAATACCTGAACCACCGTGCAATACGATTGGGAAACCTGGTACAGCTTCAGTCAATTTACGCAAGTGGTCAAGGTCAAGACCTTCCCAGTTTGCTGGGTATGGACCGTGGATGTTACCGATACCTGCTGCCAAGAAGTCAATACCAGTTGCAACCATTGCTACTGCGTCTTCAATTGGAGCCAATTCACCAGTACCTACGATACCATCTTCTTCACCACCGATAGTACCAACTTCAGCTTCAACTGAGATACCTTTAGCGTGCGCTAATTCTACAACTTCTTTTGCTTTTGCAAGGTTTTCTTCTACTGGAAGGTGTGAACCGTCAAACATGATAGAAGTGTAACCAACTTCGATACACTCAAGTGCATCTTCGTAGTGACCGTGGTCAAGGTGAATAGCAACTGGAACTGTAATGTTCATTGATTCAATCAAGTTAGCAATCAAGTTGCGAGCTACTTTGTAACCACCCATGTACTTAGCTGCACCCATAGAAGTTTGGATAAGAACTGGAGCTTGTTTTGCTTCTGCTGCACGCAAGATAGCTTGAGTCCACTCAAGGTTGTTTGTGTTAAATCCACCAACTGCATAACCGTTGTCACGCGCTGCTTGGACAAATTTTTCTGCTGAAACTAATGGCATTTCGATAGCCTCCTAATATTTTTTGAGGTTGCACCTCATACTCTTCTATTCTACCATTTTTATTTTGAAAATGCTAGTTGAAACCGTCTAGTTTTGAGAAAACTTTCACATATCTTTTCATGAAAGCCATAATAATGCCTGCTTCGTATCATTCTTGTAATTTATGAACTAGCATATATCGTGCTCTGCGCTTATCTAGACAAAGCAAAAGGACTAGCCTTAGCTAGTCCACTATGCGGAGAGTGGGACTTGAACCCACACGACCTAAAGCGGTCACAGGATCCTTAGTCCTGCGCGTCTGCCAATTCCGCCATCCCCGCTTAACACAAGAACTAGTATATCATTAGGAACTAGCCTTGTCAACACTTTTTTTGAATTTTATTTTTTATTTTTACCTTTATTTTTACTTTTTTTGCCAAAACGTATTGATTTAGCCGATTCTTTTGCAATATTCTACTATATATAATGCTTAAAACCATCTAGACAATGATGCCATATGGGGCTCGTATTTCGTATTTTCTCCTATAAACACTGTCATCTTTTTCGTTTCTTTATATAAAATATAAAAGAAGATTGAATAATACCAATCTTCTTCTATAATAATTACACTTATTTTTCATTCTCCATAGCTGCCGAAACAAAGGCTGTATACAAACCTTCAGGGCGATTAGGACGAGATTGTAGTTCTGGATGATATTGGCAGGCAACGAAGAATTTATTTTCTGGAATTTCAACAATTTCTACCAAACGGTTGTCTGGTGACACGCCTGAGAAAACAAAACCTGCTTTTTCAAATTGTTCACGGAATTCATTGTTAAACTCATAACGATGACGATGGCGACGTTGTACAACTTCTTGATTATCATAAGCAGCTGCAGCCTTGGAGCCACGTTTGAGCTTGCTTGGATAAAGACCTAAACGGAGAGTTCCTCCTAAATCTTCTACTCCAATTTGATCACGCATGATGTCAATAATTGGATATTTGGTTTCTGGGTCTAATTCAAAGCTGTTAGCACCTTCTAAACCGAGAACGTGACGAGCAAATTCTACACAGGTCAGCTGCATTCCCAAGCAGACCCCTAGCATTGGCACGTCATTCTCACGAGCATAACGAATGGCTTGTATTTTCCCTTCGGTACCACGTTGTCCAAAGCCACCAGGAACGATAATTCCTTGTGCTTGTCCTAGACGTTCAGCTACGTTTTCTGCTGTCAAATCATTTGCATTGACCCAATCCAATTCGATAGCAGCATCATTTGCATATCCTGAGTGTTTTAGAGCTTCAACTACAGAAATATAGGCATCTTGTAATTCTACATACTTACCAACTAAAGCAATTTTTACTTTTTTCTGGAGATTAAGAACCTTATCTACCATTGCTGTCCACTCTGTCATATCTGCTGGAGGTACGTCGAGTTTCAAGTGATCGCAAACAATTTGATCCATGTTCTGCGCTTGCATATTTAATGGGATTTGGTAAAGATGTTCGACATCCAAGGACTCAATAACTGCTTCTGGAGCGACATCACAGAATTGTGCCAGTTTATTTTTAATTCCTTGTCCAGCAGGCTGCTCTGTCCGAATTACCAACATATTTGGCTGAATACCTAGACCACGCAACTCTTTTACAGAATGTTGTGTTGGCTTGGTTTTCATTTCGCCTGCTGCTTTGAGGTAAGGCAAGAGTGTTGTATGGATATACATAACATTGTCTGAACCGACATCTGCCTTCATCTGACGAAGCGCTTCAAGGAATGGCAAGCTTTCAATATCACCTACTGTGCCACCCACTTCCGTGATGATGACATCTGCATCTGTAGTACGAGCTGCACGCTTGATTTTGTCTTTCAAAGCATCTGTAATGTGTGGAATAACTTGAACTGTCGCCCCTAAGTATTCCCCTTTACGCTCTTTACGGAGGACTTCGCTATAAATTTTACCTGTTGTAACATTTGAATATTTGTTCAGGTTAATGTCGATGAAACGCTCATAGTGCCCAAGGTCCAAGTCGGTTTCTGCACCGTCATCCGTCACAAAAACTTCACCGTGTTGATACGGACTCATTGTTCCCGGGTCAATGTTGATGTATGGATCAAATTTTTGGATTGTTACCTTGAGACCTCGGTTCTTCAATAAACGACCTAGACTGGCTGCTACAATCCCTTTGCCGATAGAGGAAACAACACCACCTGTTACAAAAATATACTTTGTCATGCAAACTCCTTTTCTACGATTCAGGCTAATAGGAAGCGATTTGTGGGGATACTTCCTGTTAACTTGAAGAAAAAACAAAAATAGCTCCCTATCGCTAGGGAGCTCCGACCTCAAAAGAGGTGCCCGATAATATCTTATCGTAATTTGGTAGTCTTGTCAAATTATTTTTAAGAACCTATGGGGATATAATTCTTATTCGTCGACGACCTCTTCATCTGAATACTCGTCGTCATCTTCACCTAAATCAACATCCTCTTCATCCAATTCGTCATCTGGGATAATTTCGTTGATTTCTGAATCATAGGACTCAACTTCATCTTTTTCGTCATCTGGATTTTCATCATCGTATTCTGATGATGCACTACCCGGATAGTTGTCCTCATCTTCTGGATCGTCATGTCCATAGTCAATCGCATCCTCATCACCGTCCATGAAGGCATTGACACGTTTCTTCTTGCGTTTTGGTGCATCTTCATCATCTTCTTCAAGAGTGATCACTTCTTCGTCAATCTCATCGATTGCGTACCAAGAACGTAAGCCCCATTTGTTTTCGCCAAGTGGAATGAAGCTTCCATCCACATTCAAATCAGAATAGAAGGTTGGGAGGGCTGCGCGAATCTCGCTGTTTGATTTTTCAAGGTAGTTTTGAATTTCATTGACCAAGTCGTTGAAATACATTTCGTTGTCACGTCCACGTTCTTCCAAAATAGCACGGGCTACTTCAATCATGGAAAGTTCGCTTTTTTCTTGTCCTGCAAATACGTTAAGTTCCAAGGCTGTTCTCCTTTTTTGTCTTTCCTTTCTATTTTACGCTAAAAAAGGCAAATAGTCAAAGATAATCTTTATCGTTTTTCTGTAAAAAAACACCTGCAGAGCTCAACGCTACAGGTATTTTGTTTACTATACTTGTTCTTCTAAACTTGGAAGGGAGATGGTCCGTTTGACCCCATCCTTATCTACAAGTCGAACAACTTTGCTTGTTGCATCATATTCGAAAGCTTCAAAAGAAACTTTGTAACGGTCTGAGAGCGTGACCAAACTTTGTTCAAAGGTTTTGAAGTCCATGCCAAACTCTTCTGCTCTTCGTTTTAATTCTTCTGTAAACTCGTCAATTTCCTCAGTTTCTTCAGAAATAATTTCTTCATCACTTTCTTCCGTCTCTGTTTCTTCTGTTGATTCAGATGGTGTACTTGGTGTAAATACTCCCCAGCCATCGTCTGAAACAGGGCGTTCTTGTGGATTAGTCATGTAGTATTTAACCGTTGCTAGGAAATCTTCTAAACTATACCCTTCAGGACTTCTTGCACTGCCTTGGTCAAACCATTTAAAGGATACATAGTGATAGTGATCTTGATGCGGAATTACCAGAGTCCCGTTGCGTACTTCGGTCGCATAGCCAGCATTGTAGGTCAGTGCTTCGAAAGGAACAACTTTCTTCGCTTCAACTCGGTTGTAAATTTCCTCTGCTGTTTCTTTGGCAACTTGTGGCTGTTCTGGCGTTGTTGTCTCGCCTGCAGTTGTTCCTGTTTCAGTTGGTGCAGGTGTTGACGGTGAACCAGAATTAGATTTCTCACGTTGAGCCACCATAGCCTCTGCTGGGATTAACTCGCTTAAGTAATTCAAATCACTCTTGTTAATCCGACGGTAACCATCTGTAATCACACGTGGGATGCGATAGTTATCCGTACCTATTTTCACTTTTGGATCTAATAGGTCTGCCGGATCAAAAATATAGCCGTCTTTCGTTGTATATTTTCCTGCTGCCTTAGCTTCTGCCAATTCTTCTGCTGAGTGAACAATTTGCCAATTTTTCAAACCTGCACGTTTCTCAATTGGTGTGACATTTTTCGCCAATTCTTCTGCGTCTCGTTTATCAAGAAGAGTTTGTACAGCATCCAATTCTTCTTTAGATAAATCTTTCTTGGAAATTGAACGCAGAGAACCACCTGTCGCTCTTGGTAGACTGAATGCTTGACTAAAGACAAAACTTGCTGGATCTAGTACGTCTTCCGCCGAGAAGATATAGCCATCATTTGTTGCAAATTTCCCTTTTGCACGTGCATCCATGACTTCTTCTGCGGTGTGAATGATTTGCCAATTTTTCAAGCCTAAGCGGTTTGCTTTAGGTGTTGCATTTAGAATTGGGGGAACAAGATCCGTTGCTTCTCCATCACCATGTCCACTTGTAGTCCAAGCAGATGGACGAATTTCAGGATGTTGCATGATATAGCGGATCGTTGCAATTTGTTCCTTACTCAACCATGTGTAAGGTAGGACGTGGATGTGATCAATGTGTGGAATAATAAAGGATTGTCCAGTATCATAGGTTGCATTCGCTCCCTTCATCGGAATTTGATCCATACCGACCAACATGGCTGGCTTAAGATCTCCTTCTGCAAGCGGTGCAATATCAAAGATATACTGCTTATCTTTTTCTGCCAAAGTCAACTCAGCAAAAGAGATTTTCATCAAATCTAGTTCGTCACGACCATACGTATACGTTTTTCCACCTACTTCCATTTCATAAACAACTTTTCCAGCCAACTTACGTTTAGCCGTTACTTGTTTGTATTCAAATGCAGGGCGATTTTCTTCTTGAATTGGTTTTACAGGTTTTGAATCGTTCCCTTGACTTGGTGTTGTGGGTTTAGCATCGTTTCCTACTTGTTCAGATGTTTTCGGTGGCACTTGTTTGCCTGCCTTCTCATTAACCCACTCCTCTACTTGCTTGATTTCAAAATCTTCGAGTTCGCCAAAACCAACATAATGGAAATGATCTCCATGACTAGCTATCAACCCTTGATCATCAACTGAGGTAATAGAGGATTTGCTAAAGATGTATCCATCACTTGTAAAATATGCCTTACCATCTAACCCTTTTCCATAAGCAGGAATTTGACGTCCCATATAGGAAACTACTTTCCCTGTTGACTGCTTCGGTTGTGTTGGTAATACTGGTTGTGTAGGCGATACCGGTTGCGTTGTAACCGTGCCGATTGGTGTTACTGGACGATTTGGTTGTGTCGGTGTGTGTTGGGAGTGACTTGCTTGTGCACCAGAAGAAACACCTGCTCCATTTACACCGATCATTCGAGAAATCTTCTCTTCTAGAGGAGACATCTGGCTGTATGGGATAAAGTGGTAATGGTCGCCGTGCGGAACGATGACACCTGCTGCTGTTTTCTTCGTAATCGTTCTTGGGTCAAATACCAATCCATCTGCTTCTACATGGCGTTGAGATAGCGGCGTTGCATCCAATTGAGCCAATAAACTAGCCAAATCCTGACCTTGCCCCGCACTAATTGTTGTCTGTTGAACTCTATTGTTTCTATCGCCATATTGACTACCACTAGCCGAGCTCACGCTTCCTTTTTGATTCCAGTAATCTTGTGCAGCCTTCAATTCGGCAGCTGATAAATCTTTTTTAGGAATAAAGTGGAAATGGTCGCCGTGCGGAACGATAAAACCATCTCCCGTGTCTTCAATAACATCTGTCGGATTAAAGACATAGCCATCGTCTGTTCTGTAGCGGCCATCTTTACTATTTCCTGCCGCCTGATTCTTACTGTCAGCAGAAGAGATTCCTTTTTGCCGCTCCACTTCTTCTTTGCTACGAACATTTTTATGTTTGCTAGGGTCTTTTAGATAGAGATAGTATTTCCCATCAACTTTTATGACGTAGCCATCCTGGACTTCATTGATGATGTGACTATCTTGTAAAACATAGTTCGGGTCCTTCATGACCAATTCTTCACTAAAAATCGCATCAAAAGGGACTTTACCATTATAGTAGTGGAAATGGTCGCCGTGTGATGTCACATAGCCTTGATCAGTAATTTTAACGACTATCTGCTCAGCGTCAATATTTTCCTTGGCAGAAATTTGATCAGGTGTTAATTGTTCAGCAACGGTAGTTTGTACACTTTGACTATCTTCAATATAGGACACACGATTTTTTTGTTCTTCCATCGCTTGGAAACGTCCAAGCTGATAGCTACAGAGACTCATCCCTAAAACAAGGGCGGCTACGGAGCCAACAACTGCTTTTTTCTTCATTTTTTCTCCTTCCGGTCGATAGAATTCGGCCTTTTATTTTAACTCTTGAGCTAATGTTTCTAAGACTTGCTCTAGATTTTCTAGATAGGTTAAATTATTTTCTGGATCTGCTTCAAGAGGATCCAACACTTTTAAGTCCACACCTGTCGAACTCGCCAATGCCTTGGCAAGCTTATCCGAGGCACCTTTTTCTGTAAAAATTGTTTGCACATTATAGGCGTCAACAAATTCTTTAATTTCCGCCAACTGTCTAGGGCTTGGTTCCTCCTCTGAAACTCCTGCGATTCCCAACTGCTTCAACCCGAAGCGTTGCGCAGTGTAAGAGAAGGCTGTGTGTTGAGTGACAAATGTTTTTGATGTGGCTTTTGAAAAGATTGGGCTATACTTGTCTGCCAACTTTTGCGCCTTTTCCTCCAAGGTTGCGGCATTTTGACGATAATAATCCGCATTCTTAGGATCACTTTCTGCTAAAAGTTCACCAATCGCAACAGCTTCCTGACCAACCAAAACTGGATCCAGCCATGTGTGGGGGTCATATAAACTAGCTTCATCAATCCCTTGACCAGCTTCCATGTCTTCTAAGCCTGGAACCTTTGTCAGCGGTAAATTAGTCGAAGCCTCCAAAACCTTGACAGATGAACCTTGCAAATTAGGTTCCAAACGTCCTGCCCAGGATTCCAAAATTCGCGAATGATAGATAAAAACATCTGCATCGTATATGGCCTTTATGTCCGCAGCCGATGGTTCATACGAGTGTATGCCCTGTCTTGAGCCAATCATTCGAACATCATTTTTGCTCCCAGAAACTTCCTTAACCAGTGAATAAATTGGGTAAAATGAGGTGACTATTTTCATTCCTGGCTGTACTTGACTCGCTTCCTTCTGAGCCGAGCAAGCTGCTAAAACAAAACCGAATAAGGCAACAAAACAGCCCCTTATCACTTTCTTTAACATAACTACCTCCTTTGTTAACCAGTTAACTATATCACAATAACATTAACCAGTCAAGTATTTTTTAAAAAAAAGATAAGACTTTCTTTTTATAAGCCAGTCTTACCTTTACTTAAATGAATTGTTTCACTCGTTTGATCTCTCCCCATTCACGCTTTCTCTTTTTATATCCAATAAAACTTGTCAGACGGACAATATTCAATACCCAATGCAAGAAAAAGTATCTGAACAAGGTTGCCAGGAAGGCTTTACACAAATCCATAGGCCCAATAAATAAATCTTGCGAGTAGACGCGTTGCAAAAATGATGCAAAGGTGATTAGTGAGCAAAAAGCACTATAGAGGAAAAAGAGCGATATGAAAAATGAGATGTTTAGTTGATGATAAATCAATGAAAGTAGAATCACGAAACAACCGAAAGTCTCTATAAACGGAGCTAAAAATTCAAATAGCATATAGTAAGCATAGGAAAAATATCCCACCGCCCCAAAACGAACTCGTGATAACATTTTTCGGTATTTTTTTAGACATTGATAGAGCCCCAAGAACCAGCGACGGCGTTGTTTGCATAAATCACCGATAGAGCTCGGTGCTTGACTCCAACAAATGGCGCTGGTTTCATAGCAGATTCGATAAGGAATATTGTTATTTCTACAGAAATAGTGCAATTTCATGACTAGCTCCATATCTTCTCCCAGCGTTTGCCTATCATACCCCCCAACTGCTATGACATACTCCTTGTAAAATAACCCAAAGGCACCTGATATGATGAGATTGGATTGCAAATAGTCCAATAAAATTCTACTCCCTAAAAAAGAACAGTCATATTCGATAGCTTGTAAACATGGGAGCACCGACCACGGCAACTGGTAATTGCTGACCTCTCCGTCAGTTATTCGTACCCCTTGTGAAACTTGGACGACTCCACCAACAGATATGACATTCTCCCATTTCTGCATGGGACGGACGAGGTTTTTCAGAGAGTTTCTTTGTAACATCGAATCTGCGTCGATACACAAAAAATATTCGTGCTTGGCTGCGTTGATACCGAGGTTAAGAACATCCCCTTTGCCTCCATTTTCTTTTTCAATCAATGTCAGACAAACAGAACCAAACTCTTGTTCTGAGATTCTGTGATAAGGATGACAAGAAAGCTTGTAGTCAATTTTTCGTTGACTGTCCTTCATCTGAAAATACTCGCGAACCAGTTGTGCTGTTTGATCTTTAGAACCATCATCTAATACAATGATTTCATAGATAGGATAGTCCAATTTCAATAAGGATTCTATGGTGGAAATAATGGTAACTTCCTCGTTGTAAGCTGGGACCAATATAGATATTGGTGGATAATTGCCCTCACGTTCCTCTAGCTTCCTCCGTCGCTTTCTATAGCGCTCATGGAGATGAATACCTCCTGTCACTACAGAAAGCAACAAAAAGCTTGCGTACAACACCAAGTAAGTCAAAAATAAGAAGCGTGAAATTGTTAAAAAAATGCTTAACCAAGTCATCCATGTCCCCTTCTAATCAGCGCTTACGCTCGACCATTTGTGGTTTCTTATAAAAAAGTCTACGTTTGATAATATAAGCCATATTAAAGATTAAAATAGCAATGCAAATAATAATATAAAAGTACAACACATTATGTATCATTTCTCTTCCTCTTTCCAATAGTCTTTTAGCATGGTGTATGAAGTTTTTAGAACTCCTTCTACGGTAGGTCTATTCCATTTTTCCAAGCGATAGTTTTCCATCCGAATATACTCCCCTTTTTTCCACTCACCTAAACCAAGCTGGATAGAATCAATCGCTATCTCCGAAACACCATAATGTTGATAATAGTCATCGTGTATCCTTCCTTGTGAGGGATTTGAAAAATTCAACAATTGCCACGGAATCCGAATTTCTATAACCTTCTCTCCAAAGTAAATATCCGCCTGCGAATCAAACTCTTTTGCTCCCCTCTGACTGTTTCCAGAACGTAGCCGTCCCGTCTCATAAAGCGGATTCCATTTATCTTCTCGTTCGGCTTTTTCCAAGTCTTCAAAAATCCGATTGTGTTTCAATACAAGCGATGCCGTTGTAAAGTGCGATGAATCTTTGTTAGGAATGTCAACAAATGGGTCACTTCCGCTTGTTTGTTTGAGATAGTTAGCTCGAACCGCATCATATCTCTCCTGAACCAATAAACGGCTGTTGCTTTCCCCATCTATAGCTAGGAGAAAATCTGCTCTCCCTAAGAAGTGTACTCTTTCATCCTTCCATTCCATACTGCCGGTCTTCGGTGTAATATCAATAGGAATCAGCCACCGATTTGCACCATCGGTCTTTACGGCAGTCTTTTGAATAGCTAAATATAAATAACTTTCATCCCCATCAACAAGTAATTTATTCCCGTTATTTTCAGTAATAGCTTGCTTTTTCCACTCCTCAAGCGAGCCATCAAGACTGTGATTCTTTACTCGATTTTCAAACGCAATCAAGCCGAAGCCTTGATTATTTGATTGAGCATCTCCCCATTGGAAACGGCTGTGCCGGTCTGTTGTAAATGCTGTATTCCAAGTACGAGCACCCCAATCATCTTGCCAGGACTCAATGATTCCTCCTACAGCACCTGTCTTTAAAAATGCTCGAAAATCCCTAATCAACATTTCTCCCTGCTGTGTTTCTGTTAGGGGTCCTTCTATATCTCCTTGATTCAGGGCTGTAATGGCTCTAGAAGTCGAATAACCATAGCCAGAAATCAAGACAGGAACTTGATGATAGCGCGTTAAGAGACCGACATAATTTTCTGGGTAGTTTTCTTTTTTTATTTTTGTAACATCTTCTATCGAAAGACTTGGATTTTCCCCAAGGTAATCAAGTGCTTTGGGGTGATAGTCCAATAATTGATAGGAAGCAAATACGCCTGTTCTTAGGCGATCGCTTACCGATAGATTTTCAACGTTCAATTGAGCATATTTTGAAGCTTGCGCTGCGAAGGGTTTTCGATAGATAAATGGGTCTGTTAGGGTCGAACTGGCAAAACTCACCAAGTGTTGCCAGCCATATTTTTTAGTCTCATAAACAACCATTTCATCCAATACTTCAGCTAACATCGCCTCAAAAGCCGTGGCAGTCTGACCCGTACTGATATACTCCCCCTTATAAGAAGTCTGCTTCACTTGATGATTGGTATAAGCGACTGTCGAACCATTCCATTGGTCACCAACGATAAAACCAAGCACCCATTTGGAAACATCTTTCCGATAGTAATGACTCCCCAAGTCAGTATTCCAGACTTTTCTTCGACCATGGATGACATCAACGGCGTCTTTTACATCCTCCAATAGTCGTCCTCGATATTGGGGATGGTAGGCATCAATAGCTGTATTATCTCGAACATCGTCCACTCGAACCCCTTGCAAAAGATAAAGCGGCTTATCTGACTGACGATTGTGCTTATCCAAGGCAACATAAAAATCAACATCCATAATCGTTTTTACACGAATGGTATTGGCTCCCATGTCTGAGATGCTCTTCATCCATGACAGGTAACGTTTCTCTCCAATAGCAAAATCATTTTGATGGTAGCCAGCTATGCCACTATCTATTGTTACCCCTTTGACAATAAATGGATGCTCTCCCCCCTTTGTTTTCCGTACCAATTCCTGATTGCGAACCTGGAAAGTATAGTTAATAGTCTCTTCCGAGTACACCTTAGGGATATACAAACTCCCATCAAAATAATACAAATAATAACCAACCGTCAATATGCAAACCAGTATACTGACAACTATCAAATACTTTTTCATAGCCCCTCCTAATAATCGACTAGCGTATTTGTATTTTTGGATGGAGCACAGTATTGATACAAGGTTTCAATATGCTCATCCAACCACTTCCCACGATCTTCAATAAAGGCTTTTACAACATGCACAGCTTCTTCGTAACTTGCTTGATTGCGTTCATAGGGCTGGAGATAGTTATGTTCATCCATTTTTTGCAACTGAAAGACGTAACCCCATTTATCATTATTTCTTTGAATGGCTGGCCCTAAAAATTGAACTGTCTTATCAATATGATCGTGAAGACGTTTGGTATTGAGCAGATTTTTGCGTAGTTGATGGTACTTATGAACGACTAAATCGATAAACTCCTTATCCTTGATCATCATGCTAAACCACGGAACCTCCAGCATCGAGAAACCTGCTCGATCGTATTCTACATCGCTGTGGTTATCAAATGCGTTGTTAAAATCCCATACAGCAATCTTCATTTTATCTCGCAAATCCTTGTAGAGATAGGTGGAGAATATTCCTGCATCCGTATTACGGAAGAATTCATTGATAACGAAATAGGTCGCAAAAGCATTCTTATCTACGTAGTGCCCGTACTGTTTTAAATCGTAGGAGTATAGGATTCTCTCAATCTTACTAATATCCTGCTGGATAAAGTCTTTTTGAGCATCTGTTATTTTTCGGACATTTGGATAGCGAATATCTAGCGATGACTGATCTGCTTGATAGGTATAGCCAACATAGTTATCGACTGGATTTTTTGCCTTGTGCGGTCGGTCCCAAACAGCAATATATGATGTTTTCAAGGAGCGTTTGTCACTTTTTTCAATAGGGATTCTATGCACTCCCTGTTCTATACTCTCAACAATTAAATACAAACCTTGGTACTCTCCGTTAATCATCACTTCACTATAACGGACATTGGGAGCATACTCCATCAATTCGCCAGCTAGGTTATAGGATATATAATTTCTCAGCAGACTCCTATCCAAAAATGGACCATGCAAGACCCACTCGGACTCCTTTGGCATTCCCGCAACCGTGTGCTCTACATCCTCTCCTTTTTTATCGACAAAACGTAGTTTAATTGATTTCTTATCAAAATGCCGAGAGGAATTGCCACGATACGCTATCTCCGCCAACGTTTCAACACGCGCCCCATCCCCGACACGGTTTACTTCATCTAATTTATCGTACAGCCGAACAGTTCCTCGTACAGATTGTTGTCTTGTTCCACCTTCATTTTCTCCTCTTTCTAGAGGAACTACCTTCCCATCCAGAGTATCAATTTCAATAATCGGTAGGTGGCTGGCCAAGTGCTCAACTGGACTCACTGGTTGGGCAGATAGAGAAACTTTATGATGGTAAAATCGTTCTTTATGCTGTTTTAGATCTAGCATCCGTAGACTAAAAATACCAAGCAGCAACCCGATAAAAACTAAGTAATACAGTATTTTTTGTTTCATAGATATTATCCATTGATGTCATCACTTTGAGTCACGACATTAAAATAGTCTACCTCCCCCAACTGATAGACTTGTTCAACTAAGCTATTATCTGCTGAATAGTATTTGTCGTAAACACGCCGATTGACCTCAAAAATCAGCTCCAACATATCTGCTTTTGTATTTTTTACACGTTGAACAACATGTCCGTTAAAATACTGGAAGAAGAGTCCTTCCAAAGGAACTTCTAACTCTCGATTAGCTCGTACAATTAATAACATCCGATTTTCGTTTTTAACCCTTCCCCAGATGAGAAGCAGCAAGAAAATCACACTACTTCCAATCATTGCCACTATATAATCTCCGACACCACAACAGATTCCAACTACAATCGTCCAAAAAATATAGGTTGTATCACGAGAATCCTTCACTGCTGTCCTAAAACGAACCACCGAAAGCGCACCAACCATACCCAAGGACAGTGCCACGTTATTCCCAATAACGGTCATAACAGTCGCAGTCAGTACCGTCAGTGTCATGAGCGATATGTTAAACTTTTTACTATAGGTCGTTCCAGCATGCGTATAGGCATAAGAAACGTAGATAACTCCTCCTAAAATAGCTGCCACCACAATATGCATAATCATATCTTGGATTGTCAATGTTCCATGTTGTTCTAAAATATTTCGTAATAAATCTTTCATCTATCTTCCCTCTTAAAATCTATAATGTTTACTGATCATTCTTCCCATACAATATTTACTAGCACTCAATTCACTGCCATCCACCTCTGCCAACAAATCTTTGATATGCGACAATAGAAATCCATTGTACTTTACTTCTAAAATTACCAGATGAGGATCCAACAAACTGTATTGCAGCAGATGGTTATTAAAGATGTCGTAGGATGCTTCTGTCCCGCGTACTTGAAAATCAAATGTGATTCGAATATCGTTTTCAGGAGAAATAAAAGCTTTCCGACGGTATTCAATAATCGTCTTAGGTTTGTAACAGTACTGGTTCATACGGCAATAAAGTTCCGTCGCCAATTTATCTGGATAGGTCAATAATACTGATGTGTTCCCTTCAATTAATGACATCGCATCACTTTTTGTCATCAAAAGAGAACGTTTCCGCTGATTATCTCCCTGCTTCTGCTTCAACTCTAATTTGGCATTTTGCGAACCTTTTCCATAATTCCTTAAGCGAATCTTCCGACGATTTTCAAGACCATCTTCTTTTTCCTGCCAATCAACATCCTCTAAAGAATCAAAATAGAGGGAACGTACACAGTAGCCATCTTCTTTTCCATAGCTATCCACTTTTAGTATTTTTTCTAACTTTCCGCTCAAATAATAATACATTTCTAACGGAAGTAGATACTTCTTCTCCTTCCGCAACACTTCATTAATCAAGCCATGTCACTCCATTCCTTTTGCCATTTTCTATAATAAAAAATACAATTGTATAGTTGTTTTATGATTATAGTATAGTTCTTTGCTATTTTCTTGACAACCCTTCTACTCAAAAAAACATATAAACTACAGGGATGTGTATTTTGTCTATGTTACGTTACCTCTGCTTCAACATCCCTCCCTCTCCTAGCACTCACTTCCTCAAAACAAAAAAACCCGATCAAAATCGAGTTTTACAAACAAGTTGTTTCAATATAGCCTATCATCCTAGATGACCATCGTTTTAATTATCAACGAAGCCATTTGCTTCATTTTTTATAATTTGAATGTATTTATAAATACTTACTTCTGACATTTTGAAAGCTGTAGCCACCTGTGGAATAGCATCTTTGAAATCAAAGAAACCTTTTTGATACAAGGAACGTACAACTGCTATTTTTTCTGTTCTTGATAGTTTGAATCGCTCAACATCTTTCCCATGTGTTTCTTGTTCAATCGCAGCCTCAATCATACTACCAGCAGTTGTATAGAAATTTTCAACGATATTTGGTTCTTCATGTTCTACTTGCTCATTAGCCAGTTCTTCATTGACATCTTCCAAGGCCGACTCGAACAAGCGCTTCAAGGTTAGCATCTTCGATTTATCAGCATTGACACAAATCATGCCGAGCAACTCACCAGTATCATCTTTTATAAAAAAACTAGAGGAATACAATTCCTTCCCGCCCAAAGTTTTTGTACGATAATTTACCAGATAATCCTTTTCCTTATACACCTTCGACTGGAGTACATCCAACACAAAATCCGTTGCCGGAGCACCAATATCACGGCCGGATAAATTATTTTTTATATAAATCAACGAGTGATCTAGTCCCTGCGAAAAGTCTTGTAGCACAACTTCGGTCTTCTTCCCCAAAATTTGAGCCAAAAAATCAACCAAGGGAATATAGTGATTTAATTTTGAATTCATACTCATATCCAGACTCCTTATACATTACTTGTATCACACCAGACTGAAAATCGCAAATTTTTAACACGAACACACCAAATTATAGATTGTTTCCGAATAAATGGCCACAATCCGCAGTATATCTTCCACTTCCATGTATTCATTCGCCTGATGCATGGTATCTTCCCTATCTGGAAATAGCGCACCGAATGCAACTCCTTCTTCCATCAGACGAGCATAGGTAGCTCCTCCAATAACCAGCGGAGCTTCTTGTCCACCTGTTTGGTCTCGATAAACTTCTTGCAGACATTGAACCAGCTCAGATGACGGAGAAACAAAATGTGGGCTCAACTTCTCATATCCAGCCACTTGGAAACATTCTCCCAGTTTTGATGCCACCAAAGTCTGAATCCTAGAGAATTCAATCCCTTTTGGATAACGGCAATCACACGAAATCAGCCCTCCAGCTTCTTTGGTGTAAGATACCTGACCAACATTGACTGTCAATTTACCCATCTCTGGATCCTGATAAGCAATTCCGAAATTTTCCCCAAATGAATCTTCATGGCAGTCAGCCAATAATGATAGAAAATCTTGTTGATTTATAGGAGCTCGCGAGTAAGTATCCAAAAAACGAGCCAGGTAGGTTGCCGCATTTTCCCCTAAAAATGGTTTGCTACCATGAGCGGATTGCCCAAATAATGTCAGGGTAACATTCTTCTCCTGTCTGCATACTTCACCAGCAATTCCAGAATAGTCATTTATAAAACGATAAAATGCTTGGGATATTTTTTCAGGCTCCTCTGCTTCAAGTACTGCAACCGCCTTGTCAGGAACCATATTCACCTGCACACCGGCATGAAATTCTTTCAGATAAAAATCAGGGCGATTCACACTACCGGTCGTGATTTGCAAAATACTAGTCCCCTTTTCACCATGTATAACAGGGAAATAGGCATCAGGAACCCAACCAACCTTGGGAAAACTACGGTATTTTTGATAAGCCTTCATACATTTCCATTCGCTTTCTTCATCACTTCCAATGATAAAACGAACAGTCTTCTTTGGGCTTATTCCTAACCGTTGCAGTATTTTTATTGCAAAGATGGCACAGACCAACGGCCCCTTGTCGTCCAATACTCCTCGACCGTACAATCTTCCATCTCGCAAAGTCGGTACAAAGGGATCTGACAACCACCCTTCCCCAACGGCAACAACATCAACATGCCCCATAATCCCAATAACTTCATCAGAGCTTCCCCAGTCTGCTTGAACAACCAGATTATCGATTATCTCTGTTTTCAGCCCTGTCTCATTCAATAATGTTTCGACCGCATATAGGGCACGTTTGGGGCCTGGTCCGACCGGACACTCCTCGCTCGCTAGACTATCGTCTCGAACAGAGTTAATACTCACCAAGTCACAAATATCTTGTAACAACTCCTCTTCATACTTCTTTATTTCATTTAACCAATTCATACTAACCTCTTATCTAAAAATAAAAGAACCAGATGGGAAACTCCCTATACTGGTCCTTTATACCTTAAGCAAGTGCTTGTTCAAAATCTGCCAGTAAATCTTCGACATCTTCAATACCGCAAGATAGGCGTAGAAGACTATCACTAATCCCTTGTTCAGCTCTTTCTTCTTCACTCAAACAAGCATGGGACATGGTTGCTGGATGCGATAGAATGGACTCTACACCACCTAGACTAACTGCTAAAATCGGTATCTTAATCATCTTAGTAAAGGCTAACATATCCTCTTTTGAGTAAAATTCAAAGGAAAGTACCGCACCGCCATTTTCAGCCTGTCGCATCTGTACAGAATGATTTGGATGATTGACCAGACCTGGATAATGAACTTTTTTTACTTTTGGATGAGAAACTAAATAGTCTGCAATTGTCTGCGCATTGTGTACAGATTGCTTCATCCGAAGCCCCATTGTTTTCATACCACGCAAAATCAACCAGGCATCCTCGACACCAACAATTCCTCCAAAATTTTTTTGGAATAGTTTCAGCTTATGATAATATTCTTCGTTGTTCGTTGCAATCAGTCCAGCAACAACATCGCTATGGCCATTGATAAATTTCGTTACACTTTCAACAACAATGTCCACACCTAGTTCCAACGGCCTCTGATACAAGGCTGTCATGAAGGTATTGTCAATAACGGAAATCAAGCCATTTTCTTTAGCCACTTCAACCAAGGCACGAATATCTACTACCTTTAATAAAGGATTTGAAGGAGTTTCTATATAGAGCATCTTCGTCTGGTCCGTTATCACCTTACGAACCTGGTCCAAATCAGCCATATCTACGAAACTTGTTGAAATGCCATATTGTGGCAAGATCTTCGTAGCAAATTGACACGTTCCACCATACACCTCAATAGGAAAGATGACATGGTCCCCAGCTTCCAATAACATCAAAACATTTGATATTGCGGCCATACCCGATGCAAAGGCTATCGCAAAGGTGGCTTGTTCTAAGCAAGCTAAGCCACTTTCTAACGCATCCGTTGTCGGGTTCGAAAAGCGTGTGTATAAATACTTTTGATGGTCACAATACAATTCTGAATTATGAAAAGTTGAGGTTTGATAGATAGGAATCGAGGCCGCCCCTGTATATTCATCTAACACTGGATAACCATGTAACAACCTTGTATTGTCTTTCATTCCCTATACCTCCGCAATTGCTTCAATCTCTACAAGTGCTCCAAAAGGCAAGCGGCCTACTTCAAAAGCCGTTCTAGCAGGGTAGTCCCCATCAAAGAAAGTTTGATAGACAGCATTGAAACTTGCAAAATCCTCTATATTGTCTAAATAGACTGTTGTCTTGATAATATTTTTCATGGAAGATCCATTATCTTCTAAAATAGCTTGCACATTCCGCAACGACTGCGCAACTTGCCATTCGATTGATTCTGGCTGATCAATTTTGCCTGTTTCAACATTAATTGGTAGTTGTCCTGATGTAAAAATCAAATTTCCTACCTTACTAGCCGCAGAATAACTTCCTACCGCAGCTGGAATTTTTTCACTTGAAATACGTTCTACCATATTCAATTCCCCTCTTTGATTCCCCTTTTAGTTAGTCGCTGTAGCAACTTTTGTTTGACTATTTTTCCAAATCATCAGCACAATCGGCAAGATAACATAGCCGATAACCATAGCTGTGATTGCAAATACATTGGCTACGACCTCACCATTTTCCAAGGTGATGGTAAATTGTTGAGCCCAGCTAAATTTATAAAGCAATAATAATGTAAAGGCTAGTGCAAGACCTGGAATGAAGACATCAACAACTGGATTTTTCTTAACATCTTGCAATGCTTCTCCCCGTTCTTTGCCCAAATAGAAAATGATAACTGCCAATGGTACGATGATAAATTGAATAAAACGTGAAATTGAGCTAAGGACAATGATACTGCTCATATTGAAACCGAAGGCCATCGGTAATAAAATAGCAATCCCAATCGTGATAAGGAATGAAGTCAGTGGGAAGCCATTTTCAGTACGTTTTGTAAAGGCACTTGGAATTTGTCCCTGCAAGGCCATCGCTTCCAAAATACGAGGCGTGTGGAAGGAAGCTGCCACATTGATACCAAACATAGAAACTAAAGCACCTATTACAATCATACTACGAATAATATTATTGTCAAATACTTCTGCCAAGGCTACAACTTCCGTAGTAGAAACAATCGCTTCTGGGTTAATCATCATAGCAACCCCAACAATACCAATATAAATAGCCGCCACAATAGCAATTGCCAACGGGATCGCTCGTGGTAAGTTTTTCTCTGGTGCTTCCATATCCTCAGAACCACTCGCTACACTTTCAAAACCAGTAAAGGCATAGAAAGCTGCAATAATCGCCATACAATAAGCACCCATGTCTAGATTGGAACCCAAAGGTTCGCCTGCACTGTTCATAATGGAACTAATCGTACCGAATTGGTTAACATTGCCAAATAAGACAATAGCCAAGCCAACAACGATTGTCGTCACCAAAGCGCCAACTTTTCCGATAGTAGAAAGGTTATTGATGACTTCAAAAATTCTTGTACCGAATATATTTACAAGTAAGAGTACCGCCATCAAACAGATAAATCCGAGAGTGATATAGGTCATATTTGTATTATCCAACCCAAATATACCAAGGACAGTTTTTACTACCGCAGTCCCCATAACACCCCAGGCAATACTTGCTGCAATATAGCGAGTAATTCCGACATAAAAACCAACATTATCTCCGAATGCTGCCTTGGCATAGGCATAGGCTGCACCACCTTTAGAAACGTACTTAGCCGCTGCTGCAAAAGTAATCGCAAGTACTGAAGCAAATACTGCTGCCAGTAAATAGACCAGCAAGGCTTGTTGCCCCGTAGAAGCAACTACCGTACCTGGTGATAGGAAAATTCCCGTCCCGATAACGGAATTAATAGTCAGCAATACGATGGAATAAAAACCTAATTTCTTTTTCATGACCTTTTCCTCCTACTCTCAAACGGCCATTTCATATAAAATCTTTTCACTTGACATACCTTGCGCTGCTTCAACCAAGGCTTTAAAGAGACGACACATACCCGCATCGCAATGGTGTAACATTTCAGGATGCCACTGCACACCAATCATAAAAGGATAGTCAGTGCTTTCAATCGCTTCAATCACACCATCTCTTGCTCTCGCTACAACTCTGAAACCATCTCCCACCTTACGAATCACTTGATGATGGAAAGAGTTCACCATCACTTTTTTCTCTCCCAGCACGTGATAAAGTACAGAATCTTCTTCAATCTCGATGGAGTGAGTTGCTAAGTCTGGATGATGTGCTTGCCAATGCTTGATTGTCACACCTTCCGCATAGGATAAATCTTGCCAAAGGCTACCACCGTGTGACACATTGATGATTTGACATCCACGACAAATCCCTAAGATTGGAATTCGCTTTTCTTTAGCTTTTTGTAAAAGTTGACTGTCGAACCAATCGCGCAATGGGAAAATATCCCCTAATTTCTGATCTGGTTCTTCATCATAATTCAAAGGATTGACATCGTGCCCCCCTGAAAGAATTAATCCATCAATACTACCAATATAGCCATCAATGACTGTCTCATCTTGACTAATCGGAATAATGAGCGGAATCCCTCCGCTACGTATAACAGAGTTTACATAATCTTCATTTACATAAGCTCTATGATAACCAGGAAACATCCCTCCTGAATCAACGATAATACTCGCTGAAATCCCAATAATCGGCTTAGAACACTTTGATTCCATAGCCATCCTCCTTGTTTTATAAAATATTATATTTTTTTATAATCAAATTATAATACAAAAAGAAAACGATTACAATACTTTTTTATAAAAAAATATATTTTTTTATAAAAAAGTATCATATCGCATTAAAAAGATGATTAAACAAAAAAACCCGACCAGAGTCGAGTTTTCCAAATAATTATTTTACAGTTGCAGTGCTTGTGATCACTTCAACGGCTTTCTTCACAGCGATGTCGTGTTTAAGCATTTCTGGTGAAAGCAAGCTACGAACTTGTGCCACTTCCATCTTATAAGTTGCTGCCAAGTCTTCGATTTCTTTGTTGATTTCTTCTTCAGTTGCTTCGAAACCTTCTGCTTTCGCTACTGCTTCAACAACCAAGTTTGTCTTAGTGCGTTTTTCAGCATCTGCTTCGTATTGTTTATGAAGGTCTTCACGAGTTGTACCAGTGATTTGGAAGTACATATCTGGTGAGATACCTTGTTGTTGCATACCACCCAAGAATTCATTGATTGCACGATGAACTTCTTCGTGGATCATTTCTTCTGGCAATTCAACGATTTCAGCGTTTTCTACAGCCAATTCAAGAGCTGCTGATTCAACTGCATCGTCAAAGGCAACTTCTTTTGCTGCTTCCAATTCTTTACGGTACTTAGCTTTCAACTCATCAAGTGTTTCCACTTCTTCGTCGATGTCTTTTGCCAACTCGTCATCCAAAGCTGGAACTTCTTTTGCTTTTACTTCGTGGATTTTTGTCACGAAGAGGGCTGGTTTACCAGCAAGGTCAGCTGCTTGGTAGTCTTCTGGGAAAGTCACTTCAACGTTTACTTCTTCACCAGCTGCGTGGCCTACCAATTGTGCTTCGAAACCTGGGATGAATTGACCTGAACCAAGTCCAAGTGAGAAGTTCTCACCTTTACCGCCGTCAAATTCAACGCCGTCGATTGAACCTACAAAGTCGATGACAACTGTGTCGCCTTCAGCTGCTGGACCTTCTTTGATGACCAATTCAGCCAAGTTGTTGCGTTCGCGTTCGATTTTTGCATCTACTTCTTCGTCAGATACTTCTTTAGTTGCTTCTACTGAAACTGCCAAGTTTTTGTAGTCACCCAATTTTACTTCAGGTTTTGTCACAACTTCAGCAGTGATTGTCCAGTCTTGACCTTTTTCCATAGATACAACGTCGATTTTTGGTTGTGCAACGACTTCAAGACCAGCTTCAGCAACTGCTGCTTCATAAGCTGCTGGCAAGAGTGCATTTACTACATCTTGGTAAAGTGCTTCTTCACCGAATTTTTGGTTGAAAACGGCACGTGGCAAGTGACCTTTACGGAAACCTGGAAGATTGATATCTTTCTTAACTTTGTTGAAAACGCGGTCCAATTCTGGTTTGATTGCATCTTGACCAATTGTGAAAGTCAAAACGCCGCGGTTTGTTTCTTTTGCTTCAAATGATACAGACATTCTGTCATTCTCCTTAAAATTTTATTGCATACTCTTCATTATACCACAAATGACAAGGATTTCAACGATTTTATAATGGACTTTCGGGAAATGGCAGAGCTGGAAGCTAATCTTCTAATCTGGTTGTTGTCCGTCGTGGGTCAGCCACTTGCAGTCTGTCAAGCTCATTTCGGAAAAGACCGCTTCAAAAGAAGAATCTTCTGGCGAGCAGGCATAGATTCCAAAATGGATTTTACCACTGCCTTCATGTAAGTGGCAAATCCGCATCTGCTCAAAATGGATACCGTCTTTGGAGTTTTCAATGCAGAAATCACTACCCCGTCGGCTCAAACGGTAATAGATAGACTTGACAGAAGCAGGTATTTCCTGAGTTGCCCAGTCTGAAAAGCCGTGATTGGTCACGACACTGCCCAAGTGCTGAAACTCCTCATTTTCATATTCAATCGAGCCCTTGATCCAGTTTTCCGAATCCTGATAAACCACGACACCACACTGGTCAAAGCGGGTATGACTATTGGAAAAATCTGTCCTAACCGTAAAGGAGAAATACTCTTCCTCCGTATCCATCAAGAGCAGGGGAGCATTGTCATTGACAAAATGGTAATAGGTCTTCTGCCACAAGTCCGTGTGAGCTTGGGTTGTGATTCTGATTTCCTTATCTGAGATCTGGTAGTTTTCTGGTTCTCGTACCCAGTAAAAATCTTTTGTATTCATTTGATTTCCTTTCGTTTTAAACTGTCTAACCAGTCACCGATTGCTGCTTCTGCCTGTCTTGCCAAGTTTTCCTGCTCTGCATTGACCACTTGGAACATATCCGTCGTCGCCCCAGTCAAGCCTTCGGGGTTGTTGGACTCAATGAAACTATGGACGGCTTCTGGATAGTCGATGACATCCACTGTGCGACCTGCTTCTTTCATGTCTTCCATAAAGGGCTTGGCCTTTTGGGAAATGGGGTCCTGACCTGCCAAGACAAGAAGCGTTGGTGGGAAATACTCCCCTTGATTTGCCACAGAAAGCCCCGTCGTCCACGGATATGCCATAATCAAACCTGCCAAATCAAACTGTTGCTTAGCCAATAATTCGCTAGCAAGGGCTGCATAGTTGGCACCTGCGGAGTAGCCGATAATGGAAAATTGAGTCGGATCCACTCCGTAAGTGGCCTTTTCCTTAGCAAAATACAAGACCGTGTCCTTAATTTCCTCTGCTCCGTAGGAAATGGGTTGCAGGTCTGCCTTGGTATAATTGACCGTTACAATGACAGCCTGCCATTGATCCGCCAGTCGCTGACTTTGCGTGTCCAGCACATCCGCATCTCCTCCGACAAAACCGCCACCGTGGACATTGACTACCAAGGGAAGCGGAGTTTGGCTTGCCTCACTTGGACGGTAGAGATTGACACGAACAGGCTCTTTTCCAGGTCGCTCAATCATCAACCGCTCTCCAATCAGCTGACTGTCAGGCTTCACCAAGACTGCTCGGTGGGCCTGATTGCTTGCACGATAGGACTGCAAGAAAACAGTAAAACCGACCAGCAAGAGCAGACTAAGCACTGTCCAGAGGGACAAGAGGATAAATTGGATTTTCCATTTTCTAGGTAATTCTCTAAACTTCATCTTATCCCACCATTACCTGTATCAAGGACCCCAGGGTCAGCCAAAAATAGAGGACGAATAACAGGGGTAAGATTACCGCTGCTATTCGTAAACCAATCATCCATTTACGCCATTTTGGTGGCAAATCTTTTAAGGATTCCATGCTTTATTTTAATCCTTTCTTATAGAAAAAGCTACTGAGAAATCATTCCTTTGTTCTGAAACAAAGCCGTTTTATAACCTGTGACTGTCAAGTCAATATTGCCGAGTAAATCTGTTCTAACTTAACTCACTAAACTTAGAAAAATGATGTCTTGGAGAGATGTTAGAGTTCTTCTCATCTCAGTAAGATTGGTCTAACAACTCCAACCCATAGGATTTAACATCTCCTGCTACACCGTCTTGTAACCATTGAGCGATACTTGGGTCTTCTCCCCTTTTCTCAAAGTATAGTTTGGTCCCTGTTGCTGTATGAACGGTTAAATGTCCCTCTTTTTGAGATACTTCATCCCAGATATAAATTCCACTATCAGGAATTTTCTCCTGCATCTCCATTACCATTTTTTTAAGCAACCCATGAAACCGATCTCCTTCAGCTTGTCCAATTCTTTCTGGCAGGGCACTAGTCATTCCAGAGTCAAAAAATGTTTGAGCTAATGCTAAATTATAGTCGCGTACAGAACAATCAAATAAAATGGTCACATCTTTTCTCTTACTTTTCAGAGCGACAAGAGAATCAAGGACAATATTATCACCAGAAACAACATCGCTAAGGGGTTTCGGTGACCCCCACTCCTCAACCATTATCCTATGCCAATCATCAGTAATCAGAAGTGAGGAATCCACATGGACAGTCGTATTCTGGGGATTATTGAATAGCTGCATGACATCATCTGCCAGAATAGCTGCCCCAAAACCGCCTGCACTTGAACCCGTAATCAATAATTGTTCTGGAGAACTATCTATATAAGCAGACAACTTCTCTATTAGTTTACGGTAATTATGATATCCTTCATAATGAATTGTCTGCAAGCTACCATCTAATGCAGCGTATTCCTGTGAGCCTGTACCTGCATGGAAATCTCCAGTGGTGTAGGGCACTCCTATAAATGTCCAATCTCTAAATGCATTATTCTCATCTGAATTTCCAATTCCCCATTCTTTTATGGCATACGTCATAACATTGAGCCCAGTATTCAATTGATCATTATAAAATCCACCTTCGACATCTAGAGGTCTTGCTGCTGTGAAATCATTCACGCTAAATCCACCGCCGTAAAAATATAAGACAACCTTATTCTCTTTACCTTTTCGAAAATATCCCTGCCATTTGCTACCATCTGAACTGACTGAACCATCAACATCGACTGAATACCATTTACCAAACTCTGGTTCTGAAATCAGAGTAGGTAAGTCCTTACCCATTGTGTTTGTCACATAGAAGTTCACAATATGGTTAAAAGACAAGAACACTGTAACAGCTACTACTGCAATAATTGAAAAAATAAGGACTCGCTTTTTCTTTTTTCCATTCCATCTCATGACATGATTCCCTTCCCTCTTAAAAATATACCATTGTTTTTACATTTCAGTTGACTCTATAAAACTTACCTGGACTACTGAAGGTAACATTCTCATTGAGACCCACCAACATCTTATTGGTGGCAAGTCGTGTAAACTTGTTTTTTTCATTCTTTTGTTCGATCTGCTAAAAAAGTCATCATACGGTCAAAGGCTTCTGCAGACACAGGGTCGTTTCTTAAATTCGATACAAAGCCATGCGGTTTTTCCAGTCCTTTTTCTGCTAAGGGATCGACCAACTCATGAACAACATCCGCCTGTTTCAAAGCCTGTTGAAGCGTGATTAGGTCGGTACGGTATTCACTGCCCAAAAGGAAACTTGCTGGATAGTCCTTGGTCACATGGAGAATCGGATTGTAAGAGTTGATTTCCTCTTCACTGAGATAAATGGTCCCCGCCACATAGTTGCCCACCAGCATCTTGGCACCCAAGAAAGCTTGGGATAATCCAAAGGGGCATCATCAATAACTAAGGCTTTGACCTGTTCTTTTGCGATACTTGGCTCCATGTCCAATAGCTGAGCGTAGTCCTGATTGGCCAAGACACTGCCATATTGGGCAACCATAATAGCTCCCGCTGATGAGCCCATCAGAATGACATCGTCCATATTCAGATGATATTCTTCTGCGTGTTCCTTTATATAAGCGATAGCCTGATTCATCTGAATGAGGGGCGTTGGAAAGTGGAAATCTGGCACCAAAGCGTAGTCCACATTTACAAGATTATAGCCCTTTGAAACCATATCATCAAGCAAATAAGTCGCTTCACTGGCTGCCAGCGGGTCGCCCATGTTTTTACTTCCTGCAAAGAAGCCACCACCATGGAAGTAAAAAAGCGTTGGACGGTCAGCTTCTAGATTTTGGTCTGGATAGATAATATCTAAAAAGCTATTGGGATATTCCTTGCTATAGGCAATCTCACTTTTTAGATAGTGACCATTTTCTTTCGGACCGTCAATAGCTTCATAAAGAGGACTATAGGAGTTGGGCGAACTAGGCTTATAAATCATCTTTTGAATAGCACCTACTACTAACTGTGGATGATTGGTAACTGTCACATAAGCAATTGCCCCCAAACATACGACTATTCCAACTAACCATAAGAGGCATTTTTTAATCTTATTCATGATCCATTCCTTTCTTTTTCACAACAGACTTGTGAAAAAACTAGGAGTATTATACAATGAAAAAAAGAGTGAGACAAGTGTCTCACAATAAATAAGACAGAAAGCAGAATATGTCTCATGAAAGAACATTATGTAGAAAACCAGCTGAGCCAGACCTTGATTCAACTTTTACAAGAAAAAGACCTCCACAACCTGACGGTCAAGGAGGTTTGCTTGAAAGCCCAAATCGGACGAGCATCCTTTTATCGTTACTATTCTTCGCTAGAAGATGTCCTCTCCCAGCAATCCCGCCGACTCATGCAGGAGTGGGGACGAGAGTTTGAAGCCAACCCGCAGTCAACACCTGATAGGGTCTTTCAAAGCCTCTTTCAGCATTTTCAAGAGTACAAGGAATTTTACAGCATCCTCTACCGCTACCAGCTAACTCAGGTCATCGTGGATACCATAAAGGAAAAGATTGAATTAACAGCTGACCTGCCTAATGATGTCGCATACGGCAAATCCTTTTTCGCCTATGCCATTTTCGGCTGGATCAATGAGTGGATCTCACGCGGTATGCCAGAAAATCCCACCCAGCTCAATCAACTCTTTCAAGAACAAGCTGGGGTGATTTTGGGGACTTTGCAGGCCTTGTATCGTCAAGATTAGCGGGTACTATTCCTCCAAAAAGGCTATCAAGGCTGTTGAAAATGCCTCTGCATTTTGGAAGATAGAACCGTGACCTGCCTTTGGATAGATGATGAGTTGGCTGTTTTTGATTTTTTCATGCATGATATAAGAGTTCTCAGTCGGAACCTGCATGTCCTTGTCACCGTTGACAATCAGCGTTGGTTGCGTGATAAAGGCCATATCGTCCTGAGGATCTCTACCCCAGCGTTTGATGGCCTTCAGCTGGGTTAAAAATCCTGGGACATTCATGTCCTTGTCTGCATACTCGGCTTTTCTTTCTCCCATACGACCCAAAACTTTTTCAGCTTCCAAGCGACCTGCTTCATCGTGATTATAGAAAATGTAGCGTTTTGGATCCACACGCTCCAAACCAGCCTTCAGCATATAGCGGAAGGTTTTTCCTGTCACCTTATCGACTTCATCACCGCCACGAGGACCTGTTCCTGCTAGAATCAAGCGGTTAACCATTTGGCTATCGAGACGAACGATTTCTTGGGCAATAAAACCACCCATAGAAAGACCGAGCAGGTTAATTTTCGTATGCCCCAAGGCCTTGATAATAGCATGAGCCTGCTCTGCCATTCCTGAAATAGTAGGAGCTACCTTGCCTTGACTGGCTCCGACGCCAGGCAAATCAAGAACAATGACATGCTCTTTTTTAGCTAGTAAGTCTAGCAATTTTGGATCCCAGTTATCCAAGGTTACGGCCAAATGGACCAACATGACCAGGGGCAGTTTAGACTTGCCCTTGCCTAGTTCACGGTAAGCAATCTGATTGCCTGCGACAGTAATGTATTGATTTCTGGTTGTGATATAAGACATAAGTACTCCTACTATTTAAAACTGAGGACAGTTTTTCCACGTGAGCGACCGTTTGCAACCTTGTCCAAGGCTGCGTTGACTTCTTCAAATGGGTAAACGGTGTCGACAGACGGTTTGATTTCTAGTTTGCTGAAAATGTCTGCTACTTCTTGTAACTGTTGACCATTGCTTTCTACGAAGATGAAATGGTAGTGTACGTCGTAGCTTTCCGCCATTTTATCAAACTTGCGACCGACCAAACCAAGCAGGATTTGTTTCCATTTCGGCAGGTTCATGCGTTTGGCAAATTCACCGTTTGGCATGGCACGGAGGGAAACCAGGTGACCACCTTTTTTCATGATAGACATTTGTTTTTCGGTTTCTGCACCGCCAAGTGTGTCCAGGACATAGTCGATTTGGGAGAGGGTTTTGGTGTAATCTTCTGTCTTGTAGTCGATAAACTGGTCAGCACCCAGCGCCAATACCCGCTCTGCATTTGCCCCATCACCGTTGGTAAAGACGGTCAAACCTTTAGCTTTGGCAATCGGAATGGCCATACCACCGACACCACCAGTACCACCTGAGATAAAAATGGTCTTGCCAGCTTCTGCACCAATGAGGTTAAGAGCCTGCATAATAGTCAAGGCCGTCAGAGGAACAGCTGCTGCTTCCACATCTGTCAGATAGGCAGGAACTTTGGCAAAGGCTGTAGCCTCAACTGCTACATACTCGGCAAAGGCACCGATATTGTCGAGGGGAAGACGACCAAAGACACGGTCACCAACTGCAAAATTAGTCACACTTGAGCCGACTTCTTCCACCAAACCAACGACTTCATTGCCCGCTGTTTGTGGCAATTTATAAGGGACAATCATCTTGACATCTCCACGAGAAATCATGTTATCTAGAGGATTGACACCTGCTGCGGTTACTTTGACAAGGACCTGGTCTGGTTTGATGTTCGGTTTAGCAATGTCAGTTAGGTTAAGTACGATATTGTTTTTGTTATAAGATGTATGTTGTGCTGCTTTCATGGTTTACTCCTTTTTATTTAACAACTTGTATCAGATACAAGTCCAAGTTGTGTGAAATAGAAACTGACTCGTGAAAGTCAGTTGGATTTTTTTGACTCTTGATACAAGTTAGCAATGACCTGGGCCAAGCTCTCTTGGGATAATCTATCCTGCAAATCCTGCTCAATGGTCGCAAAGATTGGCTGGACAGCTCCTGCAATGTGCCGACCAACTGGGCAGGCTTGATTGGCGTGCTGGTGCTGTTGAAAGAGCTGGATATGCGTGACTTCCTGGGTGGCATAGTAGATGTCCAGAAGACTGATGTCCGCCGGATCCTTGCTCAACTCATAGCCAGCCTTGCCTTGCTGGGACTGGATGATGCCTGCATTCTTCAAGAGGGCGATGACCTTGCGGATATAACTGGCATTGGTACCGACGCTGGTTGCCAAGGCCTGCGACGTCATGACGTCACTGCTCTCGCTAATCATGGCCAAGATATGCAGAGCTACTGAAAATTTGGTATCCATGGAAACCCTCCTTTTGAACTTGTATCAACCACAAGAACAAGTTTAGCATAAAGAAATCCACTTGGCAAGGATTTTATTCAAAAAAATCACAACCGATTGGCTGTGACTAATTTTTCCGTATCTGATCTTCCTGATAGGCTGCACGAGCACCGCCGATGAGCTTGGGTCGGCTGGCAAGGGCGGTGACATGGGCCTGGCCGATTTCACGCAAGCTCGGTCTAATTGGCACTTGGACGTGCTTGATGTGCATACCAATCGCCGTATCACCGATGTCCACACCCGCCTGAGCCGTAATAAACTCCACTTCGACTGGATCCTTCATATACTTGAAGGCAGCCAACTGTCCAGAGCCTCCTGCATGAAGGGTGGGGAGGACATTGACTATTTCCAAATCTTTCTGGATAGCCAATTCCCGCTCCACTACCAAAGCACGATTGAGGTGCTCACAGCCTTGGACAGCTAGGTAAATGCCCTTGGGAGTCAAAATATCCAGAATGGTTTCGACAATGGCTTCTCCAACTTCCAGACTGGAATTTTTGCCAATATGCCCACCAATGACCTCACTAGAAGACAAACCCAGTACAAAAATCTGACCCTTTTGAAGATTGCTGAGTTCTAAAATCTCTTCGACAACTTGCTTAGTTTGGTCTTTAATTTCCTTTAATGACATGATTTACTGCACCAATTCTTTCTATTGCCTGAGCCAAGATATAACCTACTACCAAACCAACTGTGTTTTGCAGAGTATTACTCAGCAGACTTGTAACAGCGTCAGCTACATTATACATGAAACTAGATGCCACAAAATAGCCACCAATCATGGAAAGACTGGCGAAAATGATGCCCAAAAAACGTTTCTTACCCGTCCATCCTGCAAAATAGCCCTGAGCACCGTGGAAAAGCAAGCTAAAGAAAGCCCACTGGGGATAGCCCAACAAGAAATCAATCAGAAGCCCTGACAGTCCGCCAACAATGGCTCCTTCTTTCTTACCCAAGTAAAAGGCGGTAAAGAAAACTCCAACATCCAGCAAGGATGTAAAGCCGTTTGGAGTTGGTACATGGATAAATGCTAGAACCAAGGTCAAAGCCGTTAGAATGGCCAGCAATACAAGTTCTTGCGTCTTTTTATTTCTCATATTGAATTACCCCATATTGATCTGATTTTAAGATGGCTGCATGGACAAAGTCCTTGGACAGTCGGACTGCCTCCAAAGAGTCCTGACCTAGCAAAAGCTGACTGGCAATGCTGGACGCAAAGGTACAGCCCGCCCCCACATTGTTTTCTGAGAGCAAGGGCGACTTAAGCACCACCGCTTCCTGCCCGTCATAGTACACATCGACAGCCTGTGAACCTCCCAAGCGATTGCCCCCCTTGATAACCACCGACTTGGCACCCAAGTCATAAAGCGCCACCGTCGCCTGCTCCATCTCTTCCACCGTTTGGATGTCTTTTTGGAGCAATAGCTGAGCTTCTGCCAGATTTGGCGTGATGATGCTGACATAGGGAAGGAATTTCAAGAGTTCATCCCGCAACTGACTGACCTCGGTATCATGCGTTTCCTTGCAGACCAAGACCGGGTCTAAAACCACCGGAATATCCTGATGAGCCTTGATAAATTCCAAGGCCTGCTCTGCTATTTCCACCGTCGGAAGCAAGCCAATCTTAATAGCTGAAAAGGGTACATCCTTCAAGCTAGCCAACTGCTGGGCAAACACCGCCGCATCTGTCGGAATGACCTCAAAACCTTTTTCCGTCATAGCTGTCAAGCAGGTCACCGCCACAAAGCCATGCAGTCCATGAACTGTGTAGGTGGTCAGGTCTGCATGGAGGCCGCCACCGCTGAAAATATCATTGCCCGAAAGCGCCAAAATATACTTAGTCTTCATAGATAATCTCCTTTAGATAGAGGCCATTTCCCGCCGCAGTCGGACCTGCCAAACCACGATCTTTTTCTGCCAAAATCCGCTTAATCTGCCCCACAGGCATCCGACCATTACCAATTTTCAAGAGGGTCCCGACCATATTTCGCACCTGCTTGTACAAAAAGCCGTTACCTGAAAAGGTAAAAATCAAGAACTGGCGACGCTGGTCATACTCCATTGTAGCCGCCGTGATGGTCCGCACCTTGTCCTCGACTGAAGTCCCTGATGCCGTAAAGCCTGTGAAGTCATGGGTCCCCACTAGGTCCTGAATAGCTTCTTCTATCAAGCCCAAGTCCAAATCATAGGGATAGAAAGTCGCATAGTGGCGCATCATAGGATTCTTGGGCCGGCCAATGTCCACCAGAAATTCATAGGTCTTGCTGTGCTTGGCATAGCGGCAATGAAAATCATCCGCAACCTGCTCCACCTGGACCACATCAATATCCTCAGGGGTTTGGGTATCCAGGGCAAAGCGGAGCTTCTCAGTATCTCGACTGCCAGCCAAGTCAAAGTGTATAACCTGACCGTAGGCATGTACTCCTGCATCTGTCCGACCCGCACCATGAACGGTTACTGGCTGACCACTATTCAATCTTACTAACGTTTTTTCGATTTCTTCCTGAACCGTACGAGCATAGGGCTGGCGTTGAAAACCAGAAAAATCATGTCCGTCGTAGGAAATAATTGCCTTATATCTTGTCATGTTTTGATTGTAGCACAGGAAAAGTATGTAAACAAGTCATGAGACATCAAACTGTCCTATGACAGATTTCCTGTCTCAAAATTGACACAACCTCCCAAATACACTATAATGAAACTGAATATTGTATCTTAGAATTTTTATAAAATAATAACGAAAGGAGGAAACTATGGAACTCCATTCTCACCTCAATGCAGAAAACCAAACTGCTTTTGAACACGTCATCCAACATCTAAAAGAAAAGGGTGTACGCATTACCGAAACTAGAAAAGCAGTCGTTGCCTATATTATCGAAAGCGATGACCATCCTAGTGCTGAGATGATTTATCAAGATCTACTACCTAACTACCCAAACATGAGCCTGGCGACTGTTTACAACAACCTCAAACTTCTATTGGAAGAAGGGTTCGTGACTGAATTGAAACGGACCAATGATAATACAACTTATTACGACTTCATGGGGCACGAGCACCTCAATGTTATTTGTGAAGTCTGTGGAAAAATCACTGATTTCATGGATGTAGAAATCCCGAGCTTGAAGAAGGAAGCTCATACCCAAACTGGTTACAAAATTACAAAAGAGGTGCTATCCATCTACGGCATTTGTCCTGATTGCCAGGGCTAAAAGACGAATATCAAAGCGGCTTTCTGTCGCTTTTTTTATTTTTCCTTTGAATTGTCAGAACAATCTTATTTAGAATTGTTATAAATAACTTGACTTTCTTTTTATAATTGTTATAATTAACTTAGATAAATGATAATAATTCTAAATAAGGAAACAACAAACTATGACACTCGTATCCAACCTCAAACAACACAGCCACATCATCACAACCGCTCTCTGCTTGGCGCTCATTCTAATGGGTATCCTTTTGCTTCAGACTGGACAAGGAGGGGCACCCATCCTCTTCATTTCAGCCTTTGTCATCGGCGGCTACCAGTCTGCCAAGGAAGGTATTTCTGAACTGATTTTCGACAAGCACCTGTCGGTCGATCTCCTCATGATTTTGGCTGCTATCGGCTCTGGTCTCATCGGCTACTGGATGGAGGGAGCCCTGCTCATCTTTATCTTCTCCCTTTCTTCTACTCTGGAAGAGTTAGCCATGGAAAAAAGCAAAAATGCCATCGCAGCTCTGATGAACATGACGCCTCCAACGGCTCGCAAAATCGAGGAAAATGGTGACATCACTGTCTTAGACACCGCAGCCATCCGCATCGGCGACCTCCTACAAGTTCGCAAGGGCGACACGGTGCCACTGGATGCCACACTCATCAGCCCACAATCTATCTTTGACGAATCCATGATTACAGGCGAGCCGCTCCCTGCGGAAAAAGTAGCTGGTGCTGCTGTTATTGGTGGTACTATTAACCAAGGTCCAACTGTGACCGTTCAAGTTACAGCTGAAAAAGGCGATGCCCTCTTCGATAAAATCGTCCAAATGGTTGAAAATACCCAAGAATCCAAATCAAAAACAGCGACTTTCATTGAAAACATGGAGGATACCTATGTCAAAGTTGTATTGGTGGTGGCGCCACTCTTCATCCTCTTTGCTCATTTTGCTCTGGGTTGGGACTGGTTGACGGCCTTCTACCGTGGCATGATTCTCTTGACTATTGCTTCTCCATGTGCGCTTGTAGCTTCTTCTTCACCGGCAACACTTTCTGCCATCAGCCGTGCGGCACGCAAGGGCATGATTATCAAAGGAGGCGACATTGCGGATAACATCGCCAATTTAGAGGCAATCGTCTTTGACAAGACCGGTACCCTGACCATTGGTAAACCTGAAGTTGTAGGAGCAACCTATCTTGGTGATGAAAAACTTATCAAGCAGGTTGTTCAGGCAGTTGAAAAACAATCGAGTCACCCAATCGCTCAAGCTCTCATGACCTATACGGCTGACAGCTCTGCTATTGCCCTCCAAAGCCTAGAAGACGTGACCGGAAAAGGCTTGGTGGCAGGTTATGAGGGCGACAGCTGGAAAATCGGTAAGGCGGGCTTTGTGGTGGATAGTTTGGTGAGTCCCTTGTCTGCTGACTTGCTGGCACAGATCGATGAGGCGGAAAGCACTGGGAAAACCCTGGTCTATGTCAGCCAAAATGATCTGCTGGTGGCGATCTTCATGGTGGAAGATAGTTTGAAGCCAGAGAGTAAGCAGCTGATTGCCCAGTTGAAAGAGATGGGCGTGACGCCAATTCTCCTGACAGGCGACCAAGAAAAGACTGCTCGTTATGTGGCGAGTCAGGTCGGTATTGACCGTGTGATTGCCAACTGCCTACCTACAGACAAGGCTTCTGTTATCAAAGAACTGCAAACCGAGTTTGCATCTGTCGGCATGGTAGGCGACGGTATCAACGATGCTCCTGCCCTTGCCCAAGCCAATGTCAGCTATGCCATGGGAAGCGGAACAGACATCGCTATGGAGTCAGCCGATATCGTCCTCATGGAAGACCTGACACGGATTCCCTACTCCATTCGTCTCTCTAAGAAAATGCGGAGCATCATCAAACAAAATATCATCTTTGCCCTGTCTGTTATTGCCCTTCTTATCATTTCTAACCTCTTCCAGTCTATCAACCTACCGCTCGGCGTGGTGGGCCACGAAGGATCAACGATTTTGGTGATTTTGAATGGATTGAGACTCTTGTATTTTAAATAGCTTCAAACCGCCAGTTGCTTGGCGGTTTTGCTTTTATTTTTTTAAAAAAACGCTTGCATTTCAGAAATTATTGTTTTATAATAATTTTAAAGATAATATTATCATAAAACAATAATAATTGGAGGTTTGCTATGAAAACAAATCTACTCAAAACAGCAGGATTGGTTGCTGCATGTGTTCGCTTTTTCTTCTATTTTTTGGTTGCTTGCTATATCTTTTTCACATTGGCTGGTCTTGGAGGCGACTCCTTTGCGATAGGCTCTTGGGAATATACCTTTAACAAACCCATTGACCAGATTGGTATCTGGCTCATCCTTTTAACAAGTGGATTGATCTTAATCGTCTTGACGGCACTCAGCCACATTGCCTACTTGATTCAAAAGCTATGTAAGATATTTCTGGAAGAAGATTATTTCGCTTCAGCGAGTCTGAAACTGTATCAGAAACTCTTCATCAGTTTGCTCGTCCTAACTGCTGGGCAATTTTGCCTAACCAGCTTGATTGCCCTGACAAATGCTGCTGGACCAAACAACTTCCTCAATCTGCGTTGGTCAGATTTTATCCTCAATGCTCTCTTTATCTTCCTGACTTATTTTGTCTGGACTCTGGTTCAAAAAGGGCAACAACTTGAAACCGAGAACAGCGAGTTTATCTGATATGGAAATGATTCGCGTAAATTTAGACAAGGTCCTCAAAGACCGACAAATGACTTCCAAGGACCTGGCCGAGCAAGTCGGCATTACCGAGGCCAACCTGTCTATTCTCAAAACAGGCAAGGCCAAAGGCATTCGTTTTAATACCCTGATGAGCATCTGCCGAATCCTAGACTGCCAACCAGGAGATATTTTGGAATATGTGAGTGAGGGGTAGATACATAAAAAGAGATGAAGCAAAAAGGCTTTAATATAAAAAAACAGCTTAGAACCGCGCCATTCGAGACGTTAATTCTAAGCTATTTTTGATTGTTAAAATTTTAATCAAAAGGCTAATCCAACCTCTTTTTAATAAGTCGCTAAGTGTTTTTCTAGTTGTAATTGACCAAATGCATAAAGGGTACAGATAACCCAATAAATAAGGGCCACACAGATGTAAACTGTCATGTAGTCCGACTTGGCTCCGCCGACTATTTTTGCCTTATTGAAAATCTCTGGTACAGTAATCATGGCTGTCAGAGAGGTACTTTTGACCATGTCTAAGAGGACGTTGCTAAGGGGTGGAAGGGCAATGCGAAAGGCTTGGGGAATGATGATTTTTCGATAAATCACATTGGTCCGCAAACCCAGGGAACGCGCTGCTTCCCATTGCCCCTTATCAATGGCTGAAAGAGATGCACGAATAATTTCAGAAATGTAGGCACTGGACATGGAGGTAAAGGCGATGATAGAGGCTGTTATGGCGTCTAACTGTAAGCCCATAAAGGGCAGACCAAAATAGATGAAGAAAAGAAGAACCATGAGGGGAATACCACGCATGAGAGAAATATGGGCCATAGCCAACCAACGCAAGGGTCCAAACTTAGACATCCGCATGAGGGCTACAAAAAATCCACAGAAAGTCCCCAAGGCAAAACCAATTAGGGATAGGGATAAAGTGTAGGGAAGCCCCTCCAAAATCTGTGGAATAGCCTCTCTTGCAATATCCGCATTAAAAACTGCCTGCCAGTTAATATCCATATCTTCTCCTCTTTCCTAAAAACCAGATAGACCTTGCCAGTCTGGGACTGACAAAGTCTATACAAGATGCATTTATCGTCATTTAGTTTTTCTTTTATTACTTCGACGTAAGAGGAAACCCCGTTTCCTTATTTCCAACTTCAAACACTCCACTGGACTGTTTGAACTCGCCTTGCCTGATTGAAACAGTCTGGGGGACTGTTTCAAGTCAATGCCAAGAAACAAGAAAGCATTGAGTTATGCCTGCGGCTCGTTGATGCGAACTTTGTTCGCTTTATTTGCAACCTCCAACTATCTCCCAGATAGTTGGAGCGAGTACTAAAAGTAAACTAAAAGACTATAATTTTATACTAATTCTTATTCAACTTCGATAACTGGCAACTCATCTGCATTCTCAACAGGGATTGTCAAATCTTGTCCTGCATAGTATTTCTCAGAAATTGCCTTCAAAGTTCCGTCAGCTTTCATTGCTTCAAGAGCTTCGTCAATTTTTTCTTTCAAGCTTGTGTCAGCCTTGCTCATGACAATACCTTGTTCAGTTGGGTTGTATTTTGCATCACCCATCTTCACTTTGATATCTGGGAAGTTGGCATTTGCCCATTTGATGGCCATGACTTGTGTGTAGTAGTCGTTTGGAATGAAGTCTGTACGACCTGTTGATACATCACGCAAATAGACATCGTTGGTTACGTTGTCATAGATAACTGGCTCTGCACCTTGCTTTTCAGCAATTTTCATGTACTGAGTACCTGCACCACCACCAGCTTTTTTACCAGTCCAGTCGCTCAAGTCAGCTGCTTCGATTCCTGATGAACCATCTTCACGAACGATGTAGCCGCCAACTGAATACTTGTAAGGGATAGAGAAGTTATACTTTTCCTTACGAGCTTCCGTCATGTCAAAGTTGTTAACAGAAATATCGACTTTTCCACTGTCCACAGCTGTAAAGGCTTCTGCCACACCGATTTCTTGGTATTCGATTTCCAATTTCAAACGTTTACCAATTTCATTGATCATGTCAATTTCATAACCGACCAATTCTTTAGCATCGTTGTAGTAAGAAGTTGGGAAAAGGGTCCCTGGTGTTGCAACCTTCAAGACACCTGCTTCTTGTACTTTTTCCCATTGAGTCTGTTCAGCAGAAGAACTGCTAGTATTAGAACTTGAGCTAGAACATGCTGCCAAGGTCAAAGTAGAAACCAAGAGAGCTGAGGCCAAAACTTTTTTCAACATAAAACAATCTCCTTTGGAAGTCATAGCTTCCCTTTTACTTTTTCGGTGTTAACCCACCAACTTTTACAGGTTAACATTTTGAAAACGTTTTGGCAAATAATTGAACTGAAAAAATGAATTCCCTTACAAGTTGATTAAACCTGCTGCCTCCATTTGGTCTGCCAACTGCAAGAGTAAATCCTCTCGTCCCTTGGCTGCTGTCAATTGGATGCCGATTGGTAAGCCATCAGCCCGCACATAAGTTGGCAGAGAAATGGCTGGCTGACCACAAATATTGGCCTGCTGCGTAAAGGGGGTTAGGGCTAGGCTGTCCTCGAACATTTGCCAGATCAGATCCTGCTGCTCTTCCATGGAATAGTTCTGGGTGTGCTTGAGGCGGTCCAGCAAATCTGCTGGCAGGTCAAATTGCCCATGCTTGGGCGCTACATCAGCAACCGTCGGTGTCAGAAGCAAGTCGTAATCCTCATGGAAACGCGCCATACTAGCTCCAAACTGGTCCCAGTCCAAGAGGGCCTTGGAGTGCAATTTGGCTGGAATGGTTTGCCCGCTTTGGTAAATAGCCCAGGACATGACTTCCATGTCATCCAAGGTCATCTGGCGCCCAAAAGCCGCTTCGATCTCGTCAAACATCTGGGCTGTGTCCACGCTGTTCATCAGGTAGAAGGATCTCATCAGGGCCACTCCATCCAGGGGATATTCTGACAACTCCACCAGCTCATGCCCTAAGTCAGCCAAGTGATGACAGGCTTTTTGAACCGCTTCTACCACTTCAGGACTGACCTTGCTCCCTACTGGAGACTTGCTATAGTAGGCGATTTTAAGGGGGCGAGACAATTTTCCAAACACCTCCTCTTCGCTCAGCTTGGCAAGGGGAAAGGGGGCTTCCAGCTGATAGTCCTGGAAATGGTAGAGCAGATGCTGGGTATCACGGACAGACTTGGTCAGGGCAAAATTGACAGATGCCCCCTGCCAGCCACGATAGGACTTGGGTCCAACTGGAATCCGACCACGACTGGTTTTGAGTCCAATCAAGCCATTGAAGGAGGCTGGGATGCGAATTGAGCCACCACCATCCGATGCAGCAGCAATAGAAACCATGCCTGAAGCCAGTGCTGCGGCTGCACCACCACTTGATCCACCAGCATTGCGACTGGGGTCCAAGGGAAGATTGACAGGACCATGCAGGCTGGCATCTGAGATATTTTTGAAGCCGAATTCTGGCGTATTGGTCCGACCGACAATGATGAAGCCCAAGTCCTTCAATCGTTGAACATAGGTATCGGTATGGCCTGCTGGCCGACCAGCAAGCAGGCGAGAGCCTGCAGAAGATGGCTGCCCCTTTTCATTTTGCCCCAAATCCTTCAGTAAGAAAGGAACTCCTGCAAATGGCTTGCCTAGATAGTCTTCTTTCTCCGCTTCTTTCAAGGCTACTTCATATTGCTTGCTGACAACCGCATTGAGGGCGGGATTGAGCTTTTCAATCCTGTCAATGGTTTCTTGCACCAATTCCTTGGCAGAAACCTGTTTTTGATTGACAGCCTGGGCCATAGCTGTCGCATCTTTCCACATAGGCATCTCCTTGTATTTTTTATTAGCTTATCATGAAAGTAAAAAATCAGCAAGAAGTTCATTTTTCCTGCTGATTTTCATACCTTCAACCCTCACTATAACCTAGTTATCCGTATTCACTTTTTCAACAATCTCAATATCATACTCTCCAAAATCCCCATCTTGCGTCAGTTGAATAGTGTATTTTTTTCCTTTTTCCAACTCAAACGTGCCCTGATAGTCACCACTAATCTGATTATGGTATTCATCCAAAATAAGTAGGCTAGCTACGTCATTTGTCACCGATACAGAGTAGCTACCAGTAGCATCTGGGATAAATTGATAGGTATGTACCTCATTGGTAAAGGTCATTTCAGCTGATAAAAGAGTGTCTAGCGAAATCTTACGCGTATCACTAGCATAGCCAATTTTAAGGCTGTAATCACTGACTTCCTTCTCCTGATAAACAAAGATTGAGTATTCCTCATCTTTTTCTAAGGTAACTGCCATCGCTGACTCATAAGAAGAGATTTCTCCTATTTTTTCCTTCAGTCTATTTTTAATCACTACTGACATGACTGCATCCGCCATTTTATCAGTCAATTCAAAGCCATATACTCCGCTACGCGGTGCTGTAAAAGTATAGTGATTGACCTGATCTGTAAATTCTATACTATCCTTCACCAGCGTGTAATTTGTAATATTCTCCAAGGGTTTCTGCACCCCAATATTTAATGTGTAGCTACTTAAGGAGGAATAGGTTTGGTGCCGAACCCCAATTGTATAGTTCTCTGATTCCTTTAAATAAAATGCCGAATAGGAATTTCCACTTGCCTCTAATTTTTTTCCATATGAATCCAACACATAGATAGAAAAACCAGCATCAGCTAAAACTTCTGTTAGACCCAGATGGTACAGCCCCTCTCTTGGAGCAATATAAGAATAGACATTCGTTTGACCAGCAAAGGTCACCGAGTCTTTTACAAGGGTTGCCTTAGAAATATCCCTTGTTTCCTTAGCCAGAGTTAATTTTAAACTGTAAGTCACATCTGAATACTGACGTTTGGTTTTGATGGTGTACACTTTTCCAGCATCCAACTCTACAACTGTGCCTCCTGAACTAAAACTTTCTAGTTGTTGATTCGCTTCATCCAGCACTTCTACACTGACGTAACTTCCTTCTTTTAAACCAACCAATTCAAGATAGTAATTTCCTGTAATAGGTGCTGTATAAGAATATTCTTTTAGATTTTCAGACTCAGTTACTGTATCCTGACCTTCTGCTGGGAAAGAAACTTCCTGTGCTGTCTCAATCTCAATCGTTTCTCCCGCAGCAACGGGAGCAACAACTAAACTTTTAGCTTCTTTCTTGGACTCAACCTCTTCAATCGTAGATGAAGATTGTACAGCTTGAGAAGGAACTTCTTTTTGTTGGGTAAATATACCAGAAACCTGTCTATAGCCTATGGTCAGCAAGATGAGCAAAGCACTATAAAACAAGAGTTGGAATTTGTATTGAAAGATAAAAGAGTGCAGAATTGTCAGCAACCATCGTATCAAGTAAAAAGGTGTTAGAAGAATGTTTAAAGCTTTATTTTTGGAATTCCCTTTAAAAATGTGTCGGAAATAATCTTTGATTACAATCCCTTTATGATTGTTTTTCAAAGCTAAAAAATCCATGATATTACTTTCGCGAATCAAGCTAAAAATAGTAATAGGAATCGTTAACCAGACTGCACTAAGTACAGAAAACTTATCAATAAAATACAGTTGAACAACCGTTGGAATGATCAAACTCAAAATCACCAAAATTAACTCGTTAAAAAACTTAGCTATCTTCAGATAATAAGCTTTCATATACGATTGGAAATAATGTTCAACATCCAGTTCCGACAATTGAAATACTTCTGATAAATTCTGCTTCATCTGCTCATAACTGGAGCTAGCCTCATTCACTATTTTTAGCTCAACAAAGTTCTCCAAGTCTTCATCATCAACCAAGCCAGATATCTGATCCATGGTAACATTTGTCCCCTTATAAACTTGCTCTAGAAAATTCTTTGTAGCTAGCTTAATCCCTTGTTCTTCCCTAAATAGCTCGATTGCCTTTAATATTTTTGAACCAGCCATAATATCTCCTTTTCATATAAACTCCTTATTATAGCTATTCTGACATATTTCCCTGTAAATTTCAACCCCACTACTAGCACTTCTATAGAGCCTAAAAAATCAGCAAGCTGGGCTTACTGATTTTGAATGTTTGTTCAAAACAAATTACAATTCCTCAAAGGCATCTTTTACCTTGTCAAAAAATCCTTTTTTATGGGGTTTGACATCAATATTTCCAGCTGCCGCAAATTCTTTAAGAGCTGCTTTTTGGCGGTCATTCAAACCTGTCGGAGTGACGATATTTACTGTGACATATTGATCACCAATAGCTCCACCACGAACACTTGGGGCACCTTTTCCTTTGAGTCGGAAGGTCTTACCAGTCTGGGTACCTTCAGGAATGACCATATCCACATCACCGTGAACTGTTGGCACATGAACTGTATCTCCAAGTGCTGCTTGGACAAAGTTGAGGTTCAGTTTATAGTGAATAGTGGTTCCTTCACGTTCAAACTTGTCTGAAGGTTGGACCTGAATGACAACGTAGAGATCTCCGTATGGACCTCCATTGAAACCAGCTTCACCTTGACCTGCCAAGCGAATACGTTGACCGGTTTCCACACCAGCTGGTACCTTAACCGTTACCGTATGGGCTTGTTTTTCATGACCAGTTCCATGACAGGTTGTACATGGATCTTTAATTTGTTTTCCGCGACCATGGCAGACATCACAGGTCATTTGACGGCGCATGGTTCCAAGTGGAGTTTGGGTGTCCACATTGATCACTCCAGAACCATGACAACGCCCACAGGTTACTGGACTTGTTCCAGGTTTGGCACCTGAACCTGTACAGGTTCGACAAGTTGCCTCACGGTTATAGGAAACTTCACGTTCCACACCAAAAATCGCTTCTTCAAATTTCAAGTTGACCGCATACTGCAAGTCATCCCCTTGACGAGGTGCATTAGGATTGCGCGTCGCACCACCTCCACCAAAGAAGCTAGAGAAAATGTCTTCAAAGCCACCGAAACCTGCTCCGTCGAAACCACCAAAGCCTCCTGCTCCTCCGCCGAAGCCACCGTTTGCTCCAGCAGGACCATACTGGTCATAGGCAGACCGTTTTTGCGGATCGCTCAAGGTTTCATAAGCCTCTTGGACCTCCTTGTATTTATCCTCCGCACCCGGATCCTTGTTAATATCTGGATGGTATTTCTTTGAAAGCTTCCGATAAGCCTTCTTAATCTCGTCCTGAGAAGCGCTCTTAGAAACGCCCAGACGATCGTAAAATTCAGTATTGTTCATAGTTTATGATACAAAAGGCGTCAAGAAAACCGTATGAAAATAGGAAACTGACACAGTGTGTAAAACACACTAGGTGGTTTATCTTTTTCACTAGGTTTTTAGCCTGTGTTCGAATTACCGAACTTGTATTCCTTTCTTTGAAATATTGAAAGTAGCCCGTATTCAGTTACGAACACTTTCCTTTCTATGAAGATATTAAGCCGTTAAGCGACTCAAAGAAAAATAGGGAGTGAAAGTGTCCAGTGGACACTTTCAGCCCTGTCGTACAAAAACAATAAGCGACAGGTATTTCTCAAAAAGTCTATCCCCAGACTTTTTGACTTTTTCACAGAGTCGTAGGCGTATTCAATTCTGTAAAAGTTAGAAGGGTATTTACCCAAAAACAGAGGCTGGGTTGCAACCTCTGTGATTGGAAATTTTATTGACGAATGATTTCCATTCTCGAGAAGATGAGAACTGAGTTCGAGCTAAGAACTTCGGAAAAAATGATTTTCCGAACCCTAGATACTCAAAGAAATTCAAGACTAGGCTAGGCAACTGGACGAAGATTGAACTAGAGTTCATCGAGGAGAGTTAACAAAACCTAGTGAAGAATTTCGTGGCTCGGGATAAAACAATCCCCAGACCAACTGCTCGTTTCTGAATTCCTATTCTCGATAAGATAAGAACTGAGTTCGAGCTAAGAACTTCGGAAAAAAGATAACTTTCCTTGAATGCAAGCATTCAGCGTCAAGTTCCTATTTTTCTGTCGTTCTTTTAACGCTCTCACATCTTACTTTTCAGTAAACTCGCCGTCTACGACATCATCGCCTGCGTTGTTAGCTGTTTGGGCACCTTCTTGGCCTGCGGCTGCCTGTTGTGCTGCTGCGGCTTGCTCGTAGAGTTTCACTGCAAGGGCTTGAGCTTTTTCGTTGAGGTTTTCAAGTTTAGCTTTCATATCGTCCAAGTTGTTAGCTTCTTGAGCTGCTTTCAACTCGTCAAGAGCTGCTTGAGCTTGGTCGCGTTCTGCGTCGAAGCCTTTACCTTCGGTTTCTTTAAGCGTTTTCTCAGTCGCAAAGATTGCTTGGTCCACATCGTTACGAAGGTCCACTTCTTCCTTACGTTTCTTATCCGCTTCAGCGTTTGCTTCTGCATCTTTCATCATGCGGTCGATTTCTTCGTCTGTCAAACCTGAGTTTGATTGGATAACGATTGTTTGTTCTTTTTGCGTACCAAGGTCTTTGGCTTTTACAGAAACGATACCGTTCTTGTCGATGTCAAATGTTACTTCGATTTGTGGGATACCACGAGGTGCTGCAGGGATGTCTGTCAATTGGAAGCGACCAAGAGTCTTGTTGTCTGCTGCCATTGGACGCTCACCTTGAAGCACATGGATGTCAACAGCTGGCTGGTTGTCCGCCGCAGTTGAGAAGACTTGTGATTTAGAAGTTGGAATAGTTGTGTTGCGGTCGATGAGTTTTGTAAATACGCCACCCATTGTTTCGATACCAAGTGACAATGGTGTTACGTCGAGAAGAACAACGTCTTTGACATCACCAGTGATAACACCACCTTGGATCGCCGCACCCATAGCAACAACTTCGTCAGGGTTTACAGATTTGTTTGGCTCTTTACCAGTTTCAGCTTTTACAGCTTCTACAACGGCTGGGATACGAGTTGAACCACCAACAAGGATGACTTCGTCAATTTCTGACAAGCTAAGTCCTGCATCTGAAAGAGCTTGACGAACTGGAATCTTTGTACGTTCTACAAGATCGTAAGTCAATTCATCAAATTTGGCACGAGTCAATGTCATTTCCAAGTGAAGCGGACCAGCTGCACCTGCAGTGATGAACGGTAAGCTGATTTGAGTTGAAGTGACACCTGAAAGATCTTTCTTGGCTTTTTCAGCTGCATCTTTCAAACGTTGAAGAGCCATTTTGTCTGCTGACAAGTCGATGCCGTTTTCTTTCTTGAATTCTGCTACCATGTGGTCGATAATCTTTTGGTCAAAGTCGTCACCACCGAGCTTGTTGTCACCTGCTGTGGCAAGTACGTCAAAGACACCGTCACCGAGCTCAAGGATAGATACGTCGAAAGTACCTCCACCAAGGTCGAATACCAAGATTTTCTCGTCTTTGTCAGTCTTGTCCAAACCGTAAGCAAGAGCTGCTGCAGTTGGTTCGTTGACGATACGTTCTACTTCAAGTCCTGCGATTTTACCAGCGTCTTTTGTTGCTTGACGTTGGGCATCGTTGAAGTAAGCAGGAACCGTGATAACGGCTTTCGTTACTTTTTCACCAAGGTATTCTTCAGCGTAGCCTTTCAAATATTGAAGAATCATTGCTGAGATTTCCTGTGGCGTGTATTCTTTTCCGTTTGCTGAAACTTTTTCAGAAGTTCCCATTTTTGATTTGATAGAGATAATGGTATCTGGGTTAGTTACCGCTTGGCGTTTTGCCGCGTCACCAACGATGATTTCACCATTTTTGAAAGACACAACAGACGGAGTTGTGCGGTTTCCTTCTGGGTTTGCGATGATTTTTGATTCAGTTCCTTCAAGAACTGCAACTGCTGAGTTTGTTGTACCTAAGTCAATACCGATAATTTTAGACATATGTTTTACCTCTTTTTAATTTACTTTCTTTTCAAGTAGTTTTACGACATTTCGGTCAAGTTTCTTTTTTGGAAAATAGCAGAGCGACTATTCCGACACCACCACCATAGCAGGTCTCAACAGACGTTCATGCAACTTGTAGCCTTTTTGGAAGACTTGTGCGATGTGTTCTGCTGGGCAGTCGTCTGTGGCTGGAACAGTTTGAATGGCCATGTGAAGATTTGGGTCAAAAACATCGGTTGCGACTTCTTCCACCCCTTCTTCTTTGAGGGCTTGAATCAAGCTTTCCTGTACCATTTCCAAGCCTTTTTTGACATCATCAGTCAATCCTTCGACTTGAAGCGCGCGTTCCAAGTTATCCAAACTTGGCAAGATTTTCTTAGCTAAATCTTGCGAACGGTAACGTTGAATGGTTTGGCGTTCCTCGTTGGCACGACGTTGGATGTTTTGCATTTCAGCATGGGCACGGAGGTACTTGTTTTCAAATTCCTCTGCACGCTCATTTGCCAAATCCAATTCTGACTTTTCAGGCGTTTCCACAACTTCTTCTGTTGCTTCAACCTCTTCTACGATTTCTTCGTTTTTGATTTCTTCTGACAAAGCATTCTCCTTCTAATTGACTTCATAGTGATTGCTACTTAAGTATCGGTAGTAATCGGTTAATTTCATAAATAGGACGCGACTGATGATGTTGATTAAGCTCATCTGCCTACGGTAGTCCATGTCAACAGGACCAAGCAAACTCATCTGGGCCATGCCCCGATAGGGGATTGGAAAGCGATGATGAATGACTGTCACATCCGCTAGGGCAGGATCCCTATGTTCCGCCACAGAAATGCTGGTCTGCTGGTTTGGCGCCAAGCCTTGCCGCAACTCTGGGGCTAATAGCTGTGGGCTATCCAAGAGCTGATAGGTGGCGAGATTGCCATAGGTCAGCGAAGCGACCTTTCCACTGATAAAGACTGATTCTTGGAAGAGGTTGGAAAAGATGTAGTCCATGAGATCCAAGACATTGTCCGTCGTGGTAAAGTAACGTTGCACCACCTGGGGAATCTCCGTCCGCAGCTTGTAGTGGATTGCCAAGACCGTCTGGTCAACGAAGCGTTCATCCACCAGGCGTTTGAGCACTTCCAAGTCCCTGGTCAAAAAGTTCTTGGGAATGGCAAACTGAACAGTGACAGGTTTGGACTGATCCAAGGTCAAGACTGCCAAGGCATCATGGCTACTGAGTTGCACGATGTCAAAGGAAGTCAACTGCTGACTGGTCGGCTCCACATCTAAGATGACCGAAGTGTAGCCTGTCAAATCCGCTAGGACTGTACTGGCCCGCTCCAAGATGTCTTCCAACTTGAAGGCTTCAAAGTCGAAGGCCTTGACCACCTGATAAACATCTTCTTCATTGATGTGTTCCAAGTTGAGCGAGTGGTTGACAAAGTATTGAAAACCAGCCCGACTGGGCATCCGACCGCTTGAAGTATGAGCTTTTTCTAGCAAGCCCAGTTGCTCTAGCTTAGCCATATCATTGCGAATGGTAGCCGAACTAGAAGCAATCATCTCCTGCAAGGCCTTAGAACCAACCGGCTCATGATGACGCGTAAACAATTCAACAATCAGATTCAAAATATCATTTTGACGTTGGGTAATCATCTCCGCTCCTTTCATGAACACTGTTTTAGTTACGCTCAATGAAAATCGACAGTAGCCTAGGAAGCGAAGCCGAATGTAGAACTGAGGTTCACAAAGGCAAGCTGACAACGGATAGTGTTGATTTTCGAAGAGCGATTAGCACTCGCGTCTATAGAGTGCTAATTGCTTATACTCCCATTATACGCCGAAAAAATGGATTGTCAAGAGAAAAAACCAAAAAATTAGCACTCTTTTACCTAGAGTGCTAAAAATCGATCTAAGGACCTAGTTACTTCCCTACTTCAATCAAAAAAATCAGAGAATATCCCTGATTTCATATCTTTATTTCCCTTGGGCAATCAATTCTGCCCCACGTTTGCGGTAGGACAAATCCCCAACTGCTTCAATTAAAAGCTTGCCATTTTCGTATTTGAGGACGGTGATTGAGCCGTTATCCAGGAAGACATTGGCACCACGCTCTGGCTCCAACAGATGGGCCAGGGTTGCAATGGTCATACCGTGACTGACCACAAGGGCATTGCCGCCGCCCTGCTTTTCCAAGTCTTGGGCGATCGCCTCAAAGCCTGTCAGGATACGATTGCTCAAAACTTCCCATGATTCCGCCCAGCCAGCGGTGTCTGCCTCTTGGATACCTGCTGCGATTTCCGCAAAGGACATGCCTGTCGCATCAACTGTCCCTTTCAAACGAGGCAGGACACCTTGGAAAAGCTCGGCATCATACATGCCCTCGAAACTACCAAAGCACCATTCACGGATACGCTTGTCTTGGTAATATGGGATTTTTCCTAAAATTCCCAACTCACGCTGGGCAATGGTCATGGTCTGAACGGTCCGCCCCAGGTCACTGGATACGGCTAGTTTAAAATCAAGGCCTGCATCCTTGAGCCCCAAGCCCAATTCACGAATCCCTTCCTCACCAGCCTTGGTCAGCGGTGTATCACACCAGCCCTGCACGCGCCCGATGGTATTAAACATGGTTTTCCCATGTCGAGAAATATATAATCTTACGTCCGCCATAGTATTCTCCTTGTCTTTTCTTACTATATAGTCATTTGAATTAGCTTTGATACATCGTCACTTTCGGCTTGCTGTACTCTAGTACTACCTGCACCTCAGTTCCTTGTCTGAAAGCTAATTCACTCGACTATAGTATAACAAAAAACCGACTGCTTGTCGCAATCGGTTTACGTTTTTAGTTCTTAAAACTATGAATCGGTGCTGGAATTTGTCCACCACGGTTGATAAAGTCCACAGACGAAGCTTGATTGACCTTCATAACAGGAGCTGTTCCCAGAAGGCCGCCAAATTCAATCATGTCTCCTTCTTTTCCAAGTGGAATAATACGGACCGCAGTGGTTTTCTGGTTGATAACTCCAATAGCCGCCTCATCCGCAATCATAGCTGCAATGGTTTCAGCTGGCGTTGTTTCTGGAATGGCAATCATGTCCAAACCAACTGAACAGATAGCCGTCATAGCTTCCAATTTTTCAAGGTTAAGCGAGCCATTTTGTACCGCCGCAATCATGCCCTCGTCCTCAGACACAGGGATAAAGGCACCTGATAAACCGCCGACTTGGTTGCAGGCCATGACCCCACCCTTTTTGACTGCGTCATTGAGCAAAGCCAGGGCAGCAGTCGTTCCGTGCGTACCTACGGTTTCTAAGCCCATTTCCTCCAAAACCCGTGCCACCGAGTCGCCAACGGCTGGAGTCGGAGCAAGGGACAGGTCCACAATCCCGAACTTGACACCCAGGCGTTCGCTGGCCATATTGCCGACCAACTGACCGATACGGGTAATCTTGAAGGCCGTCTTTTTGACGGTTTCTGCCACCACATCAAAGCTCTCGCCACGCACTTTTTCAAGGGCACGCTTGACCACACCAGGCCCAGACACGCCGACATTGATGACCACATCCGCCTCGCCGACACCATGGAAGGCACCCGCCATGAAAGGATTGTCCTCGACCGCATTGGCAAAGACCACCAGCTTGGCCGCCCCCATATCAGAAGCCTCCGCCGTCTCCTTGATGATCCGCCCCATGTCCCGCACAGCCGTCATGTTGATGCCCGTCTTGGTCGATCCGATGTTGACCGACGAGCAGACCTTGGAGGTTTGGGCCAATGCCTGCGGTATGGAGTTGATAAGGATTTCATCCCCTTTTTGGTAACCCTTTTGAACCAGAGCTGAAAAACCTCCGATAAAATCGATGCCGATCTCATGAGCTGCCTTGTCCAAGGCATGAGCCAAGGGAAGATAATCCGTGGCATCCGTCGCCGCACCAATCAAAGCAATTGGCGTTACCGATACCCGCTTGTTGACAATGGGAATTCCTAGCTCCGCCGCAATCTCATCACCAACCGCTACCAAGTTCTTGGCCTTGGTCACAATTTTGGTATATACTTTCTCAGCAGCCTTATCGATGTCCGAGTCGATACAGTCCAAGAGGGAAATCCCCATGGTAATGGTCCGAATGTCGAAGTGCTGCTCCTCAATCATCTCAATGGTTTCTCTAACCTGTCTAATATCCATGACCGCTCTCCTTACAAGTTGTGCATAGCATCAAAAATCGCCGCACTTTGAATGTTGATTTTCACATTCAAACTTTGACCAAAAGCATCCAATTCTGAACGAAGTTGCGTGAAATCTTTCTTCTCATCCGATGACACCACCGCCATCATGGTAAAATACTCATCCAAAACTGTCTGGGAAATATCGTCAATATTGAGTCCCAATTCTGCAATCTTAGTTGCAACACCCGCAACAATCCCTGACTTGTCCTTACCGACAACTGTAACAATAGCTTTCATCTGAACACCTCTTCTAAATTTTCATATATTTTATCATAAATAGACAGAAAAAGGTAGAAATCGTCTAGATTCTACCTCTATCATACGTGTTTACAACTCCAACTGTTTCTTCTATTCGGCTACGGCTAGAGTTGCCTAGTTTTTAAGTTGCAAACTTTCTATTTCTGCCAGTCTATGATACACTAGTGTCACCGAATTTCACTAGATTGTTGGTGGTGACAAGCTACCAACCTTTCTTTTGTTCAGAAAGGATACTTATGAAGATTATCAAACAATTATGGTGGTTCTTTTCTCTTGAGAAAAAGGCCTACCTGATTGGGATTTTATCACTCTGTTTGGTCAGCGTCCTCAATCTCCTTCCCGCTTCTATCATGGGGCAGTTGATTGACCAGATTGCCAGCGGACAGTTGACTGAGCACCGCTTGCTACTCGGGGTAGCTGGGCTCATCTTGTCAGCCTTGGCCATGTACGGCCTCCGCTATCTTTGGCGAATGAACATCCTGGCAACATCTTATCGTCTAGGAAAAATCATGAGGGCTCGGCTGTTTGACCACTTTATGCACCTGCATCCAACCTTTTTTCAGCAATATCGGACTGGGGATTTAATGGCCCACGCAACCAATGATATCAATGCCCTGACCCGACTAGCAGGTGGTGGCGTCATGTCCTTTGTTGATGCTACCGTTACTGCCTTGGTTACACTGGTCACCATGAGTGTGAGCATTTCCTGGCAGATGACCTTGGTTTCAATCCTCCCCCTGCCCTTCATGACACTCACTACTAATTTTCTAGGCCGTCGTACCCATGAAAATTTCAAGGCTTCACAAGCAGCCTTTTCAGAGCTTAACAACAAGGTACAGGAAGCTGTTTCTGGTATAAAGGTCACTAAATCCTTTGGCTACCAAGAACAAGAAACGGCGGCTTTTCAGGAAGTCAACCAAGTAGCCTTCTTGCAGAATATCAAAACCATGCGGTACGATGCCCTGTTCAACCCTGCCGTCCTCTTCTTCATTGGCCTGTCCTACCTGCTGACCCTTCTAGTCGGCTCTCACTTCATCTCGCAAGGTCAGGTCAGTCTAGGCCAACTAGTAACTTTCATGACCTATTTAGATCTCCTAGTCTGGCCTCTTATGGCGATTGGTTTTTTGGTCAATATTAGCCAGCGTGGTGATGTATCTTACAATCGGATTCAGACTCTTCTCAGCATTTCCTCAGAGGTTATTGAAACAGATCAACCGCTTCCTGCACCGAGCAATGGAGAGATTGTCTATGAGATTAGCGAATTTGCTTATGATAACATACCAGTCCTCCAAGACATCCAGTTTCACATCAAAAAAGGGCAGACAATTGGCCTTGTGGGGCCAACAGGTTCTGGGAAGACCAGCCTGCTCAAGCTCCTCATGCGAGAATACGATGTGACAAATGGACGGATCTTGCTCAATCAAGAAAATATCAAGAACTACAAGCTAGCTGACCTACGACGATTAATCGGCTATGTACCCCAGGACCAGTTCCTCTTTGCGACCAGCGTTGCCGAAAATATCCGCTTCGGCAATCCCGATTTATCTCTAGATCAGGTAGAAGAGGCCGCTCGGGCTGTCCATGTCTATGAGGATATTCAGGATATGCCCGACCGCTTTGATACCATGGTTGGCGAGAAGGGGATTTCCCTTTCTGGCGGACAAAAACAACGGTTGGCTATGGCCCGTGCTATGATTCTCAATCCAGATATCCTGCTCTTGGATGACTCGCTCTCAGCGGTAGATGCTAAAACAGAACACGCTATTCTTGAAACCATTAAGAAAGAACGCCTTGACAAAACCACCATTATCACCGCCCATCGCCTGTCAGCTATTGTCCATGCCGATTTGATTCTGGTCCTTGAAGATGGGAAAATCGTAGAGCGAGGTCGTCACCAAGAATTACTAGATGAAAAAGGCTGGTACTACGATACCTATATGATGCAGCAACTCGAAAAGGAGGAAAGTCATGCTCTCTAAAACCAAGCAAGCTAGTGTTTTTTTGCGACTCTTGTCCTATCTCAAAGCTTATCGACTGCTGACAGTCCTTGCCTTGAGCTTTTTGCTGCTGACTACCGTGGTTCGCAGTCTAATTCCCCTTCTAGCCTCTTATTTTATCGACCACTACATTTCTACTATTTCAGAGACTGCTGTGGCTATTCTAGCGGTCTACTTTGCCCTCTATCTGCTCCAAATGGTGCTTCAATATTTTGGAAATCTCTGGTTTGCTAAAGTTTCCTATAGCATTGTGAGAGATATTCGCAGGGATGCCTTTGAGAGAATGGAAAAACTGGGAATGACTTACTTTGACCAGACTCCTAGTGGTTCCATTGTTTCGCGAATCACCAATGATACAGAGAGCATTTCGGAGATGTTTTCAGGGATTTTATCCAGTTTTATCTCAGCTCTCTTTATTATCATCACGACTCTTTCGACAATGTTTGCTCTGGATTGGAAATTGACCAGTCTAATCGTTCTCTTTCTGCCCGTGATTTTCGTCCTAGTTGAACAGTACCGGAAGCGGTCTGCTCCCATTGTGGCTAAGACCAGGAGCCTGCTGAGTTCTATCAACAGCAAACTGGCTGAAAGTATTGAGGGAATTCGGATTATCCAGGCTTTTTCTCAGGAGGACCGCTTAAAAGCAGAGTTTGAAGCTATCAACCAGGAACATCTGGACTATGCCAGTCATTCTATGGCCTTGGACAGTCTCTTTCTCCGCCCTGCCCTGTCACTTGTTAAGATTTTGGCCTATGCCCTACTCATGACTTATTTTGGTTTGGACTGGTCACAGGCTGGAATTTCTGCTGGTCTTATCTATGCTTTCATCCAGTATGTCAATCGTCTTTTCGATCCCTTGCTGGATGTCACGCAGCATTTTTCCACCCTTCAAACCTCTATGGTATCTGCCGGACGGGTCTTTACGCTCATGGACCAGACCATCGAGGAGCCACTACAGCTGGACCGAGAGGCCAAGATTGACAAGGGGCACATTGTCTTTGAGGATGTTTGCTTTTCCTATGACGGTAAGCGACAAATTCTGGACAAGGTTTCCTTTGAAGTGAGACAGGGGCAGACCATCGCCTTTGTGGGTGCTACGGGGTCGGGCAAGTCCTCTATCATCAATGTCTTTATGCGTTTCTATGAGTTCCAATCTGGACGGATTTTGATTGACGGTCAGGATATTCGTAGCTTTTCGCAAGAAGAATTGCGGTCCGCGATTGGCCTAGTCCTGCAAGATCCCTTCCTCTTTCACGGAACCATTGCGACCAATATCCAGATGTATCGGGGTGTTTCCCAGGAGGAAATTGAGGACGCGGCTCGATTTGTGGAAGCTGCTCCCTTTATTGAGAAAATTCCTGAGAAATATGACCACCTGGTCACTGAGCGGGGGACCTCCTTTTCGACAGGTCAACGGCAACTTCTGGCCTTTGCACGCACCATGGCCAGTCAACCTAAGATTCTCATTTTAGACGAGGCTACCGCCAATATCGATTCTGAGACGGAGCAGACAGTCCAGACTTCTCTTGAGAAAATGCGAAAAGGGCGGACAACCATTGCTATCGCCCACCGCCTATCAACTATTCAAGATGCCGACTGCATCTATGTCTTGGACAAGGGAAAAATCATTGAATCTGGTAACCACAAACAACTCCTGTCCCTCAGAGGTCACTACCACCGTATGTACCAGTTGCAAGCCGGGCAATTGTCAGCGACCTAGAAACCACACCGCAACAAAAGCCAAGTTCACAAAGAACTTGGCTTTTTTATGTGTGTAGATTTTTCAGCGAATCTGTTGATTGCAGACTCCTTCCTATTGCACTTCCTGCTCTTTCTTGTAGTCTGTCACAGTCATGCCTGTCCAGTTTATTTCAACCCTCGTGACCGACGGGCATAGGCTTTCCAGTCAATCCCACGAGCCTCACACCAGTTTTGTACATTAGGAGCCAAGACCAAATCTTTCTGACGGAGTTCCGCAATGTTCTTAGCACCCAGCATGGTCATGATTTCTGCCATCTGCCATTGGAAAGTTTTAATAGCCTGCAGGCCGTCATCAAAACGATGCCCCTTACCATCCTTGACATACTGAAGGAAATGATTGGACATCCCAACAAGGTCTGCACCGAGGGCCAATGATTTGACAATATCTAGTGGTGTCTTAATACCACCAGATGCAATCAGACTTGGACGAACTTCTTCAGGAACAGACATGGCTTCTACCAAGGATGTCACAGTTGACTGACCCCAACCTTCTAAATAGGTATAATCATTGAAGGTCCGACGGACATTTTCAATCTTGGCGAAATCCGTCCCCCCAGTACCAGACACATCAATGGTCTTGACACCGACAGAAGCCAGCTGGGCAACCGTTTCTCGGCTCATGCCAAAACCAACTTCCTTGACGATGACCGGTACTTCCATCTCCCGCACTAGGGTTTCAATATTCTTCAACCACATGGTAAAGTCACGGTCTCCCTCAGGCATGACAATCTCCTGGGGTGCATTGACATGGATTTGGATGGCATTGGCCTCCAACAAATCCACCGCCCGCTTGGCATTCTCAACACTGTGGTGGGCACCTAGATTGGCAAAAATAATGCCATAAGGATTTTCCCGACGCATAACGGAGAAGGTTTCCGCAACAGACGGATCCTTAATCGCCGCACTAACCGAACCCGAAGCCAGAGCAATCTTCCCAAAATGCCCCATAATTCCCAACAGACGATTGATTTCCCGCGTCTTCTTGCTTCCACCGGTCATAGCATTGATGAAGAAAGGAAAGGCAAAGTCCAAACCAGCTACACTGGTCGAAATATCCACTTCATCCACCTTGGTCTGAGGTAGGGAATGATGGACAAACAAGGTCTCCGTAAAGTCCTTGGCCGGTGTGACACTATATTGCTGGTTGGCCAAGCCAACGTGTTGATCCTTGCGGTCTAAACCAAATTCTCCTAGATAAAACATAGGGTTCTCCTTATTCTCTACTTGTGATCTTTAGTTGGAGTGGAAGAATGCTGGCTTGTTGCCAAGCCTTCTCAATCGCTACTTTTTGTTCCTTACTGTCTACCAAGCAAATGCCGCAGTCACCACCGCCTGCACCAGATGATTTGGCCACCGCTCCATAAGTCTGGGCCAGGTCACAGAGTTGGCTCAGTCGAGGCGTTTCAATAACCAAGCCCATTCCTCTCGCAAAGTCTTGTAAGAGCTTGCGGTTTTGAGCAATGGCCTGTCTTACTGACGCTGAGTCATTTGTCTGACAAGCTACTATCAACTGCTCTACACAGGTCTTGGAGTCGGCTAGAAACTGGCTATGAACTTGCTCTTTTTCTGCCTGACTTTTTTGGCTTTCCATCTGGGAAACCAATCGATCTGTCGAAGCCGCCGACCCTGTCCAACCAACCAAGAGGTCTAAGCCTTCTGGTAGCTGGATAGGGCTGATGGACAAACCTTGCCAATCACTTTCTACCAGATCAAGCAGGGACAGCTCTGCCATTTTCCCTAAAAGCCAAGAACGGTCCAAGGAATGATAGGCGATCAAGCCACCAAAACTGGAAGCCGCCAAGTCACCGAAGGAACCCGTCATGCCCAGCTTGGTCTGGGCCAAGGCTGCCAGCTTATAGGTCAGCAGGGCATCTGGTCGGTGACCGTAGTAGGTCAGCAGGGCCCTGACCGTCGCAATCGTCACTGCCCCTGACGACCCCAAGCCGTACTTGGCACCTGAAGTCTGGTCATCCAGGTCAGATTGGACCACTAGGCTGTAGGTTGCTTGACAGGACTGACCTTTGGCTGTCAGATAGGCTTCTGTCACCTGCATGGCTGTTTCAATCAGAGCATAGGGATGGTCACCTTGGACATGAACGACACCTTCCTTACGCTCCCAGGTCAGATAGAGGTCTGCTTGCTGGCTGGAATGAAGAAGGCCTCGGTCACTTGTTTCAATGGTGACAGTCAGGTATTGGTCAAGGGCCGCAATCACTGCGGGATAGCCTGCCTCGACAACTGCGTATTCCCCTGCTAGAAAGAGTTTTCCAGGTATCTTTACTTGTACTTTCATGCTACAAGCCCTTTTCAAACGCTACTTGTGAGGCCTGCCAATCATCTTCACTGAGGACGTAGGCAGCAGGACCAGGCTTGCTGGTGATGATTTTCTCCCTTGGGAAAACTTTGCCCAATTCGGCTACTAGCTCATCCATTTGACTTGCTCGGCAGAGGACCTTGACATTCGGTCCGGCATCCATAGTCATGTAGGCTGATAAGCCACTTGCCTCACGAACCTGACGGACTGCCTCTTGGGCCACTAGGCTATCGGCTGACCAGTATGTAAAGGGCGGATTAGCAGATAGAGTTGTCGCATGCATTTTCATGCCGTTGTGTTCCGTAATCTGACCAAGTTTTTCAAAATCACGGTTGGCAATAGCTGCCTTGATGTCCACCAAGTCTTGTTTGGCGGTTTCTACCCAGGCTGTGTAAAATGGTGAGGTGGCAACCGTGTGATCCATTCCCTCTCGACTGGCAATCTTCTTCGGCCCAGTATTGACGGCTAAGACGACCATGGCAATATCCCAATCGGCATCGTCAATGGGATGAGCCATAGAATCTTCCGAACCCGTTCCCATATCCCACTCGACAAATCCACCGAATAGGCTACGTGTGCTAGAGCCAGAACCCCTGCGAGCAAGGGTTGATAGGGTGGCTGGTGACAAATCTAAATCCAAGGCAGTTGCGGTTGCCAGTGCAAGTGCTGCGAAGGCTGATGCTGAGCTGGCCAAACCAGCCGCAGTCGGAACAAAATTTAGACTTTCCACTCGGGCAAATGCCCTTTCACCTATATATTCGCAAAACAAATCCAAAAATCGAGAAATTTTTAAAATTTCTTTTTCTTTTTGTAAGATTCCGTTGAGATAGAACTCATCCGCAGTTAATTCTGGGTCAAAAACGACCTTGGTATCCGTATAAAACGCGTCAAGGGTCAGGGATAAACTGGAATTCATGGGTAGGAATAATTCCTTATCGCGTTTTCCCCAGTATTTAATCAAGGCAATATTGGTATGGGCACGGGCTATGCCTGTTTGTTTAGTCATTGGTTTCTCCTAAGTACTGTATCCAGGTTTGGCGGGCACCTGCTTGGTCAAGGATGTGTGCAAGATTTTGGGCATCCTGGGCTGTTCTTGCCAGGGCAATCATGCAGCCACCTCGACCGCCACCAGTTAATTTGGCTCCCAGGGCTCCATTTTCTTGGGCAAGGCTGACTAGCTTATCCAGGCTAGGATCAGACACGCCTAATTTTTGTAGGAGGGCATGAGCTTGGTTCATTCTGCTGCCTAGAAGCTCTGCCTGGTCTGTGGCTAAATCTTCCTTGGCCTGTCGGGTCAAGTTGCCCAGTTCTTCTACTAGTTTGATAGCCTCTGGCCTTTTCTCCAACAAATCCGCCACGTCTGAAATGGCTTCTAGGGTATTTCCCGTCACACCTGTATCAGCCACTACCAAGTGGGCACGGAGTTTCAGCTCCAAGGGTTCGATGGGCTGGTGCTTGATATAGAAGACGGGGGACTTGCCGCTGGTGGTCGCCGCATCTATGCCTGATGGATTCCCGTGAGCAATTTTTTCCGAAGACTGAACGATGTCCCAGAGTTCGCTGTCAGTCAGTTCTTTTTCATAGTAGGCAAAGAGGGCGCGTGCCACTGCAACTGCCACGGCTGCACTGGAACCCATGCCTCGCTCAGCAGGAATGGTGGAACTAATCTCGATATGAATAGCTGGGTCTGTCGGTGCTCCGATACGATAGAGCGAGAAACGGATGGCATGCTTGAGGCTTTCCCAGATTTTTGGCATCTTGTGAACTAAGCCTTTATAGAAGTCACAAGCAACAGTCAGCGCTTCCCCTTGAGCAGTTACCTGAGCAATAATTTCAACAGCAGAAAAAGGCATAGCAATTGCTGGTTGCCCATAGACCACCGCATGCTCTCCCATCAAAATGATTTTTCCATTTGCTTTTCCTACTACCGACATACTTTTCTCCTTATACAATCACTACTATTATACCACTTTTACATAAGAATAAAACACACGAAAACAGCCGGCCGCGGCCGACTGTTCTCTAGGAGATTATATGATACCTAGCTCTTTGTCGCGTGCGACTTAGAGATAGGGACACCTTTAGGTGAAAAGATGGACGAATATAACTAAGCAAACTTCCAAAATGTGCCGAAACACGAAAACAGCCGACCGCAGCCGACTGTTCTCTAGGAGATTATATGAAAAAGAAATTCGCTATTTCTAGCTTGAATATAGTATAAATCTTTGAACTTAAACAAAACTGAAAGTTTTCTTAGCCTTATCTTAAATTGATTCTTGTTTTGAATACCTATACTGAAAAAATAGCACCCCTGCTCGGAAGGCATTATCTAAAATCGTTGCAATCCAAATGGCTGACAAACCGATTTTAAAAAATGTTACAAGTAAATAAGCTATGCCAATCCGCACTAGCCACATACCGATAGTTGTGGCGTAAAAGGGTAATCTAGCATTTCCTAAACCTTGCCACAGAGCTGTCAAAATAAGAGTGCCAGCTGTAAAGGGAACTCCCAACATGGCATAAAATAATACTGTTTGACTAGCTTGTGCTGCTTGAATATCCTTAGTATAAAGATCGATTAGGAAAGGACCCGCAAAATAAGTCACACCAGCTACCAAAAACATAAACAGCAAAGAAAGGCCAAAGCTTGTTCGAAAAATATGTCGGACCATAGCCTTATCCTGTCTGTGTTTCGCTGTAAGGATGATTGTCGCGGTAGCAATCCCTAAAGCCGGCATATAATTAAACTGCGTCAGGGTTTCTCCAATCGCATTTCCAGCTACCGTCGCTGTTCCTAAGCTGGTAATCAAAGCTACGACTACCACATCTCCCACCCGCATCATCAACCGTTCACCAGTTGCTGGCAGGGCAAGTCTAAGCAGTTCTTTATCAAAGGACCAGGTCCATGGTTTTAAAGAAATCGGTAAGCGAGACCAAAGCAGACTACAACCAATAAATCGCGATAATACCGTTCCAATCGCAACCCCAGCTACACCTGCATGAAGCACAAAGACTGCAAATGCTGAAAATAGTGCATTTAAAATGTTAGAAAGCAGACTGATATACATAGGAAAACGTGGTTCCCCCAAGGTTCGTAAGATTGCACTCAAACTTGTCATAAGTCCCAAAAAAAGTGCTCCCCCACCAACCAATATCAAATAAAGACCTCCAGCCCGTACCACTTCTGACTCTGCTCCCAAGCTAGTAAGTACTATTGGACCTGCCAGAACTGAAAAAATTCCTAAAAGGAGACCGATAAAAACTGTAAACTTAACACTTTCACTAGCAGTTCCTCCAATGCCTTCTGAAGTCTCTTTACCCAAAGTCTGAGCCAAACGAGAAGACACCGCTGCTGCTAGGGCAATAAAAACCGCCTGATAGACGGCTAAAATATTATTAGCAAGGGAAACTCCAGACAAAGCTACGATGCCAATACTGGCTACTAGATAAGAGTCTACTACCCCCATTAACATCTGGAGAAGGTTTTCCCCCATGGCTGGAAAGGCAATAGTTAAAATTTCTTTATAGGTTTGTTTGTTCATAATCTCTATTTCAACTGTTTAATATCTACTATTTTATCACAAACAAGATTCAATAGCTCTTCATCGTGAGAAATTAACAAAACCAACTTATTCTTCATTTTTAAGTCTACTAAAGCGGTAGCAACTTGTTGCATTCGTCTCAAATCCAAGCCGCTCGTCGGTTCATCAAAAATGAAAATTTCCTTATCTGCCAGTAAGCTGGCCACTATCATCACGCGCTGTTGTTCACCACCCGATAAACTGACCGGATGCCTCTCCAACAAATCCGATAGACCAAAACGAGCTACCAAACGTTCATCGACAGCTCTATTTTTCCTTCCAAGAGTAAGTTCTCGCTTAACACTTTCCGCAAATAGTTGGAGTCGAACATCCTGCATAACAAAGGCTGTTTTTTCCAATCTCTGGCGACCAGACAAGGTTTGACCTTGCCAAGAAATCCTACTCTTCTTATCTTCCGCTAAACCGACCAGATAACGAGCAAGGCTTGTTTTTCCAGAACCATTCGCTCCAACCAAACCCACCACCTGTCCTGGTGCCAAGCAAAGTTTTTCAATCTCGTAGAGAGTATTCTCTTTCTGACTTACCGATAAATTTTCAACAAGTAAACCCTCTTTATCATTAACAAATTGGTCCGCCAGCTCCGCTATTGCCCGCCCATAAGGCTCCGAGTCATAACAACGCAGTCCCATATCCTGACGGCATTCTTCTGTCCGACTTAAAAACTCATCTGCTAGATAATCCGTCACCACTTGCCCATCTTGAAAATATAAATAGCGATCTGCCAACTGACTGAGATAAGACAGTCTATGCTCGGCAATAATAATGGTCTTTCCTTGGCTTTTTAAAGTTTTCAAGATGTCCTGTACAATCGCAATCCCTTCCTGATCTAGGTTGGCAGTCGGCTCATCTAAAACCAAGACATCTGTCCCTTGCATGGCTGCAACGGCCAAGGCTAGACGTTGTTGCTGACCACCTGATAGACTGGAAATCGTTCGCTGGCTAAGAGAAGCCAAACCAAATAATTCCATAACCCAAGCCAGGCGATTCTCGATTTCTTCTCTTGACAAACCCTGATTTTCACAAGGGAAAACCAATTCCTGCAAGACTTGACTATGAAAAAATTGAGTAGACGGATGCTGAAAGACGGAAGCAATGTGCCGAGATATTTCTTCCAGACTAGATTTTTGTAAATCCAAGTCCCCTAAGAAAATTTGTCCCGAAAGCTGAGCAGGATAATATTCTGGCGTCAAACCATTCAGTACCTTGAGAAAACTAGACTTCCCAGCGCCACTCTGCCCACATAAAACAACACACTGGCCTTCTGGAATAGTCAGATCCTCTATCTGCAAGGCTGGTTTATCTGCCCCTGAATAAGTTAATGCTACATTTTTTACCGTCACAGCCGGACGAGAATCAGAAAAATGAGACAACATAAGCAAAGACTCCAATCTAGCACGGTCCAAGACGACCGAATATATGCAGGTGATTTTGTAGATACAGCCAAACCTTTTGTCAGACTGGCTACTGTCAATTCCTGAGCTGTTCGCAAGAGAGACATCATCAAGGGAACCAAGAAAAACTCCATGTACTGGAGTGGCTTACAAACCACATCTCTCTTCCGTAAAAAAATTCCTCTAACCTTCAAAGAGGCACAAATCGTACGAGCATCCTGTTTAATGGCAGGCAGGAAACGAAACATTACTCCCAACGTCAAAAGAAATACCTCTGGCAGGTGCCATTTCCGCAAGCCATGAATGAGTTCGTAACCACTTGTCGTCATCAGCAATAGATGTCCTGCCAAAAGCGGAGGCCATGTATAGGTCAATACAAGCAACAAATGCGTCAGCCATGCTGGAAAAAATGTAATATATGATAACAGACAAAAAATAGAATAGGCTATCGGACTCATTATAGCCATTTTCCGCTTTCCAGAAAACCAGAAAAGCAGGCTAAGGCCTAAGACCAGCACTGCATTTTCTAGTATTGTAAGACGCATCCCATAGGTAAAACTAGTGAAGATGACGAGAATAATTTTTGTACGAGCATCTAATTTCATGAAAGATAACCTGATTGTTTAAAATAGCGCTGAAGCATATATTGACCAAACAGACCACTGATAAGAGCTGTTAAGATAATGGTCGTTGACAACCAGAGTACATTCCTTGGAGTGAAATCCAGCATGACACGAGCGATGTATTCTGCTGATTTTCCACGTGCCAAAAGATTGGCCTCATAGGCATCACGCATGAACCACATAAGAATAATCGGTCCCAGGTTTCCAAAAGAGAAAATGATATAGCTAAGAAGATTGGTCCATTTTTGTTTATAGTGACCTGACTTCGCTACCATTTCTGACAAAAAACCAAAGGTCAAGCTTGGGAGAAAGGCCGCTGTCATATAGCCTGATAGGAAAAAGAAACAGGCCATTACCGCTCCAACCAGACTAATTGAACCAAATTTACCAACCTTGGCTACCAATAACATATAAACAGGTCCTGCCAAAAGGGCTGCTCCAGCAGGTGCATACATCATATTACCCGAACGATCAAAAACCAAGCTCAACAAGGTTCCTAGACCAACACAAACAAAGTAGAGGGCAGCAAAAGCCCCTGTTACCATCAGATCTTTTACTTGTAATTTCTTCATTTATCTTTCCTTTACTAATTGTCCGTCTTCCAAGCGAAAAATGGTATCCGCACAAGCCATGGTCGATCTTCTATGGGAAATCAAGAAGACCATACCCTGACAGTGTGCCTTGACCAGCTGGATAAAGCGGGCTTCATTGAGCGAATCCAAGTTGCTGGTCGGCTCATCAAAGATATAGCAGTCAGCGTTTTTGAGCAGGGCCCGCATGAGTTCCAGGCGTTGTCCTTCTCCTGCTGAAAAGTCACTGGCTTCTACAATCGTATCCAAGCCCTGCGGTGCTGCCAAAATCCGTTCTTTCATGTGGCATTTTTCTGCCAAGTCCATGATGGTTTCGTCTGACACATCCGTCCGCCCCAAGAGGAGATTGTCCCGAATGGTCTGGCGGAAGATTTGTGGTACCTGAGGTACATAGGAAAAGGAGCCTTGCAAATGAGCCTTGTCTACCTTCCGACTATCCAAGCCAGACAGGTTGATTTGACCTTGCTGCCAGTCATACCACCGCATGATCAATTTCATCAAGGTGGATTTTCCTGCACCGGACTCACCGACCAGACCAACGATGCCACCCTGTTCAAACTGGACAGACAGATTGCGATAGAGCCCTGTTTCTCGGTCATCATAATCGAAGTCAACTTGCTCAATAGCAATATCTTTTACGCTGACCTCAACCAAGTCACCTGTTCGCTCTGCTTCTTTTTCATCCAAAAGAGCATAGATGTTCCGACCAGCATTCATAGCCCGCTTGAAACCAAGAGGCAGACGGCTGAGCTCCAAGAAGGGAGCAAAGGAACTAGTAAAGGACACCAGAAGAGCCACTCCTGTCGCCAGTTCCAAGTTTTGACTGCCAACCAAGTCGAAGGTCAGCCAGGCAAAGCCCATGATAGACAGGCCCACCACCAAAAAGGAAACGGCATACTGCATAAAGTTGGTCTGGGCAACCTTTCGCTCCTGACCGTTGACCTCCTGACTTTTCTGCGTCAGAGTGGCAAAACGAGCATCTGTCTGCTGGAATTGCATGAGGTCCTTCATGCTCTTGAGGCTTTCAATAAAGTAGGAAACATAGCCCTTGCGACTGGCATTTTGCTCCTTGAGCAAGGGTTGCAGCTGCTGGGCAAATCGATTTGGAATGGCAATCGCTAGAAGGGCGTAGGTCACCAGAGCCAAGAGAGCCAAGCCCCAGCTGGACAGACCAAAATAGACCGTCAAGCCAAGAGCCACCATAATCCCTGTACAAATCGGAGCAATGGTATGGGCAAAGAAAACCTCCAAGGCATCGATGTCCTCCCCAATCATCTTGAGCAGGCTACCACTGTCCTGCCGGTCCAATTTCCCAGGAGCCAGGGCCCGCAATTTCGCAAAAATCAGACGGCGGTAGGCAGCCAGGGTATGAAAGGCCACATAGTGACCGAAGTAGTGCTCGCCATAGCGGAAGGCCCCACGCAGAAGAGCTAGAATGACTAAAGCTCCCAAGGTCCATAGCGGAGCAGAATTGCCAGCAAGGGCATCAAAAGCCAGATAGACCAGGGTTACTGGAATAGCAATGGTTACCACCTGTCCCAAGACCGCAAAGCAAACCGCCACCGCAATCCGTGGCAAGAGGTGTTTCATCGAGCCCAAGAGTCTCGGAATCAGCACCCGTGTCGGCATTTCTTTCTTATCCATAAACGGCTTCCTCCAATTCTCTTTGTTGGTCGACCAGCTGACGATAGGCCGAGCTAGTCTGATAAAGTGTAGCATGGTTGCCTGTCACAGCCCCCTCCGCAGACAAGAAGAGAATATCATCTGCCTGCTCCACTTGCTTCATCTTATGGGTAATAATAATGACAATGGCATCCTTGGCCACCAAGTTAATCAAATCGTAAATCAAGCCTTCATTGTCCTGATCGACGCTAGAAGTAACTTCGTCAAAAATATAGAGCGAGCGTTTGGCCAAAACCGCACGGGCACAGATGACCTGCTGGCGTTGACCTGGTGACAAGAAAGCACCGTCATCGCCCACAATCGTGTCTAGACCGTCTGGCAGATTCTTGACAAATTGCAAGACCCCATGCTGATCTGCCCAAGCCAAGATGTCCTCCTTGGTCCAGTCACCAGCCATGCGTAAATTCTCATAGATCGACTGGTTGACCAAGGTTGACTGACCCGACACATAGAGGACCTGCTCATTCAGCGACAACTGACTGACAGAAGAAATCTCCTGCTCACCCAAGTAAATCGCTCCCTTATCCGCTCGCAAACGTCGCAAGAGCAACTGGGACAAGGTCGTTTTCCCCTGCCCTGACTCACCCGCCAAGGCATAGACCTTTCCAGCCGTCATGGTCATAGAAACATCGTTCAAGACTGGCTTTTCTCCGTAGGCAAAGGCCAGATTTTCCAGTTTCAGACTGTCAAAAGCAGGCACATGGGCAGCATCGATTTCCTGCTCCGCTGTCATACTGTCCAGGAAACCAAAAATGCGATCCGCCATCTTGGTATTCATCATGACCAAGTGCATACCGTAGCCCTGCTCCCGTATGGGTGCAAAAAACTCCGTCGCAATGAGGACAAAGAAGAGCATACTAAAGAGGGAGAGATTGCCTGCCGCTAGGCTATTGACCGCTACAAAACCAGACAGACCAATTCCCAGATACATGACCGCATCCATGTAGCCCACCGCTTGCAGCTGGAAGCTGAGCAACTCCATGGTCGCATCGCGGAAGTCCTCCGCCTGCTCATTGAAGGTCTTTTCATAAGCCGCGTCCGCCTGATAGGAATAAAGGGTGTTGAGCCCCTTGAGGTCGTCCAAGAAAAGATTGCCCACATCCATGTAGGAGCCCCAGTAGCGATTCATGATCCGCTTGGACCGCTTCTGCATAGCGATGATGGAAATGGGTATCAAAGGCAAGGCCAGGATAAAAATGACCGCACCTAGCGGGAAAATCAGAAAGACCAGCAAGAGAACCGTCGCACAGTTGAACTGGGTCCGCAAGGAAGAAGCCATGTAGTAGGAATAGTAGGTATCCAGGCTGTCAATCCCTTGCGAAGCGATATTAAAAACATCCGCCGCTGTCGCCTTTGACTCAAACTGACCGTCCTTGGCCAAGAGAGCCTCAAAAAAGGACTGCTTGAGCGAATCCCGAGCAAACTGGGAGCCCAGACCTTGCAAACGCTTGGCAATCAGGGCCACACCATAACCAAAGGCATTGAGCCCTAGCAAGATGAGGACAAACCGTATTAAATCAACCTGACCGCCCTCATAGTAGGTCACAAAGCCCTTAGCAATCAGATAGAAGGAAATAATCCGCATCAAAAACTGTACCCAGGATAGAAAGGCTGCCAAATAGACCAGCTTCATCTTGGGCTTGATGCGTTCTTTGAGCCGCTTCAAGAGGGCTTTTTTCTTTTCTCTGGAGATTTTCCCCTGTTCTTGTGCCATACGCCACCTCATCTACAAGTATTCCTATACAGTATATCATTCTTTGAATTATCTGTAAATTTTAATTTAAATTACAAAAAGAAAACAAACCACTCAAGATGAGCAGTTTGTCATAATTCATTTTTTATTAAACACCCAAATAGCGCTCTACCTCAGCCTGCATATCTGCAGCTGCAACGACGGTATTGTGGCGGACAGGTGCTGTTTCCAAACCGTCCACAGCTGGTGGCAGGGCTACACCTGAAATCTCATGCAATTTGGCAAGGGCTTCGAAGTCAGTCAAGCCTGACTGGCCTGTCACAGCTTCAACCGCAACCACTGGGAACTTGTAAGGACTTGCTGTAGAAGCGATCACTGTCGGAGTTTGGTCACCTGTTTGCTCCACATACTGTTTATAGACAGCTGAGGCAACAGCCGTATGTGGATCTTCAATGTAGTCTGTCTCCTCATAGACACGCTTGATTTCCGCAGCGGTTTCTTCTTCCGTCGCAAAGGCGGCAGCAAAGAGAGATAGGATGTCCGCGTCAGCTCCTTGAATGTCATACTGACCAGCTGTGTTCAAGGCTTCCATCAGCTCAGCTGTTTTTGCAGCGTCATTGCCAAAGAGGTGGAAAATCAAGCGCTCCAAGTTAGAGGACACCAAGATGTCCATGGACGGACTGGTGGTCACGCGGAAGGTACGGTTCTTGTCGTAAACGCCCGTCGAGAAGAAGTCGGTTAGGACATTGTTATCGTTGGAAGCACAGATGAGCTTGCCAACTGGCAGACCGATCTGCTTAGCGTAGTAAGCCGCCAAGATGTTACCGAAGTTGCCTGTCGGAACGGTGAAGTTGACCTTGTCTCCCGCCGCAATCTCACCAGTCTTAACCAGCTGAGCGTAGGCATAGACATAGTAAACAATCTGTGGCACCAAGCGGCCGATGTTCATGGAGTTGGCAGATGAAAACTGAAGTTTCTTAGCCGCCAATTTGGCACGAAGAGCCTCATCATTGAACATATGCTTGACGTTGGTTTGGGCATCGTCAAAGTTTCCGTCAATGGCCACCACGTGGGTATTAGCCCCTGTCTGCGTGGTCATCTGCAATTCTTGGACCTTAGACACCCCGTCGCGTGGGTAGAAGACGATGATTTGCGTGCCAGGAACGTCTGCAAAACCAGCCATGGCTGCCTTTCCTGTGTCACCTGAAGTCGCGGTCAAGATAACAATCTCATTTTCCAAACCGTGCTTTTTAGCAGCAGTCGTCATCAAGTAAGGCAGGATGGACAGAGCCATGTCCTTAAAGGCAATGGTTGAGCCTCGGAAGAGCTCCAAGTTGTACTGACCTTTTAACTTAACCACTGGGGCAATAACTGGCGTGTCAAACTTGCTGTCGTAGGCGTTGTTGATACAATAGTCCAGTTCATCTGCTGTAAAATCATCCAAGAAAGCCGACAAAATGAGCTTAGCAACTTCTTGATAAGAAGCATCTTTAAGAACAGAAAAATCCAAGTCAACTGTTGGAATCGAAATCGGTGTAAACAAACCACCGTCGGTCGCCAAGCCTTGTAAAATCGCCTGACTAGCCGATACAGTATTTTTAGCATCGCGTGTTGATTGATATACTAATGTCATGGTATCCCTCATAAAAAATCTATTTTTTCTATTCTACCATAAATTGACAGAAAATTGTGAAAGATAGATAGAAAAGTCTCTTTTTCTCGGCTAAACCCTACCTTTCCAACCACTTTCGCTTTTTTCAGGATCTCCACCATTATTTCTAAACAAACAATCCCCTATTTTTCAATAGAGGATTGTCTTACGATATTTGGAGGCAATTTACCTATAAATCATACTCCGTTCAACTGAGCAAAGCTCAGTATACTCTACGAACTAGGACTTGATGCCGAAACAATTCTAGTCCTAAGCCTTTCTAGACAGATTGACGAAGGTAGAACTGAAGTTCACCAAGGAAATCTAACGACGAAAGACGACAGAATAGGATTATTTCAAACGACCTGGACGTTCTTTGTAACCGTAGTAGGCGTCTTCGATGATTTCTTGCATGTGGTCAACCATTGCTAGACGTGGGTTAGCTGGTGTACATTGGTCTTCGTAGGCAAGAAGAGCCAATTCGCGAGAGTGTTCTTTAAGTTCTTTCTCGTCGATACCTTGTGCTTTCAAGTTCATTTGGATACCGATACGTTCACCGAGGTCGTAAACTGCTTGTGCGTATGCAGCAACAGCTTCTTCTGGTGTTGAACATGGCAAGCCTAGAAGACGAGCGATGTCTTGGTATTTTTCATCTGCTTTATAGTAGTTGTACTTAGGCCATGTAGCTGTCTTAGCTGGACGAGTACCGTTGTAGCGGATAACGTATGGAAGCAAGATAGCGTTTGTACGACCGTGAACAGTATGGAAACGTCCACCAATCTTATGAGCCATTGAGTGAGAAATACCTAGGAATGCGTTGGCGAAGGCCATACCTGCCATAGTTGATGCGTTGTGCATTTTCTCACGTGATACAAAGTCAGCATTCTTCACTGAGCTTTCAAGGTTTTCAAATACTAGTTTGATAGCTTGAAGTGCTAAACCATCTGTAAAGTCGTTTGCCACTGTTGAAACGTATGCTTCTGTAGCGTGAGTCAATACGTCCATACCAGTATCTGCTGTAACGTGTGCAGGTACTGTCAATACGAGTGCTGGGTCAACGATTGCCACAGTTGGTGTCAATGAGTAGTCAGCGATTGGGTATTTACGGTTGTTTGCTTTATCAGAGATTACGGCGAACGGTGTTACTTCTGAACCTGTACCTGATGTAGTTGGAATCGCGATAAACTTAGATTTCTTACCAAGTTCTGGGAACTTGAAGGCACGTTTACGGATATCCATGAATTTTTGAACTAGGTCATGGAAGTCAACTGTTGGTTGTTCGTAGAAGAGCCACATAACTTTGGCAGCATCCATTGGTGAACCACCACCGAGTGCGATGATTGTATCTGGTTTGAAGGTACGCATCAATTCTGTACCTTTATAAACTGTTGTGATGTCTGGATCTGGCTCAACGTCTGAGAAGATTTGGTAAACAACTTTATTACGACGAAGGTCCAATTGTTCGATGATACGATCTAGGAATCCAAGTTCTACCATGGCACGGTCTGTAACGATCATGACACGTTCAACGTCACGACATTTTTGGAGATATTGGATAGAATCACGTTCGAAGTATGTTTTAGAAGGAACTTTAAACCATTGCATATTATTTCTACGTCTTCCTACTTTCTTGATGTTGAGCAAGTTCATAGCACTTACGTTATCACTGATTGAGTTGCGTCCGTAAGAACCACAACCAAGTGTCAATGATGGCAAGAATGCGTTGTAAACATCACCGATACCACCGAAAGTAGATGGAGAGTTCCAAATAACACGGATAGCACGTACGATTGTACCAAACTCTTTCGCCAATTCTGCGTCTTCCGTATGAATAGCTGCAGAGTGACCGAGACCGTGGAATTCAACCATTTGGCGAGCCGCTTCAAGACCTTCTGCACGACCGTCAACTTTCAAGACGGCAATAACAGGTGACAATTTCTCACGAGTCAATGGTTCTTTTTCACCGATTTCAGCAACCTCAGCTGCCAAGATGTTTGTACCTTCTGGTACTGAGAAGCCAGCCTGCTCAGCAATCCATGCAGCTGGGCGACCAACGATGTCTGCGTTCAATTTACCTTCTGCACAGTTTTTGCTGTTAGCTTTCACACCGAAGCAGTATTCTTCAAGAAGAGCTTTTTCTTTCTTATTAACGAAGTAAGTTTTGTAAGACTTGAATTCTGCTACAAACTCATCGTAAACTTCTTTATCAATGATAACTGCTTGTTCTGACGCACAGACCATACCGTTGTCAAATGACTTAGACATAACGATGTCGTGTGCTGCCTGACGGATATTTGCTGATTTTTCAACATAGGCTGGAACGTTACCTGCACCTACACCAAGGGCAGGTTTACCACAAGAGTAAGCTGCACGCACCATTGCGTTACCACCAGTTGCAAGTATTGTTGCAATACCATCATGTTTCATCAACTCAGACGTTGCTTCCATAGATGGTTTTGTTACCCACTGGATACAGTTTTCAGGGGCACCAGCTGCTACTGCTGCTTCATAGACAACACGAGCTGCATGAGCAGAAGATTCTTGTGCAGATGGGTGGAAGGCAAAGACAATTGGATTACGTGTCTTCAAGGCAATCAATGATTTAAAGATTGCTGTAGAAGTTGGGTTTGTTGTTGGTGTGATACCACAAACAACACCAACCGGCTCAGCAATCAAAGTCAAACCTGTCACTTCATCTTCTTCGATAACACCAACAGTTTTCGTGTGGCGCATGTTATTGACAACGTGCTCACAGGCAAACAAGTTCTTAGTAGCCTTGTCTTCGAATACACCACGCTTGGTTTCTTCAAAGGCGTGCATTGCCAATTCACCGTGTTTATCAAGGGCTGCAACCGAAGCTTTCGCTACAATATAGTCTACTTCTTCTTGACCAAGTTTACGGAACTCATCAAGAGCAACCAAACCTTTTTGAACAAGCTCATCGACGTGCTTGCGCGCTTCTACCAACTTTTCTTCTGGTGATACTACTTTTTTATCAGCCATTGTGTTCCTCCAAATATACTCGCTAACTATTTGTTAACTTTTTCACAATATTATTCTACTATTTTTTATTTTATTTGTAAAGAGAAATTGTTAATTTTTTCACATTTTTTCTGTTTTGTTGTAGAAAACGCTTACTTTTTCTTGTTTTCAGAAAACATTCAGATTTGTTTCTGCTTCGTTTGGTCAAAAAATACATAAAGTAAGACAAATCTTTATCATTTATTCTTTCTCTAACATTTACGATACTAGTTTACCAAGAAAACGCTTCCAAGTAAATAGATTTTTTTGAAAATATTGTAGTAATTACGTGATAATTTTCAATTTCATATTCATTTGTCCCTTCTTTTCTACTCTTGCATTTTTGTCTACATTGTGATATTCTTAACAATATAAAACAACTATATTAACACATCCAAAAATGTACATAAAATATTAAAACAGGAGGTCTGCTTATGAAAGCAGTCGTTGTAAATCCAGAATCTACTGGTGTTGTCGTTGTCGATAAGGAACTTCGTCCACTCGAAGCTGGTGAGGCTTTGGTCCAAATTGAGTACTGTGGTGTTTGTCACACTGACCTCCACGTTGCCAATGGTGATTTTGGTAAGGTTCCTGGTCGCGTGCTTGGTCACGAAGGAATCGGTATTGTTACAGAAATCGCACCTGGTGTTACCAGTCTAAAAGTTGGTGATCGTGTCAGCGTTGCTTGGTTCTTCCAAGGCTGTGGCATGTGTGAATATTGTACAACCGGTCGCGAAACTCTCTGCCGTACCGTAAAAAATGCAGGCTACTCTGTTGACGGTGGTATGGCTGAGCAATGTATTGTAACAGCAGACTATGCAGTAAAAGTTCCAGAAGGTCTTGATCCAGCTCAAGCAAGTTCGATCACTTGTGCTGGCGTTACTTGCTACAAAGCGATTAAAGAAGCTCACTTGGAACCAGGTCAATGGATCGCTATCTATGGTGCTGGTGGACTCGGAAACCTTGCTGTACAATACGCTAAAAAAGTCTTCAACGCTCATGTTATCGCTGTAGACATTAATAATGACAAATTGGAACTCGCCAAAGAAGTTGGTGCAGATGTGACGATCAACGGACTTGAAGTAGAAGATGTTCCTGGATATATTAAAGAAATTACTGGTGGCGGTGTACACTCTACTGTTGTAACAGCTGTTTCCAAAGTAGCCTTCAACCAAGCTATTGACAGTGTTCGTGCTGGTGGATATGTAGTAGCTGTAGGACTTCCATCTGAATACATGGACCTCAGTATCGTGAAGACTGTGCTAGACGGTATCAAGGTAGTCGGCTCACTGGTGGGTACTCGTAAAGATTTAGAAGAGGCCTTCCACTTCGGTGCTATGGGACTAGTTGTTCCAGTCGTTCAAAAACGTCCTGTCGAAGATGCTGAAGCAGTCTTTGATGAAATGGCAGCAGGAACTATCCAAGGTCGCATGGTCTTAGACTTCTGCCACTCACACTAATGCGTTCTCCACTATTTTCAAGAAGTGATTATCCAATCGCTTCTTTTTTTGCTTTCTAAAATAAAAAAGAAGCAGCCTAGACTACTACTTCTCCAATTCTTCTAAAATACTTGCAAAATCTGTTTTGAGTGTTTCCAAGTTTGTTTCAACTTGACTGCGAGTTTGGTTATTTTTAACCACAACCTGTCCAGATTCGATTTCGCTACCACCTAGGGTAATGATGGCCTTAGCTCCAAAAACATCTGCTGATTTAAACTGAGCCTTGAGCTTGCGGTCAAGGTAATCTCGCTCTGCTCGGAAGCCTTGCTTGCGGATGGCTTGAACCAACTCAAGCGCTCCGCCATTGGCCTCCTGACCTAAAACTGCGATGTAGACATCTAACTGGGTGTCGAGAGGGAGCTCGATGCCTTGCTTTTCAAGGACTAGGATGAGGCGCTCAATCCCCATACCAAAGCCGAAGGCTGGTGTTTCCGGTCCACCGAAATAGGACACCAAACCGTCGTAACGACCGCCGGCACAGATGGTCAGGTCGTTGCCACCTACCTCGGTCATAAACTCGAAAATAGTATGGTTATAGTAGTCCAAACCACGCACCATGTTGGTGTCAATCACATAAGCAATGCCTAAACTGTCCAACATAGTCTTAACCGCTTCAAAGTGAGCAGTACTTTCTTCATCTAGATAGTCCAAGATGGATGGTGCATTTTCCACTGCGACCTTGTCTTCTTTTTCCTTGGAATCCAACACACGCAAAGGATTTTCTTCTAGACGGCGCTGGCTGTCCTTAGATAACTGGTCTTTGAGCGGTGTCAGGTAGTCAATCAAAGCCTGGCGATAGGCGGCACGACTCTCTGGGTTGCCCAGACTGTTGAGGTGGAGGCGGATGTCCTTGATCCCCAACTCTTCAAAGAAGTGATAGGCCATAGCAATGGTTTCTACGTCTGTCGCTGGGTTATTGGAACCAAAGCACTCCACACCAATCTGGTGGAACTGACGGAGACGACCTGCCTGCGGACGCTCATAGCGGAACATTGGACCCATGTAATAGAACTTAGCTGGCTTTTGCACTTCTGGAGCAAAGAGCTTGTTTTCTACATAAGAACGAACAACGGGTGCCGTACCTTCTGGACGGAGGGTGATATGACGCTCTCCCTTGTCATAGAAATCGTACATCTCCTTGGTCACAATGTCTGTCGTATCGCCAACCGAACGGCTGATCACCTCATAATGCTCGAAGATCGGTGTGCGAATCTCAGCGTAATTGTATTGCTTGAAAATGCTGCGGGTAAAGTTTTCCACATACTGCCATTTGGCAGAATCCTGCGGTAGTAAATCCTGTGTTCCTTTAGGTTTTTGTAGTTTCATAATAAAGTGTATAAAGCCAACTTATATCGCTCGAAGTTGTGCTTCTTCCTTTCCAAATTAAGTCATAAGGGCTCAAACTCTACCAGTCGAGCCTTGCAATCCTCCTTATTTTACCATAAATGCTCTGCTATTTTCCAAAAAAGTGAAAAAAATCTGTCAAGTAACTTTACTTTACAAAAAACTTTTGTTATACTGTTAAAGTTGGCGAAAGTCATACGCACTATTTTAGATTTAAAAGGGGCTTGGCCCTGACATTTAATGGAGGAAGAAAGAAATGGCAGTACCTGCACGTCGCACTTCAAAAGCGAAGAAAAACAAACGTCGTACTCACTATAAAGTAGCAGCTCCAACTGTGAAATTTGATGAAACTACTGGAGATTACTCACGTTCACACCGTGTATCTTTGAAAGGATACTACAAAGGACGTAAAATCGCTAAGGCTGCTTCAGCTGAATAATAGAAGGGAGATACCATGCGCGTAAATATTACACTTGAACACAAAGAATCTGGTGAGCGTTTGTACCTTACTTCAAAAAACAAACGTAACACTCCAGACCGTCTTCAATTGAAAAAATACTCACCAAAATTGCGTAAGCACGTGATTTTTACTGAGGTGAAATAGGGATTCACTACACGTCAATAGACGGTAGAAACCTTGATTTAATGCGATTTTTGAAATATTGAATTTCATTACATTGCAGTACAAATCAGTCGAACCACTACCTTTTTCACTACCTTTTTTGAAATAAGATTTTGATTCGGATAAGTAAAAATAAACCCCACTGGCTAATTAAAATCAGTGGGGTTTTTGAGTGTTTTCCGTAGAATATTCAAACTACTTAACTAACCTAGTTACTCAATAATAATATCAAAATATTTTCTATCAACTTCTTTTGGAGCGACGTAACTAATATTTCGTTTGGCATTGAATATATCAGATTCTTCCAGTGATGTAGAGAGTCCGCTCCATGGCTCTAAAGCGATAAAGGGACTCTGATTTGTAGTTGACCAAATCACTAAATATGGAAAATCATCAAATGCAATCGAAAGTTTTTTCTGATGGTTTTTGGATTTCAAGGTTACCTTTCGCGATGCTAATTGATCCAATGTTATGGCATCATGCTCAAACAGTTGATAGGACAAGTCCAAGGTCTTTCGATTTTCCAAGAATGGACGGCGATCTCGCAGATCAAGTAAGCCAGTTTCTGGAAAACTTCTTGGAACTGTACAAGATTCTACTTTTTCAAATTCTAAATAATAGTCTTCATAACTCTCACCATCCAACAAAGGACAATTAAAACCTGGGTGACCCCCAATAAAGTAAGGTAGCTTTCTATGTCCTTCAAGATTTTTCACCTGATATTCAGTTCGAATTGTATTGCCAAATAGTAAGTAGTTAATGGAAAGTTCAAATTCAAATGGGTAAATTTTTACGGTTTCTTCATTTGATGAAATAGAAAATTCCACAGAATTTTCAGTTATTCTTACATTTTTGAACATCATTTTTCTCACAAGTCCATGCCTTGGAATTGTGCCTGTAAATGTCGGTCTTTCTGCCGGTTCATAGATAGCCCAATCATTTCGTAAACTTCCGCAAATCGGAAATAGAACTGGTGCTTGACCGCTCCAATAGGTCGGATCTCCTTGCCAAAGATACTCGACACCATCATTGTCTTTTATCGAAGCAATTTGCCCACCTAATTCAGAAAATTGTACTGTTAAGTTCTCATTCTTTAATTCGAACATAAAAACTGCCTCCCTTATATGAAAACAAGGACGCTAACTTGAGCTAGACATCCTTGTATTATTTTTATTCAATAACCTGTGTTTCTGCTACTTTTTTATACCAATAAGCACTTTTCTTTGGATAACGTTCTTGGGTCTCAAAGTCAACATAGAACAAACCATATCGTTTCTCGTAACCATTTGACCAAGAAAATACATCCATCAAGGACCAGATGAAATACCCTTTAACATTGGCACCATCTGAGATAGCATCTGAAATCACTTCTAAATGCTTTTTCACATAATCAATTCGACCATCGTCATAGACTGTACCATCTACAAATTCATCTTTATAACCTAGACCATTTTCAGTGATGTAGATTTTTTTATAGTTTGGATAGTCATTTTTCACACGCATAATTTGGTCATAAAGACCTTGTGGGTAGATAATCCAATCCCAGTCCGTTTTTGGAATATCAACTGGGGACTCTCTACGACCAACTCCTTTGATTTGATACTTAGAACTTCCCTTTTCACCTTTACCATTATGGATAATTTCAGTTTCTCCATCATGAGCTCTCATCCAATCACTCATATAGTAATTGATGCCCAAGAAGTCGTTCAAATCTTTTGCAGCATCTAAGGCCGCGAAGTCTTCATCACGAAGGTCTAATTCCCCACCATTTACTTTCAGAATATGGCGAACACCTTCAAGTGTTTTTTCAGAATAGTAACCCAAGTATGTTGCATCTAGGATAAATTTATTGTGAATAATATCTTCAAGTTCCGCTGCACGGACATCGTCTGGATTAGTTGGATCATAAGGATATTTCGTTGGCAATGCATGTACAACACCAATTTCTCCGCTATAACCAGCATCCTTATAGAGCTTAACTGTCTTGGCATGTGAAACCATCATATTGTGATGAGATTGGAATACTTTAGCTAAATCATACTGAATACCTGGTGGGAACTTCCCAACAAGATACTGACCGTCACCAATTGGGCCGATTTCATTAAATGTCGTCCAGTAATTAACTTCAGGGAATTCTTTGAAGCAAAATGCTGCGTAATTGACAAAGTGTTCAATGTTATCTCGATTTAGAAAGTCACCATTAGAATGAAGCGTTTCTGGTGTATCAAAATGGTGAAGCGTTACAAATGGTTCTACGTGACGTTTATGGCATTCCGCAAATAATTTATGGTAAAACTCTACTCCCTTTTGGTTCACCTCTCCAAAGCCTGTTGGAAAGATACGAGACCAAGCAATCGAAATGCGAATGCCATTTATCCCAAATTGTTCACTTAGTTCTAAATCAACTGGGTAACGGTTATAAAAATCAGAAGCTGGTTCCGCAGTGTACCAGTAATTATCTTCTAGATACTTATCCCATGCAACACGACCTTTTCTATCTGTCTTTGTGGCACCCTCTGCTTGATATGCAGCAGTTGCTCCACCAAATATAAAATCTTTTGGTAATGTTTTAACCATATGCCTACCTTCTTCTATATAAAACTAAAGTCTTTTGGTTTGCTTTTAGTACTAGGCAACGAGATGCAGGCTGTACTAGAGTACGGCAAAGCGAGTTCAAACAATCCAGTGGAGTGTTTGAAATGGGAAATAAGGAAACGGAGTTTCCTCTTACGTCGAAGTAATAAAAGATAAACCAAATGACGATAAAAGGGGGAGGAGTTGGAGATTATAACTCCCTCCCCTTTTGATTAAGAACCTGTATTCACAAGTGAAGTGCTTGTATATAAGAGATAGTTTTTCGCTAATCAAGGCAGTTTTTTGAGGGAATACTGACTGTATTTTGAAAAAAACTAACGATGAGTAGCTGAAAAACTAGCCTTAGATGGAAGTGCTGAACTGTGAATACAGGTTCTAGAACTGTTGTTTGACAAAGTCAAGAGCACCTTGACCATCACGTGTGAGTTTAATGTATTGAGCCCCTTCAGTTTTGGCAAGTTTAATGCCCAATGCATCAGTTTCTTGCTTCATATCATCGTAGTTCGATGCTACTTGAGGGGCAAGGATGACTAATTGATATTCAGGCAAAATTTCACGGTGAGCCCCATAGCTTCCTGCTGTTGCTGTGACTGGGATACCGTATTCCTTTGCAGCTTTAGTTAAAGCATTAGCAAGCAATCCACTTGTACCGCCTCCTGCACAAAGTACCAGAACGTTTGTTTGTTCAGAAATTTCGGTATCGACTGCAGCTTTTTCAAGAATAGCATCTGCTTTGGCAGTATTGAAGTTAGCTGCCACTTTCTCCTTCAAGCTATTTTCAACTTTCCCTGATTGTTCCTCAGCAAGAATTTGCTCATCGTAAACTTTCAAGAATGGATAATAGATAAGAACATCGACAACGACCAACAAGACAGCTAGTGCAAAGGCAAGTGGAGCAAAGTTTGTTCCCATGATAATTCCCAACGGTCCTGGAGTTGTCCATGGTAAGTTGACACTGAAACTGTTCATTTTTAGCGTATCAACAAAGAATTTGAAAATCCATACGTTAGCAATTGGTGCTAAAATAAATGGCACAAAGAATACTGGGTTAAGTACGAGTGGTGCACCGAACAAGATTGGTTCATTTACACCAAAGAATGTTGGAACAACTGAAGCACGTCCGATTGCTTTGTTTCGTTTAGACTTAGTCAACCACATAAACATGAATGGCACAACCAAGGTAGCACCTGTACCACCCATTGTCACGATAAACATTTGAGTACCTGAAGTCAGGATTTTATCCGCGTGTTGACCCGCCTGCAAAAGTTGGAAGTTGGTTTCAATATTGGCATAAGTAATGGCTGCAATTGCTGGCTCAACAATTGATGGACCATGAATCCCTACAAACCAGAACAAGGCATAGGCACCAAAGATAATGGTAATACCCACATAACCATCTGCTGCTGTAAATAATGGCTCAAATAATTTCAGAATAGCCTCAGCAACGTTTGTTCCAAGGAATTGACGTGTTACAAGATCGATTCCATACAAGACAAAGATAGACAGTGCATATGGAATCACATCTTTAAATGCCTGGGATACGTTCGGTGGAACTTCATCTGGCATACGAATGGTGACATTGTTTTTCACACAGACCTTATAGATATTAACTGTAATGAAGGCTGCTAGAAAGGCTGTCAAAAGTCCTTTAGTTCCCATGTAACCATTGGCAAACCCACCTTCAATACCGTCAGAAGCCAGTAATAGGAAACCTGAAATTGAGGCAATCATGGTTGAAATGAAGTTGATTTGATTGGTTTTTGGCAATTGACGGTTAAAAGCATCTGTCAAAGATTTTGCTGTCGTTCCTGCAACTAGGACAGCTACAATCCCCATTGTGTAACCGTAAGGTTTCATGATGGCCGCAACTGCTTCATCAGACCAAGTAAATCCAAAGATATTCGGCACGAAAGCTACCAATAGGAAGATACTTGAGAACAAAATAACTGGCATGGCTGCGATAAAACCATCACGGATAGCCCTTAAATAAGGGTTTCTCGAAATCTTTTCAAAGAAAGGCTTCCCTTTCTCAATGAATTCAATCAATTTATTCATTACTTATCACCTCGTTTATAAAGTTCAATCATATGACTCATCATGTCTTTCAATAACAATGTTGTCATGAGATGGTCTTGACCATGCATAAGTGTCACACTAAAGGCTAAATCCTCACCAGCCGCTTCTTTTTGCAACAAGCTAGTCTGAGCATGATGGGCTTCAACAATACAAGCATTGGCAGCTTCAACTAGTTCTTCTGCTTTTACATAATCACCTTTTTGAGCAGCAGCCAATGCCTCCATCAATCGAGAACGTGCATCTCCAGCGAACGCAACAATCTCAAAACCTAATAACGTAATTTCTTCTCTGTTCATAATATGAACCTCCTTTTAAAATTGAATTGATTTACAATAACCGTTGAATATGTAATACAATATAGAACCTTTCACTGTCATTTACAGGTTCATCAACCAATGATGTAATCATCTCAAAAATCTGACTACCTATTTGGTAAGCTCTTGGATTCTGGAGCTTGATATATTGTTCCAAACTAGCAATCGATTCATTTGACTGATGGGATCGATCTAAGTAATTCAGAAAATAGGACAGATGAATCATAAAACGATCATAAAAATTGCTATTTTCTTTTGTGCGCTTAATCCCATTCTCCGTTAGAATTTGTTCAACATCTGTTATAATTTTTTTGCTGATGTCCTGTTCTTCACTTGTGGGATGAATGGTTTCCCCCTTTGCATTAATCAAGTGAAGTGCAATTCTACCAATCTCATCATTCGGAAAATCTTTTAGCAACTTTTCACGAAACATAGCTAAGGCTTCACGCGCCATTTTATATTCCAAGGGATATTCGGCTGAAATATTGGGTAGCTTACTTTCTTGATAAGTATTCTTCAAAACCGCCTGATAGGCACAATAGATATGATCTGTCAGTGTTACATATAGATATTCTTGTACAGGGTAATGATACGTTGCTACGAGATGATTGATAACCGTGTAGGTTGCTGAAATAAAATCTAAGGGTATATCTTTTAATAAGGTTAGAAAATTTTCTTTGGCCTCATCATTTTTTAGCGAAAAGATGTTTTCTATCTTATCCTTAACGATTAAATCCCCTTTCTTCTTTTGAAAGGTTATACCTAATCCCATCACGACTGCCTGTTCCCCGTGTTCATTCTTCACCAGAGCAGCGTTATTATTTAGTGACTGTATAATCCTAAACATAAATCCCTCCTATATTTTTAAGCAAAAAAAGACTACAAACAAACCGAGAATATCCTACTCTCAAATCCATTTGTAGTCTTGCCTAATCGAATTAGTTACAATCCACTCTATTCTTTCTGATGAGATTATTATAGCATATTCTCAGAAAATGTAAACCCTTTCTTTAAAAAAATGGTTATTTTTTATAAAATTTTTCTACCCAGGATGTTGCAGTTTGAGACAAGACTGCATCAAGCCCTTCAATATTTTCACGACCAACAGTTCGTAACCATTCACGTGCTGCTTCTTCTCCTTGTTCGATGTAAACTGGCACAACACCTGCCCATGTTGCACGACCACAGAGAACACCGTTAAATTTAGCACCTGCTTCATGTGCAAATACTAGAGTATCTTGGAAGAGTTTTGCAGAAACACCTGCACTTAGATAAATATATGGCAAATGGGTTGATGCTTCTTGTTGACGGAAATATTCGGCTGCTTCTTCTTTTGTATAAACGACTTCCCCTGTTCCAAAGCCTTCTACAAAATTCATGTTCACAGGTACTTCTACCTTGAGAACATCTACTCCAAAACGTTCATCCGAAAAGACTTTCATAGCTTCATTTACTTTTCTAGGTTTAACTTTAGCAAACTCAAGACTAGCATTGTCTTCAATCGTTTCATCATAGCTCAAAATCTCCAAGAAGAATGGCAAACCTTCTGCCTGACATTCTGAACCTAAGCGTTCAATATAAGCATGTTTTTGAAGATTAACGTATGGATCACCATCAACGTCATAGTAAAGTAGAAACTTAATGGCATCCGCGCCCTCTTCTTTTAGTCGTTTTACAGACCACTCTACTAGGCAATCTGGCAAACGACTGGTAGAGCTGGTGTCATAGCCAGTTTTCTCATAAGCCAAAAGTAAACCACATTGTTCATTGCGGGCGCGTGAAGCTGGTAAGCCAAATTCAGGATCTAAAAGAATAGAAGAAGAAAACTGTGTTAGTTCTTCAGAAACTAGCGTTTTTAGCTCTTCCATCTGCTCCACAGTAGGTTCTTCTACCTGATGTTTCGCCATCATTTTTTTCAAGGCTCCACGTTGGTCGAAGGCAAGAGCTGAAATAACTCCTGCTTTATTGCTTACTTTTTCCATATATTTTCTTTTTTCTGCTGTAAATACCATCTTAAACCTCCTCGACTTCGATTTGAGAATACAATACTTCTGAATGTTCTAAGTTGACAAAACCTGTCTGTTCTTCCTGAGCATTTAACATGCCCAAAACATTTGCATTTTTTAGTAGTTCTTTATCAGGTAAGGCATGTGCCAAACTGGCTGCAATACCTGCAACGGTTGAATCACCCGAACCCACTGGATTGACTACATTTATTTTTGGAATTTTTACACGATAGAACTTGTCATTGTGCTTGGCAAAAGCCCCCTTTGCCCCCAATGATACGACTATCCATTCAATTCCTTGGAATAATTGACCAGATAGAACTGCTTTCAATTCTTGAATATCATCTGTGACATTTTTGCCAATTAACTGTGATAACTCTTCTGTATTCGGCTTAATAACTGTCGGCTTCTGCTGGCTTTCTAAAACTTTTTTCAGTGCCTCACCAGAACAATCCAAAACAACAGCTACGCCGCATTTTTTACAAAGTTCTACAATTTCTACATAATAATTGCTTGCAAGTCCCTTTGGCAAACTTCCTGAAATAACAACAACATCTATATTGTTCAGGATAATTTCTAGATGTTCGATAAAATTCAAGGCTTCATGTTCTTGAATAGTTGGTCCTTGTTCTAAAATCTCCGTCTGTTTGCCATCATGAAGAACCGCAATACAGTTACGTGTTTCGTTCCCAATTTCCACAAAAGAATTTTTAATATCATTTCGAGTGAGTTGTTTCTTTACATAGCTTCCAAGTTCACCACCAATAAAACCAGTAGCCACAACATCTTCACCGATTTGTTTCAAAACCCGTGTTACATTGAGCCCCTTACCACCAGCTGTTTTTTGAACTTTTTCTACTCGATTGACCGTATCCAAATGAAAGGTATCCAATTGATAGGCAATATCAACCGACGGATTTAAAGTAATCGTCAAAATCATGTGAGCCTCCTAGTCGTGGTATTCTCCACGATCCCACTTTTCAAGAAATTCTGTAAAGAACTCTGGATTAGCCTGCTCTTGATTGAGCGTTTCAACTGCAGCAATCTTTTCAATCAAGCGTTTATTTTCTTCAGTTGGTTTGTATTCTGCTTTAATGAAGGCTTCAATGATGTCGCACATAAGCAACTCACCCGTAATTTTGCCACCAAAACCAATGACGTTGGCATTTAACTCTTCCTTAGCATAAAGCGCAGAGGTCATATCACGAACCAAGGCTGATCGAATTCCAGGAACCTTGTTTACAGCATTGTTGATTCCAACACCTGTTCCACAAATACAAATTCCCAAATCTGCTTGTCCGCTTGCAACAGCTTCACCAACTTTTTTACCAAAGATTGGGTAATGAGTACGAACATTGTCATAAGTCCCAAAGTCCAATACTTCATATCCTTGATTTTTCAAATAATCTACCACAGCGATTTTTTCATAGGTTACAATGTGGTCACAACCGATTGCAATTTTCATCTCTTATTCTCCTTTGTTTACAACAATTAACACATTTTATTTAGCATATCAACACGAATTTGGTGACGGCCGCCATCATACTCACCTTCAACAAATCCTTTAACGATATTTTTAGCAATTCCTTCTCCTACAATCTCACTACCGATTGTAATAATACGCGAATTGTTGTGTCCTCTTGTCATATAGGCAGAACGTTCGTCTGAAACTTCTGCAGCAATCATGCCTTTGACTTTAGTTGCGGTCATAAACGGACCAACACCATAAGCATCAATCACAATACCAAGATTTCCTTCCTCTTGATTGACTGCTGCAACTACTGCCAAAGTTGTGTCAACAAAATCACTTCCATCACTGACATCTTTAAAGTCATATGATTTTTCTTGTAAATAATCTTTAATAACGTCTTTTAGTTTTGAGCCCGCTGGATCAGCACCGATAATGATTGTCATAACCTATCTCCTAACAAAAATAGAAAGTTGTAGCCATATGTGGCAGAAAATCTTTGTTTTGCAAAACTTAGAAAAGCGTTTTCGCTTTTTATGTTTAAATTATACAACCAAACAAACATAAAGTCAACATATTTTGTTTTGTTTTTGTTTTTTTTTTCGTATATAAACAAAAAACCAACATTTTGCTGTTGGTTTTGATAACTTTATGATTTTGTTGGAATAATTTCAATGTGGTTATGTAATAATTGGTAATTTTCATCCTTTGCATTCATATCTGTCACTAGAGCAGTTACATCATTCAAATCACAAAAGGAAGTAAAATCATCTTTTCCAATTTTCGAAGCATCTAGCAGTAGATATTTTTCTAAAGAATGTTTAATAGCAATATTTTGCGTATAGGCTTCAGCTAGGGTGGAAGTCATGACATCAGTCCCCTTAAGTCCATTACCCGAAAAGAAAATCTTGCTAAATCGCATTTTTTCTAAACTTGTATTGGTAATTTCTCCTACAAACGATTCTGTCACTTGGCGATATTCTCCCCCCAGGAGAAAGACTTGAAAATCCTCTGTCTTCTTTTGAGATAAGATTGTAAAAACTGGCATACAGTTTGTGATGACAGTTAGACGAGGATTTTTAATAGCTTCAGCCAGAAAGGCAACTGTTGTTCCTGGACCTAAAAATACCGTATCTCCATCTTCTATCAGCTGTGCAGCCCTTTCTGCTATCTCTTGCTTGGCTTCCTTATTTTGAATGTGTTTCTCAGAATGGGAATATTCCCGATATTGAAAAGCCTTATTACTTCTAGCACCGCCATGGATTTTGGTTAAGACCCCCTGCTCTTCCAATTCCATAAAATCACGTCGAACGGTCATATCAGTAACATTTAGCAATTCAACAATCTCAGAAATTCTAACTGTACCTTTTTTGTTTACCAATCGTGTAATTTCTTCTAGTCGTTCTCGTTTATTCATGTTTAATCCTTTGTTCTTTTTTTACATTATATCAAAAATAAACAAGAATATGTTGGAATTTTGAACATTTGTTCGAAATTGATTGGAGGTTATTTTCTAGCATCGTTTGTTTGAAAGATGTCACATTAGTGAAAAAAGGGAAGAAGATAAGTGGACGCCTTTAAAACTATCTTAAATATTTAGCAAAATATTCTTTAAAGACATACGGTTCTAAACTCTTTTGAGAGACCTCTTTAGAAAGTTTAATGCATTCTTTTGCAGTTCCTTTTCCTGGTCGCAGATAAAATGCTCGTATCCCCTGAAGTAATTGTCCGGCACGGGAATGATACTCTTGATTTGTCATCTCATCTAAACGAATATCTACTGCGAGTGCGAATTTATTCCCATAAAGAATATCCTCTTCATATCTATGCCTAGTCATATAATCTTTAATATCATAAAGCATAGAATTCATATTTCTATAATTTGGTGTTCCTACTAACGCTCTACTCGCTCTATTTATACCGTCAACATAACTATATGCATCGTTTAGAGAATTAAAATCCCAAAACCTCTTAGAATCGAAATACTTATATTCCCTATCTAATTGTGATTTTAATGCTCGTAAAATAGATAATGCAGTACTCTTATCATTATTTTTTATTGCCATATAGGCTTCATTAACCCCATCATTATAAAAATCAATGTGTTGATTAATTTCAGAACCTAAAATACCAGTAATATCAAATTCCAACAATTCAGTGTCTAATGTAATCATACTTCCTCCTTACTAAAATCTACACATCAACGAAAGACAAAACATCAACAATATCATCTAATTCGAAGTAATCTTGTGCCTTTTCAATAATCTGTTTATCATTACTCGGCATATAAATAATTAAATTTTTCATCGCCCTAGTAATAGTGACATAAAATAATTTTCTCGTTCTATTTTGAACGTTCTCATTAGGAGAACCTTTTCCAAACAAGGTATCAAAATTATATTGATTCCATTGTCCATTATCTAATAAAACTAAAACATTCTCATATTCACTACCTTTAACCTTATGCTGCGTTATAACAGATACATATTCTCTGAGATAAGCAATACTATTTACATATTCTTGAAATGGCATTATCTTAAGTCGTGACCATAAATAATGTCCCCTACTTTCAATAAAATTAGTAAATAAGTCATCCTTTGAAATTAATCCACTTTCCTCTGCAAGTTCTATGACTTCTCCAATTGTAATATCATCAACAGAGATTTTTGTCATAACTTTAGATAAACTAATTTTATCTTCTGACGAAGTTATATTAAATTTAGTAATACGTAAGAATTCATTATGCTTACCTGTTTTATACAGCTCTAATAGCTCATAGATTAAATCTAACCTTTTAAGAATCCTATCCCTATCTGTGCCCGCTTCATATCTACTACTTAATCCATTAAATTTATAGGCTAATAAAGAATCTTTGTTAACTTTACACTTACTAATCACTTCTTCAAATGGATATGTCTTAATTTCATCGTAAAAAGCCAAAAGTTCTGGAGTAGATTTAATCACATCAATTATTAATGGGCCTCCACTTCCAACAGATATTTTAGCTTCTTCTACTAGTTCTTCAAACGTTTTTCCTTTATCAACTATCTTATCTTTATTGATTTTTTTCTTTATACCTGTAATTAATTTCACAAATAAATCAGTATTATATAATTCAAATAACTTAGAGAAACCTGCCATTTCTGCATTAAGTTTATGTGTCAGACGTAATTCTTTTGTTTTTTGGGGTGCATTAAATTCTAACTCTCTATATAGTTGACTACCTCTAAGAATTTCAAGTTGCTTAATATCACTCCCATAGACAAATTTCACTGTTCCTGGGATGATACTTCCATTATCCATATTAGGTGCTTTATCATCATTGGAGGGAGTTTGAACCAATCCATCATCTCTAAATTTATTAGCTAAATCAATAACTTTTTTAGGATTGCGACGATTTTGAGCTTTTGCTATCTTTTCTAAATTATACGAACTTAAGTCTCCTACTCCTGAGTCATAGATGGCTTGCATAGAATCTCCAAAAAATCCCACAATATTTTTCTTTGTTCTATTTTGTACATATTCCAATAAAATTTTTACAACTAACGGACTGGTATCTTGGTATTCATCTACAAAGATATAATCGGCCGTATCAATCAAAATATCGCATAACTTAGGGTATGTAGAAAACATTTTTTCAGCTAATATCAGAATATGGTCATGACTAATTTGGACGCGATTATCAATTATACTCATTGAATACCGTTCGCCATAATCTACACGAGTGTTTTCAAAATAAGCAACTGTAAGTGGATCTTCACTTGGATTGTCAAGAGGTCTAATAAATGCTTTCTGCTCATCATCATTTATTAACTCAATTAAACATAATTTGATTTCTTTTTGAAATTTTCCAATTATATACCAGATAAATTCATGAATCGTTGAGACCTTTAATTTATCATTAGTTATCCGCTCTCTAATTTCTGCAACAGCATTGTTAGTATAGGTAATACATACAATGGATTTATCTGGCTCGTCTCTTGAAATTTTTTCAATTATTACAATTAATGAATAAGTTTTTCCGCTGCCGGCTCCACCTTCAAGAATAAAATTTTGATTCCGTTCAATTGCATCAAACACTTTTTCTACTTCCGGCTCTATTGTTCTCTCAACCATAATAACCCCTCTGAAATATATTTAGGAACTTTCCAAGTATTTTTCTCATCTTCAAAATATAATAAACTGGATGCAAATGCAGATTTTTTGTTCACTTTATTCCTAGCAAATTTATAGAAATCTTCTATCTCACCATCATCAAAATTTTCTAAAGCTTCATATTCAATAAGACCATCTTTTCGTTTAATAATGAATTCTTTATTTAAACCGATAAAGGCATCCTCAAAACTAGCAGGCTGATAACCGTTGTCATCTTCAGGAATTTGATATGCAATTCGAAAATTCCCAATGCATTTTTCATCTTTTTGTTTTTCAGCCACTAATTCAAATTGAGTCTTTGCATCAGATTTCAAATTATCTTTTCCAAAAAAATCTATGATAGAGTTATTACTAATATGAGTACCGTCTATAGGAGCACAAGATTTATTAACAGTACGCACTCTTCCATTTTTATCCGTTATTTCTTCTTCCTTCGTACTGTCTATGTCCGTAATAATTAGTACTTTAATTCCTAAAAATTCAAATAGTTTCCTAAATACTTGTGAATGAGCACCTGTTTCAATGATTGAAATGTTTTGAGAAAGTAATGGCATTATATTTGAATTTTGTTTTATCGGATTAGCTATATCCACCTTTTGCATCATCGTTGGCAGTAAAATTCTTTCCGTATCACCCTCAATACAGATCACTTTATCAGCGAAAAATAATTCACTACTATTAAGAGTAAGATATTGCTTCACAAATTTATATCCAAGTCTATCTATACCATATTCTTCTTTTAAAGAATTAAAAGCCTTTGCTGTGGCAGTACCATTATTGCGCTTAAAATAAATTAAATCATTAAAATCACAATCAGATACAATATGCGATGAGTGAGTTGTAATTAAAGACTGGATGTCGTATGTATTACCTTTTCTTTTAAGCTCCTCTACATGTTCTGCTAATAAATCTTTTATATTCTTGATAAAAACATATTGCAATTGTGGGTGTGTATGCGACTCTGGCTCCTCAATATAAACCAAATTAATATCAGCAGGTTTATTTTTTATATCTGACATTAAAGTCTCAATTTCAAAAATCATTCCGTATAGATTTAAATACCCCAATCCATTATAGGTTTCTGGCAACAAACTACCATCGTGTCTATAATATAGTGTTGTATTATTACTTATAATATCTTTTTCAGACAGAGACGAATAAATTGCTAGTTCTGCCTCACCATCACTTCCACCAAATCTTTTTACTCGTTCAAATACCTGAGTAAAAATCCCTTTGCTGTTACCATCCCCACTATACGCTTTGGTTAAAGCTTCATCTGCCTCTATAATTGCAGATTGAAGTAAATTTTTTGCAGCATTATCAATATCATCACCATTATTTGATTTATAAAATAGATTTGATGTTTTAGATAACGAACGGTTATTTTCCTTATTTGATACTTCGCGACTTGCACTAATTCCTTTTACTTTAATAACTTTATGAATGTCTTTCATTTCAAGTAAATCAGACTTTTCTTCCGTCAATTTTTGAGTAGCAGGATCGTACCCTAGTGAAAAAACTTGCATATCGAAAAATTCACTCATATTTTTCTTCATAAATGACTCAAAACTTGAAAAATCATCTATGAAGTCACTAATCTTGTTATTTAAGTCACGGAGTTTTTGAATAGGAATTATATACGAAAATTCAAGAATGATAAAATTATTATCAGGATTTAAATCCATCATAAATGGCTGGATGTTTTGATAAGAATCTTCTTCTGAGTACTGAATCCAAATTTGAAGGTTTATTCCTAAAATAGGCTCTAATTCCGAGTCAGGGGTATCTGAGACCTTTTTTATATTTTCAAAAATTACTTTTCTATGATGTAAATTTATATCTTCCCAGGTTAAACTAGAACTTTTATTGATTATCTTTTCCAATACAGATAAAACTGATGTTTTACCGCAATTGTTTTTTCCAACAATTAATGACAATTCACTCTTCAACTCTAAAGAAAAATCCTTCAATAGACGATAATTTTGAACATTAATTTTTTTTATTTTCATAATTTTCCTCTCTATCTCTGTTACACAACTCCCTCAACCGCTCTTGTCCCACCTTCAACATCTCTTCCTCGACTTTATTCCATTTTCCAAAGAGGCATTCTTGTAGCACTTCTGCTGCGGAACCTTCATCAGTTTCAGAATCATAGACACAAGTTTTATCTCTTTGATAAATTTGAATCTGGTCAAAGAGTTTTTCACTTTCTAACTCCCTCAAGTTATCAACCAAGTTATCAACAATCCCATCGTGGTGTTCTTTTGGTGTTGCCCTGGCCTGATTGGGATCGATGGCATAAAGCTCTTCGTAACGAATCAAGGTGCTGAGATAAGAAAGCTCTGGTTTGGTACCAATTACAGCTAAAGAAACTTGGTATCCTTTCGAAGCTAATAATTGAGCAGTCTGACGAGGAACTTGAGTGGTACGCAAAGTCCCTTCAATCAGCAAATGATAACCCTGCGTGCTGAGTTCGTCAACCAGATGCTCTACCATTTTTCCTGCAAATCCCTTGGTATAGTCCACGCTGTCCCTGCCATACTTTTCTTGCAGGGCTAAGTAATTGGGATGTTGAGAGCGGTAGCTATCACCATCGATGATAATGATATTGCCTTGAAATTCTTTTTGCTTGATACGATGAATAGTCGTCTTACCTGCTCCGCTTTGTCCACCAAGTAAGATAGCTTTCGGTTGATCTGGAATCGTCTTTCCTCGGGTTAAAGCCCGAATTGTTCGTTGTAAAGCTTTCTGAAACTCAGCCACACTAAATTCTTCCAACTTCATTAAGCCACCACCCGATGATGCACCATATCTAACATCCGCTCAATACCGTCTAAATAGCCATTGTAACGCTCGATTTCATCGAAAGTATCGACAAGGTAAATTTTCGTATTGATCAATTCAGCCAAATCATCACTCATGAGAATCCAAGGATTTGTTTCATCATCAAAAGCAATATCTTGACTATCCTGATATCTATAAAGCTGTGATAAAATGGCTGCTCCACGTTCTTTTATCACTTCTACTTTTAAAGTCAATTGGTAATCTTCAACAGGTGTTAACATCTTGTCCTCCCCTACAATATCGATATAAGAGACATTAAATTTCTGACAAATACGGTCGATAAGTTCTGTTGAAACCGTACTGGTCCCATTTTCATAACGACTCAGGCTATTGCGTGAAATCCCAACCATTTTCGCAAATTCTGGCTGTGTTAAATCGTGTGTCCGACGTAGTGACTTGATGTTGTCTCCAATCATAGATAAAGACCTCCTCATATTTGCTTTCATTATACCATAAAAAACGGATAACGCACCAAAAATGGTGCATTCTTATTTTCTTATTTTTGGGTTAGCCGTCTGCAAGCCCCCTCGGAGAGCGTTTGTAGTTTTGATGGACCACAGGACTGTCAAAACTACAAAAACGTTACTTTTTGGCAAAAAGTAACAAAAAGCTAACTGTATCTGAGAGGAATATTTTAACCTTTCCCATCCGCTGGCACAAGTTCAAGGTCTATTTTCTTGAAATTTTCATGAAAATGTTTTGCTATGTGACTGGAGGAAAAAACATGTCTAAAAAGTTTTTAGCCGAATTTATCGGTACATTTATGTTAGTCTTTATCGGGACTGGCGCTGTTGTTTTTGGTAATGGTGTAGATGGTCTTGGTCATCTTGGAATTGCATTTGCCTTTGGTCTTTCTATCGTAGCGGCTGCTTACAGTATCGGTACCGTTTCAGGTGCACACTTGAACCCTGCTGTTTCATTGGCGATGTTCATCAACAAACGTTTGAATGCACAAGAATTTGCTACTTACGTGGCTGCGCAAGTTTTGGGAGCAATCCTTGCCTCATCAACCTTGATTTTCTTCTTGTCAAATGCTGGACTTTCAACAGCAAGTTTAGGAGAAAATGGATTTACAACTGCAACTGCCGCAGGTGCTTTCTTGTTTGAAGCAATTGCAACCTTTATCTTTGTTTTGGTTATCGTTACAGTAACTTCAGCAAGCAAGGACAACGGAAAAATTGCAGGTCTTGTAATCGGTTTGACCTTAACCGTGCTCATCATCTTGGGATTGAACGTGACAGGTCTTTCAGTTAACCCAGCACGTAGCTTGGCACCAGCTCTTTTTGTAGGTGGAACCGCCCTTAGCCAGGTTTGGGTCTTTATCCTTGCTCCGCTAGTTGGTGCTGCACTTGCTACCCTAGTAGGTCAACATTTATTGGAAACTGAAAAATAAGTTCAACGTCATTTAGGATGTTAACAAAAGTCATAACCACCCGTGAAAACGGGTGGCTTGTACATCGGCTATAAGCCGTTTCTCTCCAGCGATGTCTAAAGACGTTCGCTGAACTTCGTTCAGGTTAGTGCTATAATTACTTGACTAATGCCCGTAACAACGGGCTTTTATCTTGTTCTAAAACTGCCATCTGAAAATGGATCTTCATACTCTTTGACGCTCAATTTATCAAGTGCAATGTCATTGAACAACTAATCTCCCAGATTAGTTGTTTACTCGCGAATATATTTCGCAACTGTCTTTTCGTTCAGCCCAACGGTACTAACATAGTAGCCTCTAGCCCAAAACTTTCGATTTCCATACTTATATTTCAAATTAGCGTGTTTATCAAATATCATTAGAGCACTTTTAC
>NZ_JAOTGD010000006.1:0-107625 GCF_044427405.1 Streptococcus sp. 2020WUSS089 | reverse complement strand
ATCACCGTCTTTAACGCCGTCGCCATCGGTATCTGGGTTCTTAGGATCAGTGCCGTCGATCTTCTCATCTCCATCCTTAACGCCATCGCCGTCAGTGTCTGGATTTAATGGATCTGTACCATCTTTCTTCTCGTCACCGTCGTTGACGCCGTCGCCATCGGTATCTGGGTTCTTAGGATCGGTGCCGTCGATCTTCTCATCTCCATCCTTAACGCCATCGCCGTCAGTGTCTGGATTTAATGGATCTGTACTATCTTTCTTCTCGTCACCATCGTTGACGCCGTCGCCGTCGGTATCTGGATTTAATGGATCTGTACCATCTTTCTTCTCATCCTCATCAGTAACACCGTCGCCATCAGTATCCTTGTTAGGATCCGTCACTTTAACTGTTACTGGGACTTCATCCTTAGAGCCGTCTGGGTAAGTCACGACTACGGTTGCTGGCTTGTCGCCTGGCGTCGTTGTGTCTGGCTTATCTTTCCACTCGTAGGTTGTACCTGATGGAAGGTCACCTTTATTGGAGATGCCGTCTTCAGCTTTCGGTGTGTCGCCTACTTTAGCTGGCACGTCTTGACCTTTCGGCGTAAAGTCATCTGCTTGAGTCTTCGGTACAGTTACTGATGTTGGGTCACTTGGGTTCTTACCTGGTTCGGTTTGCGTACCAGTATAAGTATCACCTGGTTTAGCTGGCGTGATTGGGGCTGTCCATGTACCATCTGGGTTGACTGGAACAGTTACTGTATTGCCGTCTGGCAAGGTTACGGTTACTGTACCACCTGGGGTACCTTCGCCTCCGATTGTCGTATCACCTGGATTAACTGGGTTAATTGTTGGTGGCACACTGTCTTCCTTAGCTGGCTCAGTCACTTTAACCGTTACTGGGACTTCATCCTTAGAGCCGTCTGGGTAAGTCACGACTACAGTCGCTGGCTTGTCACCTGGCGTTGTCGTGTCTGGCTTATCTTTCCACTCGTAGGTTGTGCCAGCTGGAAGGTCGCCTTTATTGGAGATGCCGTCTTCAGCTTTCGGTGTGTCGCCGACTTTGGCTGAGACGTCTTGACCAGTTGGGGTGTAGTCATCTGATTGCGGAGTTACTTTAACCGTTACTGGAACTTCATCCTTAGAGCCGTCTGGATAAGTCACAACTACGGTTGCTGGCTTGTCACCTGGCGTTGTTGTGTCTGGCTTATCTTTCCACTCGTAGGTTGTACCTGATGGAAGGTCGCCTTTGTTAGAGATACCGTCTTCAGCTTTTGGTGTGTCGCCGACTTTAGCTGGCACGTCTTGACCTTTCGGCGTGAAGTCGTCTGCTTGGGTCTTCGGTACAGTTACTGATGTTGGGTCACTTGGATTCTTACCTGGCTCTGTTTGCGTACCTGTATAAGTATCACCTGGTTTAGCTGGGGTGATTGGGGCTGTCCATGTACCATCTGGATTGACTGGAACAGTTACGGTATTACCATCTGGCAAGGTTACGGTTACTGTGCCACCTGGGGTGCCTTCGCCTCCGATTGTCGTATCACCTGGGTTGACTGGATTGATTGTCGGTGGAACGCTATCTTCCTTAGCTGGCTCAGTCACTTTAACCGTTACTGGGACTTCATCCTTAGAACCGTCTGGGTAAGTCACGACTATGGTTGCTGGTTTGTCGCCTGGCGTTGTCGTGTCTGGCTTATCTTTCCACTCGTAGGTTGTACCTGATGGGAGGTCGCCTTTGTTGGAGATACCGTCTTCAGCTTTCGGTGTGTCGCCGACTTTAGCTGGGACGTCTTGACCTTTCGGTGTGAAGTCGTCTGCCTGAGTCTTCGGTACAGTTACTGATGTTGGATCACTTGGATTCTTACCTGGTTCGGTTTGAATGCCTGTATAAGTGTCACCTGGTTTGGCTGGGGTGATTGGGGCTGTCCATGTACCATCTGGTTTGACTGGAACAGTTACTGTATTGCCATCTGGCAAGGTTACGGTTACTGTACCACCTGGGGTACCTTCGCCTCCGATTGTCGTATCACCTGGATTAACTGGGTTAATTGTTGGTGGCACACTGTCTTCCTTAGCTGGCTCAGTCACTTTAACCGTTACTGGAACTTCATCCTTAGAGCCGTCTGGGTAAGTCACAACTACAGTTGCTGGTTTGTCACCTGGCGTTGTCGTGTCTGGCTTATCTTTCCACTCGTAGGTTGTACCTGATGGAAGGTCGCCTTTGTTAGAGATACCGTCTTCGGCTTTTGGTGTGTCGCCTACTTTAGCTGGCACGTCTTGACCTTTCGGTGTGAAGTCGTCTGCTTGTGGTGTCGGTGCAGCAGTGACGTTAGTGTTTGTTGGGGTACTTGGGTTCTTACCTGACTCCGTTTGTGTGGCTGTGACCTGGTCACCCTCTTTCAAGCTACCTGGTGCTACTGGAACAGACCAAGTACCATCTGGTTTGACTGGAGTTGTGGTCTGACTTCCATCTGGGAAGGTTACGGTTACAGTAGCTCCTGGGGTACCTGTACCTGTCACGGTAGTATCATCCGTGTCTACTGGATTGATTGTCGGTGTACTACTTGTATCTTTGACAGGCGCTTCCGTTACAATCACAGTTGCTGGTTCACTTGGCTTTTTACCTGTTTCTGTTTGGACAGCTGTAATCTTGTCATCTTTAGCAAGATCATCTGGTGCTGAAACTTTCCATGTTCCATCCGTCTTGACTGGTACAGTAGTGGTTGAGCCACCTGGGAAGGTTACGGTTACAGTGGCTCCTGGAGTTCCTGTACCTGTCACAGTAGTATCATCTGTGTCTACAGGATTAATAACTGGGTTAGATGCTTGTTGCTGCTTGTAGCGATAGGTGATGGTAATGCCGTCCTCACTGACTGTACCTGTGGCATTAGCTGGTGTTTCTACCAAATCGTAGTAAGTAATCGTTTCAGCTTGTGTGCTGTAAGGCTGACCAACTTGGATGGTGGTTGTCTTAGCTGGTAGGAGTTCCACACCCGTCTCTGCATCAACATAAGTCACTGTCACGGTGCTGTTGTGCACTGCGTAGACAAAGTTTACAGTAATTGGTGTTTCTGTGACACGTCCAGTCACATTTGTAGGGATTGCCACGAGCTTATAGCCGATGAAGGTTTCTGTCGGAGCAGTGTAGACTGAGGCAACTAGTCCGTTATCAACAACTGTTACCTGAGGCTTCAGTTCTACACCATCTTCTGTTTTGTAGGTTGCGTAAACAGATCCTCGTTTAGCTACGATGGCATCAGACGATACCGTTCCTCCAACAACTTCAATAATACCCGTTAAGTTTTTACGGTCAGAAAGAAGAGTCGTTGCTGTTCCATTTGTTATTGTCGAGGTGTAGGTATAAGGAATACGATTATTAGAAACTTTTGAGGTGTCATTAACCGTCATCAAAGCTGGGACAATGACTGCATAACGCGATGTTACTGATTCATCTAAATCAGATACTTTATAAGAAAGTGTTGTTGGAGTAATCTCTGTAATTGTTATTTTCGCCTTAGTAGCTGGTTGGGGATAAAAAATTACTCCACTGCTATTGACTTGTACTTCGGACGCTGTAGTATTCCGATTAGTGCTAAGTTCCAAAACATCCCCTACTTTAAGTCTATCTGTATTGAAACTTACTGCATCATCTGTCAAGGTATAAGTAACAGTCGAATTATTCTTGACATGATTTGCACCAGATCCTGATTCAAATCCAAGTGAAGTCTGAATCTTAGTATTTTCAAATTGTCCTGCAACCACATTACCTCGGGTAACTAAAAGACCGAATGGCGTGATACTTTCTGGGAATGTTGTCTTCTTCACAGTTGCAGTTGTATTGAGAATGACTTCACCATCAGCTGTAATAATCTGCGGAACTTCCTTAGCTTGATTATAACTTAATGAACCCGAAATGGTATGGTAATTAAAGCTATACTCGACATTATCAAGTGCTTGAGTAAACGTCACGATTGCCTCGCCTATACCTGCTATCGTGGTTACTGATTCATCTACAGTCGACGCTAATTGCTTATTAATATTATTAACGAGTATTTTTGTTGCCACTGTTCCAATTTCCCGACCAGAAGCATCAAAAATTTTTTGACCATTAGTAAATGGTGAATTAATATTTGTAAAGGTATAGGTAATCGTATCGCCAACATTAACACGGCCATTAATTTTTGTCTTAAGAGTTACATCTGACTCGATTGTCCCTGTTGATGTTGCTGTTACAGTATTCGTCGCAACGTGAACAGCTGTCGCTGTCGGAGATGACAAGGCAGCTAGAGGTTGCACTGTTTCAGAAACCACCGCCGCTCTAGTCGTTGTCATCGGTTGAGTTTCCGGCTGTGTCGGTGTACTTTCTGGCTTAGTTTCTACCACTTGTTCAGCCAATTGCGCTTCAGCTGCCACAAGGTCAGCTTGTGCCTGATCCAACTCTTCTTGGCTTGTCGCAGTTGCCAAGACTGTTTCCGCATGTTCAATCGCTGCCAAAAGAACCGCCACTGAGTCGCTAGTCTTGGTGCTCAGGTCTTGTGATTTTGCCGATGCAATGGCACTCTCTAGACCATCCTTTGAAAGCAAATAGATTACTTCGCCTGTTGCAGAAGAGTTTTCTGCTGCTGGCTGTTCCGCCACAGCAGTAGTTCCTGACTCTGCTGGAGCTACTGAAGTATTTTCCTCCGTACTTGTTGTACTTGACGCACTTGGTTCACTCGCTGGTGCACCTTCTTCTCCATTTTCGGTCTCACTGGCAATAAGCGTTGTGTTTTCAGCCGTCCCTGTAGTAGTTACCTCTTCTGCTGAAACTTGCGCTCCACCAAATACCAAAGCAGTCCCTAAAAGCACACTAGCTGCGCCAAAGTGGTACTTACGTAATGAGAAACGTTGCTTTTGGTGATACCAATTCATTGATGACTTTTTCTTCATCTCTGCTACTCCTTTTTTTCATGGGGAGAAATTGTAAATTAAAGTATACTTTTTTTAACAATAGTTGTATACTACATAATATAGGGGTATTTTGAATGGATTAAAGTGTAAATTTATGTATACTATTATTTACTGTTTTTTTCATTTTTCTTACTTTTTATTGCAATTTTTTATTAATTTCTTACATTTCATCTTGGGTTAGCTGTTTTACCCATTTTGCAACAGTTACATGACTCACTCCGATCATCTGTGAACATTTTCTTAAGGAACTAATCTCACCTGCAATATACCGCTCTATTATTGCTTTTGCCTCTGCTGAAATTTCAAAACTTTGGCGACCAAACTGGACACCTTTTTCCTTGGCAATCTGAATCCCCTCTTTTTGACGTTGCTTGATATTTTCTCGCTCTATTTGAGCTACATAACTGAGGATCTGGAGAATTAGTTCGGATAAAAAACGCCCCGTTAAGCCGTTAACTTGTTCCTTCGTGTTGAGCAGGGGAAAGTCTAAGACAATGACATCAACTTCTTTTATGACCGTAATCATCCGCCACTGTTCAATGATTTCCTCATAGTTTCGACCTAATCGGTCAATAGACTTAATGTAGAGTTCATCTCCCTTGTTCAACCTCCTCATTAATCTCTTATAACCTTTTCGATCAAAGTTCTTCCCCGACTCTTTATCTGTTATCACCATATCACACCCAACATCTGTTAAAGCCTTGATTTGTCTATCGAGTTTTTGACTGTAGGATGATATGCGTGCATAACCGTATTTCATTACTTTCTCCTTAGTATGTTATTATAATCGTAAAATTAATATTTTATCATACTAAGTTATAAACAAACTACATTTTTAATGAAGTTAATCTTTTCGTAATGCAGAGTTATTTCCGAAAATGAAAAAAGCCTTAAAAATAAGGCTTTTTTCATTTCTAGTCATCCACTGATGACCAATAATCTCATTTATTCTTTACTGGATTTTTTCCGATGAAGAAAAATTGCTGTTAAAATTCCTGCAACACCTAGCGCCACCAACAGGAGGCTGACTTGCTCTCCTGTACTAGGAAGACTTGATTTACCTTTTTTATTGGTAGGTGTTACTTTCTTATCAGAAGACACTACTGTTCCGCTTGATGAGGAAGTATCCGTAGCTCCTCCTGTGTCAGAAGCACTTGTAGACTGACTTGTACTGCTTGAAGTACTGGTTGAAGTTTCGGTACCACTTGATGATGGCTCAGTGCTGGTCGATGGTTCAGTACTACTTGATGAGTCGGTGCTGCTGGATGACGGACTTGTTGCCGCTTCAATTTTTGCCATCATTTCAGCTTCAACAGCTTTTAGTTGGGCAAAAATCTCTGCTGAACGAGCCAAGGTTGCCTCTGTTACAGTTGGAGCCAGGGCTACAGCTGCATCTTCTGAAAGTCCAGCATATTGAGCATCAAGAGCTGCCTGTGCAGCAATCCATTCATTTTCAAGGGCAATCCATTTTTCTTGAATCGATGTACCAAATAACTCTGGGTGTGAGATGGCCATCTTATCAATATTTTGTACCGTCCAGTACCATGAATTCGTGTCATAAGAAGCTGAGCGATTTTTAAAGGCTTCATAAGTATCAGTCACAATACCATAAAATGGAACATACGGTGTATTCCTTGTCTGAGCCAAGCCCAACCATACTGTGCCACCGAAGGCTGATGGTAAGCTACTATTGATCTGATAAACATGGGCATCGATGACGTTTTCATTACCAAGAGCGTATTTATAAGTCGCATCTGCCGCTTGGTCATTCGCACCATTATCCCCTTGTTTTACCTTACCTGCTTCATCGTCTGGACGAAATTCTGGAAGATGTTCAAAACGGTTACGTTGTAAGGCAAAGGTATCTTGTAAACTAAAGCGACGACTTGGATCTGTTGGCTGACGTAGCAAATCATACACAGCATCTTCATAGGTTACAGGCGATGCTGGATCCATCAATTTAATACCTGCATACACACGGGAACGGTCTGCTTCAGCATAAGTTGCAGGACCGTATGATTTAGCGATATGGAACTGCCCGTCAACTGTCACATAATTATCCGCTTGTTTGGCTACTTCTTCAACCTTTGCAGAAGCAATCACATTTTCTGTATCGGTAAAATCAACATGACCTAGATAGTAGGTATTGGCAAAAATTGCATACTTGTCTTCAGGGAACTTGATGGCTACGTATTGGTGTCCTGACAAAATTTCCATGTACCAAACTTCATTTTTGTCAGCAATAATAACAATATTTCCTTCTGCTGAGCCTTTTTCATCGATTGTCTTTGCAATCAGCTCAACACCTTCACGCGCACTAGTGACCCTAGGAAGAACATAATCAATCAAAATTGGTTCTCCCAGCCCTCCAGCTTCAACTAGAGGATCAACAGCCAAGACTTTAGCATTTGGAATAGCTGTTACAGTAGCAGTCATGGATACGCCTTTTTCGTTAAAACCGTGCGCCCCATAATTACCATTTGAACCATCCCCACGCGCCGCATCAGGCGTAGAGGTGTACTTGAACTCATTTGCCAAGTGTGGTGCTGTAAAACCAAATGTTTCATCCACCAACATATCTCCCTCAGCATAGGTTGCTGCTGGAACCACAATATAATTTTTATTGTGCGCTCCATTATCTGGTGGATAGGGATAATCTTCCGTTCTACCATAAAGGATAGAACCATCCGTTGTCAACCCTTTCCCAATGATAAAGCCTGAACAGGCTTGAACAAGTTGAGCAGGGAATAGGCAAACCAACATTAGAAATGTGGCTATACGAACAAAAGTCTTTTTCATAGACTTCTCCTTTCCTGATACTCTGTGAAAATCAGAAGTAGGCTCTTCCAAAGATAGGAATCCAGAGACTATTTTACACAAGTCTCCGACCCAAACAGAAGGTGATTTTCGTGGAGTATAATATGATTTACCCATTTGCACCTACATTGTAACGCAAAAACACTTGCCTTGCAAGTGCTTTCAGGGTTATTTTACACATTTTTTCTAGCTAACATGGTCGCAAACCGCATCTTAAGGAAATTGCCATTTTCATCCCGTTTATGGAGTTGACCAAAATCTTCATTGTATTTAACCAGTTCCCAGTCACGGTAGTATTCCTTCAACTCACCTGCTCCAAAAGTAAAGGAGAAATTCATAGGACAGGGCGCATCTTCCGTATCCATGGCCGCCACAATCAAGTTATAGCCACCAGGTCGTGTCTGCTCCTGCATATTGCGGATAATGGCTGGCACCCGATCCCGCTCCAAGAACATAAAGACCACTGTTGAGATAATCCAGTCATAGTCCTGCTCCAGACTGGCTGAATTGATGTCATAGGTCCCAGCCTGCAGGTCCAAGTCCTCCACTTCCTTGACCTGCAAGAGTGTCCGAATACTTGGCACATCCTTATCAACCGCCGTCACCTCAAAACCCTGCTGGGCTAGATAGAGACTATTGCGACCATGACCACAGCCCAGGTCCAAAACCTTGCAGGGCTCAATGATTTTCAAGGCCTCCAAGACTTCCGAATGCGTCCGAGTATAATCATACTTTTTGGCAAAATAATCTTCTGGCTGACAGAAAAATTCCAAGAAAAACTCCGTATCCTCTGTCAATAAGGTCACTCGATGCCAAGCCTGTGGCTCCACAAAAGGAATATCGTCTGTCGGACCATAGACATATTCTCCCAAAATCTCATTATCATCTGAAATCGGCTCAAATTTGAGTTGACCTCTCAAGACCTTGATTTTGGCCCAAGTACCCACCTTGGTATTGTGCTTGGTCAAAAAATGCTGAGGAACCGTATCCTGATTCCAAATGGGCATGCGTTTGTAAGGAACTAAAACCGTCATTATCTCTCCTTTTCTTTCCAATACACTTAGTCTATCACAAAGGAAATATGAATTCAAACTCATTTTTTCCTTGACTTGGAGTGAACTCCAAGGTGTATAATATTCCATATCAATCAGAAAGGATATTTACTGACAAGTAAATGTGTGATGAATATGAAAGCAGCTATTTATGAAAAAGCCGGTAAGATGACCGTTGCAGAAATCGAAAAACCAAGCCTTCAAGCCAAGGATGACGTCATTATCAAGGTCGTGCGGGCCTGTGTCTGTGGGTCAGACCTTTGGGGCTACGGTGAAGATATTCACCATGACCATGGTGACACCAACTCTGGTCATGAAGCTATCGGTATCGTTGAAGAGGTAGGCGAAGACATTACAACACTTGTTCCTGGTGACTTTGTTATCGTTCCATTTACACATGGTTGCGGACACTGTGATGCCTGTCGTGCTGGCTTTGACGGTACTTGTGACAACCATCCAGGCTACACCAACTGGGGCAACAACTACCAGTCTCAATACATTCGTTTCCACTACGGCAACTGGGCCTTGGTCAAAATTCCTGGTCAGCCAAGCGACTACTCAGAAGGCATGATTAAATCTCTTCTAACCTTGGCAGATGTTATGCCAACTGGCTATCATGCTGCGCGTGTTGCAGATGTCAAACCTGGTGACAAGGTCGTTGTCATCGGTGATGGTGCAGTGGGTCAATGTGCCGTCATTGCTGCAAAAATGCGCGGAGCTTCTCAGATTATCATGATGAGTCGCCACGCAGATCGCCAGCAAATGGCTTTGGAATCAGGGGCTACTGCCATCGTAGCAGAACGTGGCGAGGAAGGCATTGCCAAAGTCCGTGAAATCCTAGGTGGTGGAGCGGATGCAGCCCTCGAATGTGTCGGAACAGAAGCCTCCATTGACCAAGCCCTCGGTGTTCTTCACAATGGTGGTCGTATCGGTTTTGTCGGTGTACCTCATTACAATAACCACGCCCTTGGCTCAACCTTTGCTCAAAATATCATTATCGGTGGTGGCTCTGCTTCTGTCACAACCTATGATAAGGAAATTTTGCTCGATGCCGTTCTCAAAGGCGACATCAACCCAGGTCGAGTTTTCACCCAAACTTACAGTCTGGACAATATCGACCAAGCCTACAAAGACATGGCCAACCGCAAAACGATTAAAGCCATGGTGACGGTGGATTAATACTCTTCGAAAATCAAACTCAGCCGTTGTTGACTTGATTTGATGAGTGTAAAGCTCCTGTGGAGCTTTACAGCCTACTACTTGAAAACACGAAAGTAGTAGAGTTCTATCTGCTCTTGGAGAAACGAACTTCGTTCGCTCTATCTCCAACCTCCAAAGGTTCCCCGAACCTTTGGAGCTAACCTGATATTGATTTTCATTGAGTATAATACAAAAGAAAACCCCAGATAGTCTCGAAACTGTCTGGGGTTTATCATTTGTATCACATTATTTCCAAGTTCTTAATTCTGTCCATCCGATCGCATTACTAATAGTATAAGTCTTTCCAGCGTTGACATACTTATTCGTACCTAGATATCTCACCTTAAGATCGTACTCATTCAAATTATAATTAGCTTTTACAATAATATGTCCATAAGTATATGGAGGTACATTATGAGAAACCTCTAAATTAACAGAAATTCCATATTATTTTTTAAAACTTTTGCAAAATAATATAGCTCCTATTAAAAAACTTAAGGTTTCTACAGGCCTCCAGAATAATTGATATACATAAAGTATGAGTGTATTCCAAAAATCACCACTAGTATCAATCCAAGTTGGTTTTATCATAAAATTTAAGTATCCAAAACACATTAAAATTATGCCACATAAAAATAATGTATCCGAACTTCTTTTATTATTCATATAAACCACCATCCTTATTTTTCATATAAAAATAAACAGTCTAGTCATCAGCATTATAGTTTCCTATGTTATTTTACCTCCTAGCTTGATCCTATATTATTTATATATTCGCAATATTATTATAACTTTTATGGATTGAAAAACAAAATTATTATCGGTTTATTTCTAAAAATCGTTTCAAAATTTCAAATTGAAATTTTGAATTATCCTAGTTAACATATTTATCAATAAATTTATATATAAAAACCAACAGAAAAGACCAGGATTGCTCCCAGTCTTAGCGACTATTGATAGCCTTCGTACGTTTAGGCTCATTGCCCATATATAATATCTCTCAATGATCTTCTATAGAGGTAAAACTCGTCAATATACTCTGATACTTCTTGTAATGTTTGAAAAATAGAATAAATCGTGTCGCCTTTTGAAAGTTTAATCAAAAGAGTTTCTGAATCAATTTGCTCTGGAAAATACTCTGTCAACTTCGATTGTAAAAGATCAATGTTTCTAACCCTAAGGATATACTCTATCCAAGAATCTTTCTCTGTCAAATACGTTCTAGAAGTAATGTCTATAACAGTTCCTTCTCTTGTAATCTTGCCATCTTCCAATACATAAATATAATAAGAAACTCTCTCTAATTCTTCTAAATTGTGCGATGTTAATAAGATTGCCGCACCATTCTTTTTCAATGTCAGAATAATCTCTAACATCTTTTGAGCAGATGGACCATCTACTCCTGATGTTGGCTCATCAAAAATATAGTTTTGGAAATTTCCGATAGCAGCTTGTATGAAGCTAATCTTCTTTCTCATTCCAAATGAATAGCCTTGGATCTTCTTTTGTAAATCATCTTTGATTCCTAGTATTTCAGCATATTTTACAGCTTCTTCCCTAGGAACGTTTTTCAAGTCTGATATAAAGTTTAAAAATTCAAGACCTGTAACATCCTCAAACATAGCGTTTGCATCTGGCATCACTGAGACATTTCCAGACTGAACTGTTCCTCTATCTGAAAAATAATAACCCATTATAATTGCTATTAAAGTGGACTTCCCTGCTCCATTACTACCAATGATAGATGTGATTTCTCCATCTGATGCAGTCATAGTTATGCTGTCCAAAACCATGTTTTCCTTAAATGATTTGGAAATGTCTTTCACTTCAATCATCTTATATCTCCTTCTTCTCAAAAACTGAAACCCCTATACCTAAAAAACAACTGACAAGAGCATTAAAAATAGAACTTCCCATGTTTTTTCAATATAATGATAGGGAGTGATCCACAACAACAGTTCCAAAAAATCATGATTGACAAAGTTAGAAAAAAGAAAAATAGCAGGGTAAATAATACTAATAATGATATTTAATAGCATAGCTGTTCGATCATTTTTACTAATCGTGGAAATAAATGTGATAATCGAAAGCATATAAAAATAAAAAATACTAATATTACAAAACTGTTGGGAAGAAAAAACGGCATCTTCTCGGAACACAAGCACAACTATCGTTGCAATCAAAATTTGTAAGAGGAAAAAGACAAACGACATTAAAAACTTTGAAAAATAAAGTACCCGTCGAGATTTATAAGGTAAAATAAATCTAAAATCCCTCGATGAAATCCCTTGAGAAATAATATTAGAAAACAGTGATGCTCCAAATAGAAAGCCGACAAAAGCAAAAACGGCATACATAACTTTCAAAATTGCGAAACCATCCGAATTATCAAAAATTCTTCCAACACTATCTCCGTATCTAATGAAAAGATAAGTGATGAAAAAATAGACTGCTGAGACAATCGCTGTTTTAAAGGATTTTAAGTCTCGCTTCATGTAAAATAAAAATAGTGAGGTCAAATTTATTCTCCTTTCATAGAACATAGTCCATTTTACCAAAAAAACGAATTTTATTCACACCTATTTCTACAAATACTAACACCAAACAATTAATTACGAACAATATGTATCGTTTTATAAAACAATAATTCATTTTTACACCTATGATACTATAATAAAAACGAACACAGTAGTTCTTTTCTAACACATGAACTATTGTATTCGTTTTTATAAATCTTATTCATTCAGTAGATTAGACAATAAATGTCCATTCTTACACCAAACTTATCTAGCATTGATAGCCTTCATAGTCCGCTTAATATCGCGGTCTTGCTCACGGCGTTTAATTGACTCCCGCTTATCGTAGTCGTGCTTCCCTTTGGCAAGCCCAATCAGGACCTTGGCAAAACCGTCCTTGATATAGACCTTGAGGGGCACCAGGGTCATCCCTGTTCCCTTGACCTCATTGCCCAAGGACTCGATTTGCTTCTTCCGCAAGAGAAGTTTGCGGGTCCGCGTTGGCTCTTGGTTCCAGATATTGCCCTCATCGTAGGGAGCGATATGGACGTTGACCAACCAAGCCTCGCCCTGCTTGATCTGGGCAAAGCCATCCTTAAGGTTAATCCGCCCCGCACGAATAGACTTAATCTCCGTCCCCGTCAGGACCATCCCCGCCTCCACTGTATCGACAATGGTATAGTCGTGGCGGGCTTTTTTATTCTGTGCAATCACATTGCCCTCACCCTTGGCCATGCCTATCTCCTTTTCTTCTTGTTCTTTTTAGCCACTTCTTTGTAAAATGGTTTCTTTTTCTTGTCTTTTTTGCCACTTTTTGACTTGTGGTCTTTCCCAGACTTGTGACGTCCGCTGTCGCGACCAGCAGCTTCTTGTTTGTGGTGCTTGCCCCGTCCTCTCCCTGACCGATCATCACGGTCACGGTTGGAGTGACTAGCCGTTCTCCGCTTGGCTTTCAAAGCTTTTTCGACAATATCCAGCTCGGACGGCACGTGGGCAAAATCGATTTCCCCTGTCATCTTGTCCGCCCGCGTTAGCTTGATACGAATTGGCTGACCGACACGGAAGACCCGACCAGATTTCTCACCCTGCAAGGTCAGAGTCCGCTCGTGGAACTGGTAGAACTCGTTGAGGTTGGTGACATGGATCAGACCTTCAACCGTGTTTGGCAACTCGACAAAAAGCCCAAACTTGACCACGCTAGACACGACACCGTCAAACTCTTGCCCAACAAATTCTTGCATGAACTCTGCCTTCTTCATGGCTTCGACTTCCCGCTCTGCCTCAATAGCACGGCGTTCTAAACTGGACGAAGACTTGGCAAGCTCAGGAATGACCTGCTCAAAATGCTCTGCTTTTTCCGCAGGATTGTGACCATATTCCCGCACCATACGGTGAACCAGCAGGTCAGGATAGCGGCGGATAGGACTGGTGAAGTGGGTGTAAAACTCCGCACCCAGTCCGTAGTGACCGTGGTTGTGCTCCGAGTAGCGTGCCTGTTGCATGGAGCGGAGCAACATCATGTTGAGGACATCCGCATAGGGTTCATCCTTGACCCGCTCCATGAGATCCTGAAGGGCGTCCTGGCTGATAGAGCTGGCCGTACCATAGACCGTCAGACCAAAGCTGGTCGCATAATCGATGAACTTCTGCAACTTGTCCGACTTAGGCTCCTCGTGGATCCGATAGATGAAAGGCAGGTCCAACTTGGCAAAATGCTCGGCAACGCACTCATTGGCAGCCAGCATGAAGGACTCAATCATCCGCTCGGCAATGCCCCGCTGACGCAGTTGAATATCGACTGGCAGCCCGTCCTTGTTGACGATGATTTTAGCTTCAGCTGTATCAAAGTTGAGAGCCCCACGCTTGTAGCGCATGGTTTCCAGCGTCTCATGGAGTTTGACCATGAGGTCCACACTTGGCACGATTGCCTTGTATTTGTCCAACTTTTCCTGATTGCCCGCAATCATATCATTGACATCGGAATAGGTCATGCGGAAGGTCGTTTTGATGACCGTCTGACCAATCCAGTGCTTGACCACCTTGCCCTTACGGTCAATTTCCATAATAGCCGACTGGGTCAGGCGATCCACATTTGGATTAAGGGAACAAATACCATTTGACAAACGTTCTGGCAGCATTGGCACCACACGGTCGGTCACATAGACAGAAGTCCCACGCTTGATGGCCTCTTGATCCAAGGCTGAGCCTTCCGTCACATAGTAGCTGACATCAGCAATATGGACACCCAGCTCCAGATTGCCGTTCTTGAGTTGCTTGATATGGACCGCATCGTCCAAGTCTTTGGCATCCGCACCGTCGATAGTGAAGATGATTTCATCTCGCAGATCCAAGCGGCCTTCAAAGTCCTGTTCTGACGGACTTTCTGGTACTCGATTGGCCTCTGCCAAGACTTCATCAGGAAACTCCGACACGATGTCCATAGACTCCAAAACTTCCAAGACATCAATCCCCACATCATCCTTGTGGCCCACCACGTCCCGAATGGTCGCAACAAAGTGGTCCCGTTTCTTGTTGGGATAGGCTTCAATGTCGACTTTGAGGATTTCCGTTCCGGTCAATACCAGAGGTGACTTCTTGATGTAAATCTTCTGAGCGATTTTCTGGTTTTTAGACTTGATGTAGCCTGCATATTCTGGCTTATCTTCGTCAAAAACAATCAAGCCTACCGCAGTTTTCAGGCTATGTTCCAAAATATCAATAACTTCCGCTTCCGCAGCCGTTCCCTTGAGCCTGTCCGCCACTTTCTTGATCGCCACTTCCACTCGGTCGCCCTCGATGGCAAAATTAACATCGTCACGACTGACAAAGAGATCATCTTCCTCCTCATCAATGGTCACAAAACCAAAACCTGACTTGTGGGCACGGAAAATGCCCTGCAAGGTCACCTTGTTCTTGGAGATTTTTGGAGCAGGAAGAGTAATCCGACCAGCATTGTCAAAGAAAAGTTGACGGCTCCCTTCCATACTAGAAACCAGCTTGACCAAGTCTGTAAAACCTTTTGCAGAACTGGCTCCAAACTGATCTGCCAGCTGGTCCATGGTCACAGGACCAACTTCTTTAATATAGTTAATAATTTCGTTTTTCATCTTACCTTTACTAAAAAAATAGACCAAGAACTAGTCCCAGTCTGATTTATCTACTTACTTGAAATGATAACAAGTGCCAGCGCATCCAGCATCCAAAGAAAAACAAGAATAGCTGTAATGCGTTGCATCACCGCTTCAAAACCACGGGCCTTTGTACGTTCAAATAAGGCTCCACTAGAAGCGTCAAAGACGTTGCTAGACTGGTTTTTAGCCGGTTGAATAAAAATCACTACAATCAAAATAACAGATAAAATCAACAGAATTGCTAATAATGCTTGATACATATTTTTTTCACTTTCTACAATAACTTATGACATTGTACCATAAAACCTACTTAGTTTCAAGGTGGAGGGTTACTTTTCTCTCTTTTGGGCAGTATTTAAGGACTTCAATCTTATCTGGATGAGTCTTGGCGTTTTTGCTAGTCAAGTAGTTCTTACTACCACATTCTGAACATTGTAAATTGATTTTAACTCTCACTAAACATCCCTTACTTTCAAATAGTTTCTAAAATTGGTCAAAGACCAGATAAGGTTAAAGAGGACAAGTCCGCTCGACAGATAGAAAACCCAGTCATAACCCATGTGAGCAGCTACCGCAGACCCCATCATGGGACCAACAACAGAACCTAGATTATTAAAGAGTTGGTTGTAGGAAAATATCCTTGAAATCCCTTCTTTGGGGGTCAACTTGGTCAAAAGAGAATTGACCGAAGGCAACAATGCTCCTGTCCCAAAACCATACATGAATCGCAACAAACCAAGCTGGAAAGGATTTTCTGCAAAAACACAGAAAACATTAATCAACAGACTGTAAGTCAAAGCAATTAATAGAAGTCGATGGTTGCCAATACGGTCACCAATTTTCCCTAAATAACCTGATGTCACTAACGATGCCATACCAGGCAAGGAAATGATAAAACCAGCAACAAATAACAGATTATCTGTCTGTCCCAAATGCCGCACATAGAGGGTCAATATAGGAACGACAGCCTGAGCAGCTGCAATAATAATCATAGAAGTCACAAAAAGCCCAACCAGCATCTGCCGATCTTTCACCTGCTCAAATACCTCTTTAACCGACATCTCTTCGCCTTTTTTGACTGGAACAAAATCCTCTCGAATATAGAAAACGGTCAGTAACACAACGATAGCATAAAGAAGTCCCACCAGCAAAAATACCATATGTACGCCAAACATCTCTGCTAAGATACCACCTAGGGTCGGACCAATCAAATTACCCGCTACCGCACCTGTTGATAAGGTACCCAGAGCATACCCCGTCTTATCCTTTGGAACCTGACTGGCAATCAAGGCAGTAGCATTGGGAATGTACCCTGTAAATACCCCGTTTAGGACACGTAAGGCAAGCAACCAAAAAACATTTGGTACAAAGGCCATACCACCCATAGTAAAAATCATAGCAAAAGCAGCCCGCACCATCATGGGCTTGCGACCGTAACGGTCCGCCAAACTCCCCCAAATAGGTGCCATCAAGGCTGCCGCAAGGGCATTAACAGATACCGCAAGTCCCGCATAATATTCTACCTGTCCAGGACCTACCCCCAACTCTTCCACAAAAACCGAGATAAAAGGCATAACCAAGGTAAAACTCGTCCCTGTTAGGAAATTTCCCAACCAAGCCACCTTCAAATTCTGCTTCCAATAACTACTACCGTCGTCCATCCTTTAATTCCTCCAAAAGTTGCGCAACCTGTGCTAAGGTCGCCTCAACCGCTCCGCTATTGTCAATCACCACCTGGGCTTGCGACCGTTTTTCCTCTAAAGAAAGCTGAGCAGCCAGACGATTTTCTGCATCTTGAACAGCTAAGCCATTACGTTTCATAAGCCGTTCCAACTGCTGCGCTCTATCGACATAAACTAGCCAGACTTCATCTACTTCCCCGCTATAATCTGCCTCGTAGAGCAGAGGAATATCCATGAAAATTACATCTTCAGTCTGCTTGAGGGCGTCCCGTCTGTCTAACAGCTCCTGTCTGATAATTTGGTCCTGCAGGTCAGACAGGCGAGCCCGCAATTTGCTATCCGCAAAAACAGCCTGACCCAGCTTGACCCTATCTAGACTACCATCAGCTGACAGGATTGCTTCCCCAAACTCAGCAAGCAAAACTTGGTAGAGTTTACCACCTTTAGCCTGCAACTCATGCACGACCGCATCCGCATCGATGACTGGATAGCCCTGTTCTCGTAAAAAAGCTGTGACCGTTGATTTTCCAGAGGCGATACCGCCTGTTAAACCGATAATTTTAGCCATGTTTCACCTGACACGTGGGACAGAAATGTGTCCCACGACCGCCCAGCTGGATTTTTACAATCTCTGTCTGGCAACGGGGACAAGCCTGTCCTGTCTTTCCATAAACTTGTAAACAATCCTGCATAGTCCCATCCATGCCCAAGGCATTTTTGTAAGTCCGAATGGTTGAACCACCTTTTTCAATACCCAGTTGCAGAACTTCTATGGTAGCTTGACGGAGGTCTGCCACCTGCTCTGCCGACAGCTGATTACTCGTTTGAGCAGGATGGACATGAGCCCTGAACAAGACCTCGTCGACATAGATATTGCCCAAACCAGCCACCAAAGACTGGTCCAAAAGATGTGCCTTAATGGGCTTTCTCGACTTAGCTAACTTTTTGGCAAATTCTTCTAAGTCAAAATCTTCCTCCGTCGGCTCAGGACCAATTTTTCGACTGATAAAATAGGCTTCTATATCCGCCTTGCCCAGCAGTTCCATGGTCCCAAACTTGCGGACATCCTGATAAACCAAGGTCGAGCCATCTGAAAAAGTAAAAAAGGCATGAAAATGCTTGTTGGCAGGCATCTGATCATGAAAGAAATTGTACTTACCTTCCATCCGCAAGTGGGAAATGAAGACATGGTCTGTCAGGTAAATCAAGAGATACTTACCACGACGGTCCACATCTAAAATCTCCTGACCAATCAAGTCCTGACAGAAGGCATCCACACCAGTCTTAATCATAGGAGCATAGGTTACCTCGACCTTTTCGATGACCTTTCCTTTGACCAACCGATTCAAACCACGACGAACCGTCTCAACCTCAGGCAATTCAGGCATACTAAGATACTAAGCCGTTAAGCGACTCAAAGAAAAATAGAAACCTGACCGACGGTGCTTAGGCACCTAGGTCACGGTTATCTTTTTTCAAAGAGTCGTAGGCGAGTTCAATTACAACACCTAACCGGCTTTCCTTTCTTGTTTACTAAAAAGATTTCTCCATAACGCAGTAAAAGCCTTTCGGCTTTTCTGCTAACTATTTCTAAGTGATTGACTTAGACAGCCTATCCCCAGGCTACCTCGCTCTCCAATTTCTTGGCTCGGGTTAAAAACGTCCCCCGGACGTTTTTAATACTCTTTCTCATTATAGCCAAAATCGGCGAGGTCGAGTTTTTTGTCACGCCAGTTTTTCTTGACTTTGACCCAGGTTTCGAGGAAGACTTTGTCGCCCAACATCAATTCAATATCACGACGGGCCATGGAGCCGATTTTCTTGAGCATGGCTCCTTGCTTGCCGATGATGATGCCTTTCTGACTATCACGCTCAACCATAATCGTCGCTCGGATATGGACCTTGTCGGTAAATTCATCACGTTTCATGGACTCGATGACAACGGCAACAGAGTGCGGAATTTCCTCACGAGTCAGGTGTAGAACCTTCTCCCGAATCATCTCAGATACCAAGAAACGTTCTGGGTGGTCAGTGATTTGGTCCGCTGGGAAATACTGGAAACCTTCATCCAGATTTTCCTTGAGAATTTCCATGAGACGATTAACATTGTTCCCTTGGGTAGCAGAAATTGGCACAATTTCCTTGAAGTCCATCTGTTGACGGAAATCATCAATCTGTTCTAAAAGCTGGTCTGGATGGACCTTGTCAATCTTGTTAACCACTAAAATGACTGGAACCTTGGCCTGTTTAAGACGTTCCATAATCATGTCGTCACCCTTGCCTCGTTTTTCATCGGCTGGCACCATAAAAAGGACCGTGTCAACTTCACGAAGGGTGCTGTAAGCAGATTCCACCATAAAGTCACCCAAGGCCGTCTTAGGCTTGTGGATTCCTGGTGTGTCAATGAAGACAATCTGCTCTTCTTCAGTCGTATAAATCCCCATAATCTTGTTACGGGTTGTTTGAGCCTTGTCGCTCATGATGGCAATTTTTTGCCCCATTACATAGTTGAGAAAGGTTGATTTCCCAACGTTTGGACGACCTAAAATCGCCACAAAACCTGAGTTAAATGTCATGTATTCTCCTTATATCGTCATTTAGTTTTTCTTTTATTACTTCGACGAATGAGGAAACTTTGTTTCCTTATTTCCAACTTCAAACACTCCACTGGAGTATTTGAACTCGCCTTGCCTGATTGAAACAGTCTGGGGGATACGAATAGTCCGGTGGACTATTCGTACCTGAGCCTGAAAACAAAAAAGCGAAGTACATCAGCTGGTCACCTAGAAACAAGAAAGCATTGAGTTATGCCTGCGGCTCGTTGCCTAGTACTAAAAGTAAACTAAAAGACTAAATTCTAAAAAATAAAGTCCCAAATTTTCGGTACAAAGATAATCAGTCCTGTCAACAAGGCAAATCCTGACACAAACAAGACTGCCCCTGCTGCCATATCTTTTGCATTTTTTGCCAACATTGAAAAATGATAGTCTGACGCCAAATCCACCACATTCTCAATAGCCGAATTCACAATTTCAAAAGCGATAACCAGACTAATACTAAGCAAGAGGAAGAGCCATTCTGTCACAGATACTTGGAAAATAAGTCCCGCAAGCACAACAAGGACAGCTGAAGCGAGGTGCTTCTTCATATTGCGTTCTTCCTTGAAAGCCGTCAACAAACCTGTTACTGCAAATTCTAGACTGGCAATCAGCTCTCGGTTTTTCCAACGATTTTTTGAATTATTCTCTTGTAAGTCCATAGGCCGTCAAAATTTCTTCCTGTAAACCAAACATTTCTGCTTCTTCTTCTGGCGTATAATGATCATAGCCATTGATATGCAGAAAACCGTGTACAGCTAAAAAGCCCATTTCGCGCTCGTAGCTATGTCCGTAATCTTCAGCTTGCTCACGCGCCTTATCGATAGAAATATACAATTCACCAATATAGGCATCGAAATCTTCCATCATTTCAGCCAATTCAGGATTGTCCAGTAAGTCTTCCTCATCAAAAACAATCTCCGACTCTGGCTTATATTCTAGGCTGACAACGTCTGTGGGACGGTCAATTCCTCGGTACTCCAAGTTAACCTCATGGACACGCTTATTGTCCACAAAGGTCACAGCCATTTCCTTATTCTGCTTGCCAATTTTTTCGGCAGCAAACTGGAGCAATTCCGTAATCTGCTCCTGCATTTGAGCAGAAACCTGCCCTGTTTCATCAATCATTTCAATATACATAATCTTACATTCCTTTTACGTTTCCATTATATCATAAAACCTATCAATGAGGGGGTTTTAGTGGTATAATGTCCTCAGAAGCTATCAGAGGAATGGAAAATGTTACAAACACCGAAACACATCACTGCTATCATTGAGTCTCATCTGGATCAGATGACTAGACTTGAAAAGCAGATTGCCAGTTATTTTACTCAGTTAGATCCATCTAGCGCCGATCTTAGCCAAGAAAACACTATACAGCAACTCCACATTTCTCCATCTGCTCTTACCCGTTTTGCCAAAAAATGTGGATTTTCCGGTTATCGAGAATTTGTCTTTGCCTTTCAGAATAACCAACAATACTTGGATAAACATTTTGAAAAATTACAGCGGAGCCTAACAAAAAAAGTCTTGGTAGACTATGAGGAAATCCTAACTGCTACCAATAAACTCGTTGATGAAGAAAAATTGGAAGAAATTGCCAAACTGATTGACAGTAGCAAGCGTGTCTATTTTTACGGAATCGGTAGTTCTGGTTTGGTTGCAATGGAAATCAAATCCCGCTTTATGCGACTGGGTGTAGTCTGCGATGCAATTACTGATAAAAACAATCTTATTTGGACAACTACTATTTTAGACCCTAGTTGCCTGGTCATCGGTCTTTCTCTGTCTGGTCAGACAGAAGAGGTCATGGAGCATCTCCACCTGGCTGCTCAAAAGGGGATTCCTACCGCCCTGTTAACAACCAAGAGTTTTCCCCATCCGACTTTTGACCAAATCATTCCAGTCGCCTCTGTCCGCCACCTCAATTACGGCAATCGTATCTCACCCCAAATTCCCCTGCTCATCATGCTAGATATTATCTACGCCTATTTTTTGGCTATTGACAAGGAGAAAAAAGAGAATATTTTCAAGCAGACTATTAGAGAATAATTCATCCACCTTTCTATTTCACAACACTCTTAATAAGACAAAAAGCATTCAAAATACCCGATAGGTACAGTTTGAATGCTTTTAATTCGCTTAAATCTAACTCTATTCTTCAAGACCAAGAATTTGATTGATTTCTTGGCTATACAGAATAGCCTTACCTCCGAAAATAGCCTGTATTCCTCCTTTTACATCCAAAACAGCCGTTGCACCTATCGACTGAATAACTCCCTTATCCACAAGACCACTATTTCTGAGCGATACTCTTAATCGAGTCGCACAGGCAGTCACATTCTCAATATTATCTGCTCCACCAAGAGCATCGATGATAGCAATTGCATTATCACGAAGACTAGAACCGTTTGATAAAACTTTTTCAGAATGCGATGCTTGATCACTGCTTTCCATACCAGGAACTAGCACGTGAAATTTGGTTACTAAAAATTTGAAAACTAGATAATAAACTGCTGCCCAAAGCAAGCCTACAGGAATAACGTAAATCCAATTGGTTTTGTCATTTCCTTGGAAAACACCAAAAATCAAGTAATCAATAAGCCCACCAGAAAATGAGTTCCCAATACGAATTTGCAGGAGATCCGCAACTAAGAATGATAGTCCATCTAAAAATGCGTGAACAACATATAGCCATGGAGCAACAAACAAGAAAGAAAACTCGATTGGCTCAGTAATTCCTGTCAATAAGGAAGTTAATGCACTACTTGAATAAAAACTGCCAACCTTCTTACGATTTTCCTTAGGAATTGCGTGATACATAGCCAAACAAGATGCTGGTAGACCAAAAATCATCGTTGCAAATCGACCAGCAAAAAATCGAGTTCCATAAGTAAATAAGCCTGTATGGTTCGCATCTGCTAATTGAGCAAAGAAAATATTTTGCGCACCTTGGATCGTCTCACCTGCTACCACTTCACTTCCACCTAATGAAGTATACCAAAACATTGGATAGATGGTATGGTGCAAGCCAAATGCACCTGTCAAACGCAACCCAAAACCATATAAGAAGGTTCCAAAACTTCCCATCTCTGCTATTGCCTTACCAAAATCAACTAACAAATTCTGAATCGGTGGCCAAATTATATAAAAAATGGAGCCAATCGCAATTGCTGCAAATGATGAAATAATTGGAATAAAGCGAGAGCCTCCGAAGAAACCAAGAAAGGCTGGTAATTCAATTTTTCGGTATTTATTGTGTAAAGTTGCAACAGTGATACCAATCGCTAAAGCGCCCAAAACTCCAGTATCAATGCTTGCTCCCTTATCTGCAAAAAGAGTTAAAAATCCACTAATAGTAGCCGTATAAACCAAGTATGCAACCCCAGCAGATAGGCCAGCAGTCCCCTTATCAGCATCTGCCAAACCTACAGCAACACCAATTGCAAAAATCAACGCTAAATTCGCAAATACCGCACTACCTGCCGTACTCATGATAGTGAATACAGCTTGCAACCACGCTTGATCCAATACAGGAAATTGTGCTACAGCGTTACTATTTGATAAGGCGCCTCCAATTCCCAGTAAGAGACCAGCAACAGGCAAAATTGAGATTGGCAGCATAAAGGCCTGCCCTAGCTGAGAAAACTTCTTAAAATTCATACTCCATTCCTTTCTATAACCTATTAATTATTTATGTAAAGCACTAATAAACCGCTCTGCGATTTCCTTTGGACGTGTGATTGCACCGCCTACAACAATTCCTGCCACACCTAAATCATGAATAATTTTTACTTGGTCAGGATAGTGTATTTTTCCTTCCGCTATCACATCGATACCTGCTCGGCACAAGCGGTCAACCAATTCAATATCCGGTCCCTCCTCCTGCCTACTATAGGATGTATACCCCGAAAGTGTTGTCCCAACAAAATCGATACCTGCTTCATAAGCAGTTAATCCTTCCTCAAAGGTTGAAATATCTGCCATAAAAAGCTGTTCGGGGTATTTTTCTTTGATTTGCTTAATGAAATCAACAACATCGAGTCCGTCATAACGCTCACGCTTGGTACAATCAAGAGCAATGACCTCAATATCTAGAGCTGCTAACTCGTCTACTTCTCGCATCGTAGCCGTAATAAAGGGCTCTTGTGGAGGATAGTCTCGCTTGATAATTCCGATAATTGGCAAAGTAGTTACTTCTTTTATCTCCTTAATATCTCGTACACTATTGGCCCGAATACCGACAGCCCCTGCTTCTTGGGCAGCCTTGACTAGTAAAGGCATAATACCGCCTTCTTCCCTATACAGGGGTTCGCCTGGTAAAGCCTGACAGGAAATGATAATTCCATCTTTTATCTGTTCTTTTAGAGCTTCTTTACTGATCTTGCCCATTAATTTCTCCTTTCTATTCTTGGGTTCTGGATAGCGCTTACAATATTATTATATAGCACATTAACTTTTTTTCAATCCCAGTTCCTCATTTAAAATCTAATTTCTATTTTGAAAGAAAATAGTCTTCTTTTGAAACTAGTTTCAACATTTTATACCTCTTCTAAAACTAGTTTTAGAAAACAAAGGCCATCTCAAATGTATATTAGGAAAATCATACTTGGGTAATTCAAAAAAACTAGTTAGGATAACGTAAACGTCCTAACTAGTTTTTGATACATATTCTGCTGGAACTCCTACAGAGCATAGGCCTGTAATTCTGGATTGATAGGAGTATTGATGAGATTGTTGGCATAATTACAAAGAGTTGCAAGACTGACCCCTAACACCACATCCAAGGCATTTTCAGCCGTGTAGCCCTCTTGGAAAAATTCCTCCAGCAAGGGCTGTCCAACCTTACCTTTTTCATGAATAACAGCCAGAGTAAATCGAGCGAGAACATCTAATTTTGCATCCGTTTCGATGGGAGTTCCCTGGCGTAGAGCTTGTAGAATAACATCTGGCATCTTAACCAGCTTGATAGAAATAGCCGTATGACCTGCCACGCAAAATCCACAGCCATTGGCAAGGGCAGCTGTAATTTGTACCACTTCACGCTCGGTCGGATTCAGACTACTACGGCGATTGATACCACTAACAGTTTGGTAGGTTTCTAGGGCTGTAGGAGAATTAGCTAAAAGACCGATGAGATTAGGAATATAGCCGCCATTATTTTTCTTGACAGTCGCAAGGTTTTCTCGTAATTCTGGACTAACAGTCTCTAGAGTATGGATAGGAAAGAAAGCTTGTGTCATAGGTAACTCCATTTCAAAAAATTTCATAGAGTAGGAATAAAAATCTGCTTGGATTCACACCTATACTTCTATGCTTACATTTTATGCTATCATAAAGACAGGTATCCTGCTAATATATTTTACCTATCACACCTATAAAAAATTGATAATCCCTTACAGAAACCACTAGAAAGACTGGATAACTTTGACCAGTTCATCCCAATCTGTCACCACTTTATCTGCCTGATAGGGAGCTATTGGCTCTACTCTCTTTCTATGATTAAACCAAATTGCCTTCCAATTCGCAGCTTTCGCTCCTACCACATCATTTTCAAACGAATCCCCTAGATAACAAATATCTTCGCCTGACATCCCCAAACGTTCTTCCATTAGTTGAAAAATAGCAGGATTTGGCTTTGTGATACCAACTTGTCCAGAAATAAGGACATGTTCTAGCTCAAACCAATTAACTAACCCCATCGTGCGTATCTTTCTCAACTGATGTCTATAAGGTCCATTCGTAATAATCCCCATTGCAATTCCTTGCGCCTGGCACCACGAAAATATTTCTGGAAACACTGGACTGAGCTCTATCTGCCCTTGAAAATAATCATAATCTATTTGAATAGCTAAGGCTGTTGCATCAGACACTTGATACCCAAAATCTGCCAAAGCATGTTTCATCCGATAAATATGACTGTCTTTCAGACTCATCTTTCCAGTTGCTGTCTCTTCAAATACTTCATCCGCATATCTGCGAAAGGAAAGGTAGAGTGGTTCAATTTGCACCCTTGCTACTTCAATATGTCTTTCCAAAGCACGTTCAAACGGTTGAATCTGATCATAAAGCGTATCATCTACATCAAAAATTAAAGCTTTCATGAGTCAATTATAGCAAAAAATTCCAGCCAAAGCTTGGAATTTTTAACTGCTTATTACACCTTTGCTTGAATCTCATGCATTTGAGCATATACTCCACCACGTGCAACCAATTCTTCATGTTTCCCATGTTCAATAATTCGACCTTGATCTAAGACAAGAATCTGGTCTGCATTTTGAATGGTAGAAAGTCGGTGAGCAATAATAAAGGTTGTCCGACCTTCTTTCACCACTTCCATGGCATGTTGGATACTTTCTTCCGTCTCCGTATCAATATGAGAAGTTGCTTCATCCAATATCAGAATTTTAGGATCAGAGTAGAGTGTCCGCGCAAAGGCAATCAACTGACGTTCCCCACTTGAAAAGGCCGCCCCCTTCTCAACAACCGGTTCATCAATCCCTTTCTCTAAGCGAGATAGCATAGGCCCTGCACCAACTTTTTCTAGCGCCTGCATGATTCTTGTTCTATCTGCTTCCTCTTCATTCATGGAAACATTGCTGGCAATCGTCCCTGTAAAGAGATAGGGATCTTGCAAAACAATCCCCATGTGACTGCGCAGGCTTTCACGAGAATAATCACGGATGTTTTTCCCATCAATCAGTACACGTCCCTCCTGTGGATCATAGAAACGATAGAGGAGGTTCATAATAGAAGACTTACCAGACCCAGTATGCCCAACCAGAGCAACTGTTTCTCCTTTTTCTGCCCGAATGGTAATATCTTTCAAAACTGGTCTGTTTTCTTCATAGCTAAAGTTCACGTGTTCAAACACGACTTGCCCTTGTTCAACTTCCAAAATACGATCACAGTCGTCCTCCACCTCTTCTTCTAGAAGGGCCATTAGACGCTTACCTGTTTCAAAAGAGCGAAGCATATTTGGGAACTGTTGAACCAGCGCTCCCAAAGCAATGAAGACTCCTTCGATATAGTTGACGTAAACAAAGAGTTTCCCAGCTGTAACTCCATCCTGTCCCGCAAGAAACTGATAGCCGACTACTGTTAAAATCGCAGCAATGACTAAATTTTGCAGAAAACCACTCAGATTCCACGTGGCAAGAGACTGGGCCCAGATAATCTTATTATCTGCCCGACGCATCTTGTCAGCAGTCACTTCAAATTCTCTCATGATGCGCTCTTCTTGTCCAAAAAGTTGAATCAAACTTGCACCATTCATGGTCTCATTCACCTGCGTATTGACGTCACTCCTTGCATCATAAAAATCCTTCATTGGCTTGTCTGTCATTTTCTTGTAAGCAAATTGAATACCGATATAGAGTGGTATCAAGAGTAACATCAGCCAACCGAGACTCCTATTCATGTAAAATAGGACACCGTATGTAAAGAGCAAACGAACAATATTGTTAAAGGCATTAACTAAGGTCCCATAAAATTGTGTCCGCAGAGTTTCTGTATCATTGACAATTCTAGTTGCAATTTTTCCAGCGGGCTTATCATCAAAATAAGAAATAGGCAACCGTTGCATAACATCGTAGGCTTGATTACGCAGATTTTCAGCAATACGATTGGCACAATGCATGAGTAAACGCATAGATAGGTAGAAGCCAATAGCTCCCAGAATAATCATTCCCATATATTGAACTGACTGGTTTAAGAAAACAGCTTCATCAAAGGGCAAACCCTTGCTTAAATCCGTAATCGGTCCATCAATCGCCTGCTGAATCAGTAGAGGAGCCAATCGAACCATGGTCGAAGCCAGTAGATAGAAGCCGACAGCTACTATAAATAGCCACTTGACTCGACGGATTTGTTTTAATAAAAAACCTAAAATAGTCATTACTCTCCTCCTTCCTGGCTTTGTTGTCGTTGGTATTGTTCATAGTACCAACCTCTTTGGGCAAACAAATCAGCTGGACGCCCTTCCTCAACGATACGCCCCTCATCCAAGACTAGTACCCAGTCTGCATGGTTGACAGCAGATAGACGATGGGTCACGATGACATTGGTTTTGCCTGCACGTTCTTTTTGAATATTTTGGATAATCTGGCGTTCTGTCCGAGCATCCACTGCCGACAAAGAATCATCTAGAATTAGCAAATCTGGCTCTCGCAGGAAAGCACGGGCAATGGAAATCCGTTGTTTCTGACCGCCAGAAATAGATACACCACGCTCACCAATCATGGTATCAAGACCATCACTCATCCGTTTTAAATCTTGACTAAAAGCTGCTGTGGCAATGGCTTGTTCAATCTCCTCAGAGCTACTAGCTACTTTCCCAAGGGCAATATTTTCTCCAACAGACCTTGAAAACAAAATGTGTTCTTGTGGAACATAGCCAATTTTTTCCTCTATACTAGAACGTTTAAAGTCTAAAACAGATTGATGATTGATGAAAAAATTTCCCTGACCAATCGGATACTGGCGTAAGAATTGGCGAACCAAGGTCGTTTTTCCCGAACCAGTTTTCCCAACGATACCTACAGTTTGCCCTGCTTTCAGTGTCCAATTGATGTCCTGTAGGCTGGCTCTTTCCGCCTGTGGATAACTAAAGCTATAATTTTTGAAGGAAATACTAGACAGCTCTGCAATTTCCTTAGAACCATCAGCCTCCAAATCATCACCCGTCTCAATCAGCTCTTGCAGTTTTTCAAAAGATGTCTTACCAGTCTGATAAACAAGGATGAAATCTGCTAGTGTCCAAAACGGCTCTAAAAGCGAACCAACATACAATTGAAGGGCAATTACTTGTCCCAAGGTCAGTTGCCCTGCTTTCACAGCTTGTGCCCCCATGAGAAGCACGAAAATAGTAGATAATCCCAAACAGACTGTGGCTAATGGATTATACAATGATTGCAAGGAAGTGATGCGATCCCCACCCTGAGCCAATTGCTTGGTACGAGCTTGAAATTGAGCCTTTTGAGTTGCTTTTTTACTATAAGCCCTAGTCACTCGAATACCTTCGATGACCTCCAAAACTTCATTATTGAGCTGGGCTACAGCTTCCCTATTGGCATCAATCGCCTTATCTTGTTTTCTCCCGATAAAAAATATACATAGTGTCATGAACAGCATCGGTAGTAAAGCTACTAGCGAAATTTTCCAATCAATAAAGAACATCGTGGGAATGATAAAAGCCAACATACCGCCTGCATAGACGACAATCATAAGACCGTAACCCACCATCTCCATCAGGCCATCCACATCCGTTGAAAAACGAGTCATGACATCTCCTGAGCGGAATTTTTCATAAAATGGAGTCCGCATGGTTACTAATTTTTTAAAGGCACGTTGCTGCATGTCAAACTTGAAGTTGACAGAGGCCTGAAATAATTTCAGATGCCAAATGAAGGCTGTTGCATAGTTCAGTACTGTTACCAATAACAATAAGGTCATCTCCTGAACCAATATGGCCTGAGTCAATTCATTCTTGGTCAGTATATCGACCATCCGCTGTATGATTTGCGTTGGTAGCAAAAGTGTGGCGTCATAAATAATCAAGGTCACAGCAACCAATAGATAGAGCCACTTATGACGCTTGATGTAGTCAAAAATTAATCGAAACATATATCTCCTTTACAAATCTATAACCTATCATTTGCCACTTTATTCAATGAGTAACAGTTGATAGACCTTACCTTTCTAAGCGCACAAAAAAGCCTAGGGAAGCATTTCACTCCACCTAGGCTTGCGTAAGTCCACAAAAATAGACCAGCTCTTGAACATAGTCGACAATTTTTATCACACCATGGCCACAGTGCTTGATTGTCTCAATGTTTCAAAATATAGCCCACGAAAAACTTCATAAGTTTATCAATGAGCCCTGTTTTCCTGCTTAGAAAGGAGTGTATGATAAAAAATAGCTTGCTGCATGACAAGTTGCTTGTTCATTTGTTTTACTCCTTTCATATTTCTAAGCCCTATTCTACCACAATAAACATTCATGTCAAGGGATTTTTTGACAATTGGGGCGAATTTAGGACAAAAATAAGAAAAAACCTTGTCAAACAAGGTCTTTCGATAGTATTCGATGCTAGTTGCCGGGATTGAACCGGCGACCTCATCCTTACCATGGATGCGCTCTACCGACTGAGCTAAACCAGCAGTACTTGACTAGTATATCATATCTCTAAAAAAAGTCAATGGATTTTTTGGAAATATGGAAAAAAATAAAGAGAAGTAAATTCCCAAAGTAAGTTCTAGTCTGTCTTAAAAACTGGAAACTAGAATGAGACAAAGAAATAAGGTAGAACTTACTATGGGACAAGTTGGTAACTGACAATGAAAAACAAACACTTAACTCTCTCTGATCGCAATGATATTCAAATAGGAATTGAACAACTAAAAACCTTCTCAGCTATCGCTGCTAAGCTAGGTAAAGACCCGTCCACAATCTCAAAAGAAGTTCGGAGAAATAGGGTGATAAAAGAGAACTCTAGTACCAATTGTGAGGCCTGCCCTCTGCTCAAAAAGGCTCCCTACGTTTGTAATGCCTGTCCGAAAAAGAGAATCAATTGTGGATACCAGAAACAGTTCTACTACGCAAAAAGAGCTCAGCTTGATTATGAAGCTAAGCTCTCAGATTCAAGAACAGGTGTTGCCCTAAATAAAGAAGAATTCTATCGTATGGACGAGATTGTCTCTTCTGCCATCCAAAAAGGACAACACCTCAACCACATCATAGCCTCCAACGAACTGTCGGCATCCAGAGCTTCTATCTATCGTTACCTTGAAAAAGGCTATCTGTCCACAAAACCGATCGATTTCCCTCGTGTCGTGAAATTCAGAAAACGGAGAACCAGAAACCTCCAACCCATTCCTAAAACTTCCAAAGAAGGACGGTCTTACGAGGACTTCCAAGGCTTTCTTACTAAGAATGATATCAGCTATTGGCTGGAAATGGACACCGTTACTGGACGGATCGGCGGAAAGCTACTTCTCACCTTCAACCTCTCCTACTGCAACTTTATCTTCGCTCGATTGCTTGATAATAAAACAGCTAATGAGGTCGCTAAACACCTCTACGCTATCAAGAATGACCTGCACCAGAAAGAGATGAGCTTCTGCGAACTATTCCCTGTCATTCTGACAGACAATGGCGGTGAGTTCGCCAGAGTAGACGACATCGAAATGGATGTTCGGGGAGAATCTAAACTCTTCTTCTGTGACCCAAATCGTTCTGATCAGAAAGGGAGAATTGAGAAGAATCATACTCTTATCAGAGACATTCTTCCTAAGGGAACTAGTTTTGACAACTTGACACAGGAGGACATCAACCTAGTTTGTTCGCATGTCAACAGCGTCAAACGAGCTTCTTTCAACGGAAAATCCGCTTATGAACTCTTTACATTTACCTACGGTGAGGAAGTGGCAACACTTCTGGGTATCTCTAAAATTGACCCTGAGAACGTCATCCAATCACCTCGATTATTAGATAAATAATCGCTAGCTTTTATCAAATAATAATTTAAAAATAGAAAGGAACTTGTCCCATCCAAAATTCCAGATAACTAGAACTTACTTTGAGACGTCTCAGAGCCAGTAACTTTAGTGTACTCTTTTTTTCAACTTTTTCAACCCTAAAACTCACTATTATCAACATTTGTAGTCAAAAACAGAACTTAGTCTGAGACGAAATTCTGTTGATGTTATGCAGTTTTCTCAAAGTAACTTCTGGAAGGACGGGAACTAGAACTTACTTTGAGAATTTACCAAAAATAAAGAGAAAACAAGTCCGAAAATAAGTCATTCCTAAAAATTATCTGACACTTTTAAGGAATTATGCTATACTATTGTTATAAAAATCACAAAGGAAACGATATGAAACTGCAAAACCTTCAAGTTGGACAATCTTATTTAGTCAAAGATTGTCTAACGCAAGATGATATTCGTAAACACTTAGCGCACTTGGGTTTAAAAGTCGGAGAAGAGATTCGCATCATTTCAAAAACCAAGACCAATGCTATTTTCCAAGTCAAGGCAAGCCGTCTAGCCCTAGATAGAGAAATTATTGAATCTCTGGTTTTAATAGAAAAGTCAGCTACGGAAATAATCAATCTATCTGAGGCACCTATTGGTAGCTCAGCTAAGGTCATGGACATCTATGCAACAGGTGCACTCCGTCGTCGCCTCATGGATATGGGACTTACAAAGAACACGCAGCTATTTCTCAAAAAAGTCGCTCCCTTGGGCGATCCAATCGAAATTACCTTGAGAGGATACGAGCTGACACTACGCAAATCCGAAGCGCAAATGATTGGTGTTCAAATCACAAGCGAGGTGAAGAAATGACAAAACACATCGCCCTTGCAGGAAATCCAAATAGCGGAAAAACAACTCTTTTCAACCTCCTAACAGGGACCAACCAACGTGTTGGTAACTGGCCTGGAGTCACCGTTGAAAGAAAATCTGGAACAATCAAAAAGCGAAAGCATTTACTAATTCAAGATTTACCAGGTATCTACTCGCTGTCTCCCTACACACCAGAAGAACGGGTTGCCAGAGATTATTTGATAGCGGACCAACCAGCTGCTATCCTCAACGTCCTTGATGCAACAAACTTGGAGCGAAATCTCTATCTGACCTTGCAGTTATTAGAAATGGGCCTTCCTACTGTTATCGCCCTCAATATGACAGACGCCCTGAAAAGTCAAGGTCGCTCAATAAACAGCGACCAACTCTCCTATCAACTGGGAGTTCCTGTACAGCCTATCAGTGCACTAAAAAAGCTAGGTATATCCCAGCTCCTCCATGAAGTAGAAAAAATTACCAATCAGCAAGCCGAGCCAATCTATCCTCAGTATGATAAGCAATTTGAAGCCGGTCTCGCCCAAGTTATTGACCTATTATCGGATTCCATCCCAAATCATCAAAAACGCTTCTACGCCATTAAGCTACTCGAACAAGATCAAGTCATTCTAGATCAATTGCAACTCAATGCACAAGACATGCTTGATTTGACCGAAATCATTGCCATTTTGGAAAAAATTTACGCAGACGATATGGAAGCCATTATCGTCAATCAACGCTACCAATTTATCGAGAAAATCACAGAACTGGTCACAAAAGACAGCGATAAGGCATTTAACCTGTCTGATAACATAGACCGACTTGTTACCAATCGTTTTCTTGCCCTCCCTATCTTTGCGGCAGTCATGTGGCTGACCTACTTCCTGTCTATTCAAACGGTTGGCACAATGGGGACGGACTGGGTGAATGATGTCCTCTTCGGAGAGCTTGTTCCAGGCCTTATTCAGGAAAATCTAGATCGATTTGAAATCGCTGGCTGGCTACAATCTCTGGTCCTTGAGGGCATTATTGCAGGATGCGGAGCCATTCTCGGTTTTGTACCACAAATTTTCGTCCTCTTCGTCTGCTTGGGAATCTTGGAAGACATCGGCTATATGAGCCGAGTCGCCTTTGTCATGGATAGGATTTTTAGACGTTTTGGTCTATCAGGTAAATCCTTTATTCCCATGTTGATTTCCACAGGCTGTGGCGTTCCTGGAGTCATGGCAAGTCGGACTATTGAAAATGAACAGGACCGAAAAATCACCATTATGACAGCAACCTTCATGCCCTGTTCTGCCAAACTTCCTATCATTTCGCTGGTAGCCGGTGCTTTCTTTCCTGACAATCCTTGGATTGCTCCAAGCGCCTATTTTGTCGGTATGGCCGCCATCGTCCTATCCGGAATGGCACTAAAAAAGACCAAGCAGCTCGGTGGAGTCGCAAGCCCCTTTATCATGGAATTACCATCTTATCACTTACCGAAACTCAGTACGGTTCTCCGGTATGCATTCGATAAAGCACTTAGTTTTATCAAACGAGCTGGTACCATTATATTTGTGACCAACATCATTATTTGGTTCAGTAGTTCCTATAATTGGTCTTTACAAATGGTAGAAACAGATGAGAGTATCTTAGCCTCCATTGGACGCAGTTTTTCTCTCCTCTTTGCCCCACTTGGTTTTGGAAATTGGCGAGCAACTGTTGCAGCCATTACAGGTCTCTTAGCCAAGGAAACCGTCATTGCCACCTTTGGTATCCTCTATAAATTAGGAGAAACAACCGAAGAAAATCCCGAACTCTGGGGGCTTTTACAACAAGACTATACCGCATTATCAGCCTATTCCTTCCTAGTCTTCAATCTCCTCTGTGCCCCTTGTTTTGCGGCTATTGGTGCCATTCACCGTGAAATGGGAGAAGCCAAGTGGACATGGATTGCTATCGGTTTTCAAACAGGTTTAGCCTATGCAAGTAGTTTGGTTATCTATCAGCTTGGTCTTGTACTTATCTACGGACAATTACCAACCGTCTGGACATTTATCGCTATCTTTCTAATTATCACAGCCATCTACAGCCTAGTGAAAAAACCAGCCAATACTCTTCCGATCGTCACGCTAAAAACATTAGAAAAAGGAGAATATTAATGCCCACACTTATCCTCTTTCTCATCATCGTCATATTATTTTCTCTTGCTATTCGCAGTCTCATCAAAGGAAAAGGATCCTGCGGAGATTGTTCCTGCGACTGTACTATTAAGCAAGAGATGAACGAATCTTCTCACCATAGACATCCATAACAAAAAGGTCTGCCTCATTATTGTGCAGACCTTTTTACATGTAGCTTGTCTATTAAATTTTTAAGTAGCGGTTCATGGAAATGACTGATCCCAAGGAACCAATAATAATACCAATTACAAAAAGTGCGCCAATCATTCCTGGAACAAAGACATTCATACTAATCAGAGACAAATCTTGACTAGCAAGACTAGCATTTACTGAAGTATAGATCATCTTATAAAGAGAATAGACTAAAACAGAAGGTAAAATAGCTCCGAGGAACCCTACCCAGGCACCTTCCCAGAGGAATGGTCCACGAATATAACTGTTTTTAGCACCAACCAGACGCATAATCTGAATTTCACGGCTACGAGAAATAATGGTAATTCGAATAGTATTGGAAATCAAGAAAACCGCCGTAAAGAGCAACAAACCAGTCGCTGCCAATCCCCAAGTCCGAACTAAATCAGCCAACTTGAAAATGCGCTCTGTTTCTACTTCACCATCTCGAACCTCTGTAACACCATCAATTTTTGCAATTTCTGTGGCCACAGATTTAACATAATTTGGATCTGTCGTATCAATGATATAAGCATCGTAAAGTGGATTGGCATCTCCTTGGAATAAGTTCCAAGTGTCTCCCAAGGTAGCTGTTAATTTCTGCAACTGTTCATCCTTACTTGAATAAGTAACAGATTGTACATTTTCTATAGCTGTAATCTGATTATACACCTTTTGATAATCTGGATTAGCTACCGTCTCTCCTGCTTCGTTCACAATCGTCTCAGCTTGATCAGTTGAGTTCGCTCTCAAGTATACATTGATACGTACATTCTGTTCCAAATCCGAAGCAAGCTTTGCTGTGTTTAAAATAACTGAAGCAAATAGACCAACCAAGGTAAGGGTAATGGCTACAGATGAAATGGCTGCAATCGTCATCCAACCATTTCGCTTCAAACTCTTCAATGACTCAATAAAGTGTCTAAAAAATCGATTACTCATCGTATCCATATTCTCCTTCCGCTTCATCACGTACTACACGACCATCTTCAATCGCAATAACACGATGACGAAGTGTATTCACAATCTGACTATTGTGTGTCGCCATCAAAATCGTTGTCCCCTGTAAGTTAATTCGCTCCAATAGATTCATGATTTCCCAAGAGTTTTCAGGGTCCAAGTTACCAGTTGGTTCATCAGCAATCAATACTTTAGGATTATTTACAATGGCACGGGCAATAGCAATCCGCTGTTGCTCACCACCTGAAAGTTCATTTGGGAAAGAACGAATTTTGTGCTTCAAACCAACCAAATCTAAAACTTCCATTACACGTTTCTTGATATTCCGTGGTTTCTCACCGATAACTTCCATCGCATAAGCAATATTTTCAAAGACAGTCTTTTTAGGTAAGAGTTTGTAGTCTTGGAAAACCACTCCTACACTACGACGTAGAAGAGGAACATCTCTCTTTTTAATTTTTGCAAGGTCAAACTTACCAACCTTTAGACTCCCCTTATCGAGCTTTTCCTCCCGATACAAGAGTTTGATAAAGGTTGACTTACCTGCACCAGAAGGACCTACAATGTAGGCAAATTCTCCCGCTTCAACATTGACTGATACTCCGCGAAGGGCAGTCGTTCCGTTTCCATATTTCTTGGAAACGTCTTTCATTTCTATTATTCCCATAGGATTTCCTGTCTTAGACAGTCCTTTCTTTAGATTTGAGAACGTTTTTTTCAAAATACAGTCCGTATTCTCTCAAAAAACTTCCTTGATGAGCGAAAAACTATCTCTTATATACAAGCACCTCACTTGTAAATACAGATTCTTAGCTAATTCGCCATTTTAAATAAGCATCTATAAAGCCGTCCAAGTCTCCGTCCATAACCTTATCGACTTGAGCCACCTCATAACCAGTACGGTGGTCTTTTACCATTGTATAAGGTGTAAAGACATAAGAACGAATCTGACTTCCCCAAGTGATCTCTTTCTTGTCACCCTTGAGCGAGTCGACTTCTGCTGCCTTCTTCTCCTGCTCCAATTGATACAATTTAGCCTGCAAGAGTTTCATTGCACGATCTCGGTTTCCATACTGAGTACGGTCAACTGTGGACTGAGTCACAATCCCTGTCGGAATGTGCGTCAAGCGAACACCCGTTGAGACCTTGTTGACGTTCTGTCCACCAGCACCTCCTGACCGAAAGGTATCCATCTTCACTTCATCATCTCTGATTTCAATTTCAATGGTATCGTCCAATTCAGGCATTACCTCTACAGATGTAAAGGAAGTATGACGACGCTTAGCTGAGTCAAAAGGTGAGATGCGCACCAACCGATGAACACCCATTTCTGACTTAAGCAAGCCATAGGCGTTTGGCCCAGTAAAGCTGAGAGTTACGGACTTAATACCTGCCTCATCACCAGCTTGATAATCCAATGTTTCTACTGTAAAACCTTTGGCATTTCCATAACGCTGATACATCCGAAGGAGCATTTCTCCCCAGTCTTGTGCCTCGGTACCACCCGAACCTGGATGGATTTCCAAAATAGCGTTATTGTGATCATAGGGTTCCGACAAGAGCAAGGTCATCTCGTAGGCAGTCATGGCTTTGTCCAATTCTGCCAACTTCTCAATCAGTTCATCCCGAACAGACTCATCTTCTGCTAGAAAATCTAGCAAAATTTCAGATTCATCATATAAATCCAACATCTGATGGAAATTTCCATAAGTATTTTTTAATTCATTCAACTCCTGAGACGTCTTCTGGGCTGCCAAATTATCATTCCAGAAATCTGGCTCCGTCATCTTGTTCTCAAGAATGGCAATCTCTTCTTCTAGACCTTCTAAGTCAAAGAGACCCCCTAAAAGAAGTTAATTTTTTGCCAAGTTCTTCAATCTTTTGGCGAATTTCTGCTGTATCCATATACACCTCATTTTTATTCATAATCTTTATTATATCACATTTGCAAGTCCTTGACCATGTTGAGAAAGGCTGCTTGCTCCGCTATAACATCATCATTGTCTGATGAAATACCTGCGATAAAGTCTACCATTTCATCATTGGGCTGTTTGACCAATTGTCCCAAGGCCCAGATAGCCGTTGCCATGTGGACCGGATTTTGTTTTTTATCGATGATTTCTAGGAGTTTGGGAATAGCAGAGCGATCATTACTATTAGCCAAGGCTATGATGGCATTGCGCTGGAGAATATTTTTCCCCCGCCAAGAACCAGCAATCATGCCAAATTTTTCCTTGAATTGCCCATTTGACAAGTCCAAGAATGGAATCAGCTCAGGCTCAGCCAAATCAGGGTCGATCTCCACTACAGGTGGACTGGAAATTCCCTTGTTGTAAGGACAACAAATCTGGCAAATATCACAACCATAGATGACCGTCTTGATTTTCTTACGAAACTCCAAGTCCATCATACCCTTATCCTGTGTCTGAAAGGACAGACAGCGACGGGCATTCATGGTCGTATCACCTAATAGACAAGACGTTGGGCAGGCTGCAACACAGCGATTGCAATCACCACAATCGTAATCTACTGGTTGATCTGGTTCGATGTCCAGGTTGGTCACTAATTCTCCTAAGAACATGTAGGAACCAAATTCCTTAGAAATGACTAGCCCATTCTTACCGATAAAGCCAATTCCTGCACGACGAGCGACCGCTGTATCCACCAAAGCTCCTGTATCTACCATAGCCTTGTATTCCAAACCATCCGTCAGTTTCTCAATTCCCCGTGCCAAACGCTCCATCTTATCTTGCAAGATATAGTGGTAATCAAGCCCCCATGAACTAGGGGTAATCTTTCCACGTTTGTATTGGGTCTTCTGCGGTTTGACAGGCAAATGTCGAGGATAAGCTACCGCGATAGAAATGATGGTTTTGGCTGATTCTAACGACAATTTGGGACGGATACGTTCTTCAATGTTCTTATGTTCAAATCCTGACGAACGCCCCTCTTCCTGACTAGCACGAAGTGATTTCTCCAAATAAGCAAAATCATCAGCCGTTGTAAAACCAATCTTCGAAATTCCGATTTCCTGAGATAATTTAATAATCTCTTCCTTAATATTCATTATATTCATTTTAGCAAACTTTGGATATATTTAGCAAGACCTACATAGCTAAATAAGTTATTAATATAACAAAAAACGTTAGCGCAAAACAAAAAATATTCATACGAACATAGGCCTTCTCCCGCCAAATACTGGTCAAGACATACATGACATTAATACCGATTGCTCCCCCTAAACCGTTAGCCAGTAAATCAGTTATATCTGCAACTCCAAGTAAAAGAAGATATTGCAGAACCTCAAAACAGAGACTCACTAACATAATCAAACATAGATTAGCCACCCACGATGCCTTGCGAAATAGCATTTCCATATAAATACCAAAGGGAATAAAACTGACAATATTAAATAGAATTTCTGGAAAATCCAGCACTCCATCATAGACTGCTGTTCCTGCAAACGGAATTAAGTTTATACTAGCATAACCATAGCGTCCATATAAGATGCTCAAGTCCATCTTAAAGACAATCATCCAAGTAAGTAAAAGGAGATAGGCAAAAAATAAAAACATACTCATTTTCTTTGTCTGCATAGAAATTCTCCTCTCAACTAGCATATTTTATCATTATATCATAAATGCTGTTCCATAAAATGTCACTTCTGTGACAAAGCTCGTTCCATATTACAAGTACTTTACATCCTGCTAAAAAACAGAAAAGGAAGACAATACCAAGCCTCCCCTTATTCAAAAAAATATCTTACTTAAAATGTCTGATTGCTATGCTGAAAAGCCTTATATTGATGGATTTGTAGCATCAAACGCTCAAAGTTCGCCTCCTTACATGCTCGCATGATTAAGAAGCAATCAATAAACTTCCACAAATAAAGTCCCAAAAATAACAAGAACCCAATCAAGATAAATAGCGTAACAAAAGATACTGCAAAAGCAATCAGCTTAGCAAATCCCAATTCTTTATTCCCGACATAAAAACGGTCGACACCAAACTCACCGAAGAAAATAGCCAAAATAAGAGCGACAAGAGGGTGACGCATCTCAACCATCATAAGAACGTTTAAAGCCTCATCATCTAAATCTTCTAGTTCTTTTTGCAGAATGAATAACTTATCAGATGGCAAATAACTGCTTTTACTTAAAATATAATTCTGAAGATAATTCATATAAACTCCTACCTCTTCAAAATTATAGCAGTTTCTTATTCTTCAAGCAAGCCTACAGTGGAAAACAGTGTCAGAAATCGTTTACATATTTTCTTTTTTTGCTATAATGAAACTAGATTACAAGGAGGTTCATATGAGAGTTACTATTCATTATCCAAAACCTATCAAACAACTATCCTCCCAAAAACTTCCACTCCTGGTAGATGGAAAAATTGCTGGGACAGTTACTCAAGGAAAAATTCTAAGCTTACCAATTACACAATCATCTGTTACACTAAGCGTTCGAGGGGATAAAAAATCAAGCATTCAAGTTAAAGACGGCGATAGGGTCCAAATAGTGGAAAGTAGTAGGTACCTCACCCTCTACTATTTCAGCTTGGCTATCCTTCCAATTGTCATCTTTTTCCAATTTTCTACGATGATAAAGATAATCCTACTTGCTACATCTCTAATTTTTACATTTTTGGGACAAGTAATCTTCCCAAAATACATTATCAGTACAGAAAAAAGCTCAGACCACTAAATCTGAGCTTTTTCAAATGATATAGTCTTCAGTTTGCTTTTAGTACAAGGCAACGAGTCGCAGACTGTACTGAAGTACGGCAAGGCAAGTTAACGAAGTAATAAAAGATAAGCTGAATAACTATATTAGATAGCTTTTTCATCCAAGCCCAACTTACGTTGAACAAATTTAACAATTTCTACAACAACAACCATGAGACCTGAACCAATTACTGTTACCATCCATTGAGTTGGTGTCAAGATTGAAACCTTGAAGAAGGTATTGAATCCTGGAATCACAACAGTCGCCATCAAGAGCAAGAAGGCTGCTACGATAGACCAGTTAAAGAGCTTGTTCTTGAATGGACCAACGGTAAAGATAGATTGGTAGACAGACTTAACGTTGAAAGCATGCACCAACTGAATCAATCCAAGAGTAACATATGCCATTGTCAAGGCATCTGCATGGATTTCTTCATAAGTACTGTGTTCTGGGTAAAGCAGTGCAAAACCATAGACACCAAGTACTAATGCTGTTTGTAGAATACCCTGATAGACAATAGAGCTCAATACACCACCTGAGAAGAAGCTTGAGTTACGGCCACGAGGTTTGTGCTGCATAACACCTGGCTCAGCAGGTTCAACACCAAGGGCAATCGCTGGAAGTGTATCTGTTACCAAGTTAATCCAAAGAAGATGAACTGGCTCCAATACGTCCCAGCCAAAGAGGGTTGCAAGGAAGATACACAATACTTCAGCTGTGTTAGCTGACAAGAGATATTGGATGGTTTTTTGGATGTTTGAGAAGACCTTACGTCCTTCTTCCACCGCAACGATAATGGTCGCAAAGTTGTCATCTGCAAGGACCATATCAGAGGCACCTTTCGAAACTTCTGTACCAGTGATACCCATACCGATACCAATGTCGGCAGTCTTAAGTGATGGCGCATCGTTAACACCGTCACCAGTCATGGCAACAACCTTACCATCATTTTGCCAAGCCTTAACGATACGAACCTTGTGTTCTGGAGATACACGAGCATATACAGAATATTGCTTGAAGACTTTCTGGAACTCTTCATCCGTCAATTCGTTGAGCTCTGCACCTGTAAATACATGGTCTTCTGTATCGTTTGGATCGATGATACCAAGACGTTTTGCAATTGCCTCAGCTGTATCTTGGTGGTCACCTGTAATCATGATTGGACGGATACCCGCTTCCTTAGCGACACGAACAGCTTCTGCTGCTTCAGGACGCTCAGGGTCAATCATACCAACCAAACCTGAGAAGATAAGGTCGTTTTCAACAATGTCAGATTCCAATTCAGGAATAGCATCCACATACTTGTATGCCATCATCAAGACACGAAGGGCTTGTTTAGCCAACTCTTTGTTTGTTGCAAGGATAGCTTGCTTATCCGCATCGGTAATCGGACGGATTGTACCGTTTTCTTCAATTTGCGTTACACGTTTGAGCAATTGGTCTGGAGCACCTTTAACAGCTACGAAGAAGTTTCCAGCAGCTTGTTGGTGAACGGTTGACATCAATTTACGTGTTGAATCAAATGGCAATTCAGCTACACGAGGCTCAGATACCAAGACTTCACGAACATCAAAGTTTTGATCCAAACCAAATTGAACAAGAGCCGTTTCAGTTGGGTCACCAATCAATTTACCAGTTGGGTCAACCTTAGTATCGTTGGCAAAGTTCATAACACGAAGCGTTGTATTGCTTGCATCCAAAGCTTCTTTAGCATCCACCAATTGACCGTTTGTATAAACTTTTTCAACAGTCATCTGGTTCATAGTCAAAGTACCAGTCTTATCTGATGCGATGATTTCAGTTGAACCAAGTGTTTCAACAGCAGGCAACTTACGGATGATCGAGTTACGCTTAGCCAAGACCTGTGTACCAAGCGAAAGAACCACTGTAACAATAGCTGGCAAACCTTCAGGAATGGCCGCAACTGCAAGAGCTACAGAAGTCATAAGAGCAGGTAAGATACCTTCTCCACGTACAAATACCGAAACAGCCATCGTTACCGCAGCAATTACAAGAACTGCATATGTCAAGACTTTTGATAACTGGTGCAAGTTTTGTTTCAATGGTGTATCAGTCTCATCAGCATTGGCAAGCATACCAGCAATATGACCAACTTCAGTGTACATACCTGTATTTGTAACCACACCAAGACCACGACCGTAAGTAACGTTTGAGTTTTGGTAAGCCATGTTGACACGGTCACCGATCGGTGCATCTTCAGCCAAAACTGCTGACAAATCTTTATCAACTGGTACAGACTCACCTGTAAGAGCTGCCTCTTCGATTTTGAGGGAGTTAGCTTCCAACAAACGCATATCGGCAGGAACAACATCACCTGCTTCAAGCAAGACGATGTCACCTGGTACCAAGTCTTTAGAATCAACCTCGACTACATGATTGTCACGAAGCGCACGCGCAACTGGGCTTGACATGTTTTTTAGCGCCTCAATGGCTGCCTCAGCTTGCCCTTCTTGATAAACACCAAAGGCAGCGTTCAAGATAACCACGGCCAAGATGATAATGGCATCTGTCAAACCGTGTGAACCTTCTGTAATCACCGTCAAGATTGCTGCTGCAATCAAGATAATGATCATCAAGTCTTTAAACTGATCCAAGAATTTAGCTAAGAGTGTGCGTTTTTCACCCTCATCCAATTCGTTACGACCGTAGTCTGCTAGACGTTTGCTTGCCTCATCACTAGACAAACCGTCCAAAGAAGACCCCATGCTTGACAATACTTGCTCTTCGCTCTGTGTATAAAACAAATCGCGTTTTTGTTCTTTTGACAATTTCCTTCTCCTTCTCGGTCTCTTTTTTACTTAACAAATAAAAAAGAGACCTGTCTTATTAAAACAAGTCTCGCTATTTAATATATTGCCGGAAACAAGTCGGATTGACGACAATATCACGGAAATTTCCGCTAGCTACTCCCTCGATTTGTTAACTATTATATCAAAATTCCCGAGAAATTCAAGAATATTTTTCTGGAAATAAGAGATTATTTCCACGAGATTTCCAAATCATAGGAAGCAAAAACTTGCTGGTTCTCCAATCCCTTTAATTCATATTGCAACTGGACACTTTGATCCGAACTGTTTAATTGGTAACGTTTTGTATCGGTCACAAAGTGCTGGATTCCTAACGGTGTAGGAATGGTCACAATAGCTTCTTTACCAGAAATGAATCGCATAATAGACTTCGGAGTGGAAAAGCGTGTCATCACTAACTCTTCTTCGTCACATTTTATGACAACTTTTTCAGCTTCATCGTTACTATAAATGAGATAGAGAGTGCCATCTTTTTCCTTAACTTCCACTTGAAATTGCTGATCCACTACCTCAATCTGCCCGTCCAGATCAATTTCATTTCGTAAATAAATATCCATAGGTCCTCCTACTATTTTTTAATCCTAGTAACAAAGGAAGAACGAAGCAGAGTAAAGCCTGTATACGCTGCAATGAAGACTACCAAAATTTTTAAATTATTAATATCCAAATTTGATAAGAAGAAAGCGGCTGTCAAAACACCCAGCACCCCACCGACAATGATTCCTGGAACTCCTGGCCAGTTTACTCGTCCTGATTGGATAAACTGCTTGGCACCCGCTGTCATAATCATAGCAGCATTCAACATCATAACTGGAAGAGCAACCGCTGGACTAATTCCCATCAATGAGAAGAAGATTAACTCAGGAGCATAGTTACCCAGCCCCATACTCATCAGCATTCCCACCATAAAATCAAAGGCAATACCAACAGCCAGTTTCCAACCAGTTAAGCCCTTTACTTCATTGGTAAGATCTGCGCCAGGATTAGTAATCATGCGATAGACCATGAAACAGGCTGCAATAATTAGTAAAATCCCAAGAATTCGTTGAACTTTCTTTGTATCCCATTTTTGAGTTACCTTGGCACCAACAAAGGCACCCGTAAATGCCGCTGCTGCCATAGCAATCAGAGTGACCATATCAACCTCAACTATCGTAATAAACAATAGCGCCTCTACTAAGACTGGTATGATGTGCGCCGTTGTCATGGTCGCAGGAATTTTACGATCGTCTTCCACCAACTTTGTCAGTTTAAACATAGTGGTTGTCGTTGCAAAGGTTCCAATCCCCAAGGTGTCTAGCAAATCAGTAACATAACCGATACCAAACCCTGTCCAAAATTTCTCTTTTAGAGAAATATCGTGCTTTTTAGCATAGGATAGAATTGTGTAAAGCATCCAAAGAATCAGGGCTACAATAAAGACCTGAATAGTTAATAAGATAATTTGATTATTCATTTCTCCATTATACCAAAAGATTCCATTGGGTACATAGCAATATCCTTGTGTTTTAGAAAAATCAGGAATTTATCTCCCTTTTTTGTTATAATAAAACTATGATAGAAAAAGTATTTCGCGATCCAGTTCATAACTATGTACATGTTGATCATGAGCTGATTTATAAACTTATCAATACAAAAGAATTTCAGCGACTACGCCGCATCAAGCAACTAGGGACTACTTCCTATACCTTCCATGGTGGCGAGCATAGCCGCTTTTCGCACTGCCTTGGCGCCTACGAAATCGCCAGACGGATTACTCAAAAATTTGAAGACAAGTATCCACAAATATGGGATACAAATGAGTCCCTACTGACCATGGTTGCTGCGCTACTCCATGATGTCGGACACGGAGCCTATTCTCATACCTTCGAGCGTCTATTTGATACAGACCATGAGGAAATGACCTGTGCTATTATCACTAGTCCAGAAACGGAGATCAATGCTCTGTTGAAACAAGTTTCGCCTGAGTTTCCAGACAAGGTTGCTAGTGTTATCAAACACACCTATCCAAATAAACAGGTCGTTCAACTCATTTCGAGCCAGATTGATGTTGACCGAATGGATTATCTATTACGAGATTCCTACTTCACAGGAGCGAACTATGGTGAATTTGACCTAACTAGGATATTACGTGTCATTCGACCGACAGAAAATGGAATTGCCTTTAAAGAATCTGGTATGCATGCAGTAGAAGACTACGTTCTCAGCCGCTACCAGATGTACATGCAAGTCTATTTTCATCCAGCAAGCCGCTCTATGGAAGTACTATTGCAGAATTTACTCAATCGTGCCAAACTACTATATACTAGTGAACAGGAGTTTTTTGCACGAACTTCACCTCGGCTATTACCTTTTTTTGAGCATCGTATCCGTCTAACCGACTACCTCAGTCTGGATGATGGAGTTATGAATACTTACTTTCAATCATGGATAGATGGACCAGATCGTATTTTATCTGACTTAGCCCAGCGCTATATCAATAGGAAAGTGCTCAAATCCATCACTTTCAAGGCCGAAGAAGAGGAAGCTTTGGACCGCCTGCGTAGCCTGGTCGCAGATGTCGGTTTTGACCCAGAATACTATACTGCTATTCACCACAACTTCGATTTGCCGTATGACATTTACCGTCCGAATGCAGAAAAGAAACGGACTCAAATTGAGATTTATCGCAAAGATGAAACCTTGGTAGAACTATCCTCTCTATCACCAATTGTTCACTCCCTATCAGGCACAATCCACGGCGATAGCCGTTTCTATTTCCCAAAAGAAATGTTAGAAGAAACAGGGATTTTCGCACCTCAAATAGCTGATTTTAACAGCCATATACATAACGATCATTTTATAATTGGAGAATCAAATGAGCATTAAACTTGTCGCCATCGATATTGATGGTACACTACTAAATAGTCAACACCAAATTACAGCTGAAGTACATTCAGCAATCCAAGAAGCAAAAAAAGCAGGCGTTAAAATTGTTATTGCTACTGGTCGCCCCATTTCCGGTGTTCAAGCAATTTTAGAAGAACTCAATCTTACAGAAGCAGGTGACTACGTCATCACTTTTAACGGTGGCTTAGTCCAAGATGCAGCAACTGGTGAGGATATTGTCAAAGATACCTTGACTTATGAGGATTATCTCGACATCGAATCTGCTGCCCGTAAACTCAAGCTCCCAATGCATGCCAGCACCAAGGAAGGTATCTATACTGCCAACCGTAACATCGGTAAATACACCATTTACGAATCAACACTAGTAAGTACCCCCATTTTCTATCGCACTCCGGAAGAAATGGCTGACAAGGAAATCATCAAAACAATGATGGTTGATGAGCCAGAAATTCTTGATGCTGCTATTCCACTTCTACCGACCAGCTTGACTGAAAAGTACAACGTAGCAAAATCAGCACCATTTTATTTGGAAATCACCCCTAAAACTGTTAACAAGGGACAAGCTATCATTCATCTAGCTGAGAAGCTTGGACTAACAATGGATCAAACTATGGCCATCGGTGACCAAGAAAATGACCGTCCAATGTTGGAAGTTGTTGGTAATCCTGTTGTCATGGAAAACGGAAATCCTGAACTGAAGAAAATCGCCAAATACATTACGAAGTCAAATGATGAGAGCGGTGTAGCCCACGCTCTGAGAGAATGGGTACTGAAATAGCCTCTTAAAATAGCAAAAAAAGCATCGGATTCAAAAGCCGATGCTTTTTGTTATAGTCTTTTAGTTTACTTTTAGTACTAGGCAACGAGCTGCAGACAGCTTGTACAGTCGAGTGACTGTGCAAGGTTGGAGATAGCACTTGCGGAGCAAGTCACCCCTGAAGAGTACGGCAAAGCGAGTTCACACAATCCAGTGGAGTGTCTGAAGTTGGAAATAAGGAAACGGAGTTTCCTCTTACGTCGAAGTAATAAAAGAAAAACTAAATGACTATATTAGAAGTTCAACAAAGCCAAGAAACTTTCTGCTTCAAGTGATGCGCCACCAACAAGCGCACCGTCAACGTCTGGACATGCCATGTATTCAGCAACGTTTGATGGGTTTACAGAACCACCGTATTGAACGCGAACCTTGTCTGCAACTTCTTGACCGAAATCAGCAGCAACAACGTCACGAACAGCTTTACACATGTTTTGTGCATCATCTTTAGTAGCTGATTTACCAGTACCGATTGCCCAGATTGGCTCATAAGCAATAACAAGTGATGCTACTTGTTCAGCAGTCAAGTCTTTCAAAGCTGCAGAAACTTGTGCACCTACAAATTCTACTGCTTTACCAGCTTCGTAAGTTTCAAGTGACTCACCACAACAGATGATTGGAGTCAAACCGTTACGGAAGATTGCATGAGCTTTTTTATTAATATCTTCATCAGTTTCGTGGAAGTAATCACGACGCTCTGAGTGACCGATAACAACATAGTTAACACCCATTTCAGCCAATACTTTTGGAGATGTTTCACCAGTGAAGGCACCTGCATCTTCAAAGTAGCAGTTTTGAGCAGCAACTTTCAATTCAGAATCTTTAGCGAACCACAAGAGAGCGTTCAAATCTACAGCTGGAGCTGCGATAGCTGCTTCAATTTTGTCGCCTGCAGGCAATTTTCCTGCAATTGCCTCAACGAAAGCTTGTGCTTCTTGAGGATTTTTGTTCATTTTCCAGTTACCGGCAATGATTGGTTTACGTGACATTTCACTTACCTCTTCTATATTTATTGTACAAGGTACATTATAGCATAAACTTAGCTAAGATTAAAGAATTTCTGTGCATTTTATGAATACTTACAGAAAAACTCTCTACCCGAAAGTAGAGAGTTACAATTAAGTTGTCTGACTATAATTGTTATTTCTGGGAACTCAATCGAATTAAGCTTCGATTTCTGTAACCATACCTGAACCAACAGTACGTCCACCTTCACGGATAGAGAAAGTAGTACCTTGTTCAACGGCGATTGGGTGGATCAATTCAACGTCGATAGTAACGTTATCACCAGGCATTACCATTTCAGTACCTTCTGGCAATTTGATTGAACCAGTTACGTCAGTTGTACGGAAGTAGAACTGTGGACGGTAGTTGTCGAAGAATGGAGTGTGACGTCCACCTTCTTCTTTAGTAAGGATGTAAACTTCACCTTTGAATTTAGTGTGTGGGTTGATAGAACCTGGTTTAGAGATAACTTGACCACGTTCGATTTCATCACGTTGTACACCACGAAGAAGCACACCAACGTTATCGCCGGCAAGACCTTCGTCAAGTTGTTTACGGAACATTTCAACACCAGTAACAACTGCTTTAGATTTTTCTTCTTGAAGACCAACGATTTCGATTTCGTCGTTGACACGAACAGTACCACGGTCGATACGTCCTGAAGCTACAGTACCACGACCAGTGATTGAGAATACGTCCTCGACTGGAAGCAACAATGGTTTGTCAGTGTCGCGTTCTGGTTCTGGAATGTACTCATCAACTGTGTTCATCAATTCCATAACGATGTCTTCGTACTTAGAGTCACCTTCAAGAGCTTTAAGAGCTGAACCTTGGATAACTGGAAGATCATCACCTGGGAAATCGTATTCTGAAAGAAGGTCACGGATTTCCATTTCAACCAACTCAAGCAATTCTTCATCGTCAACCAAGTCAACTTTGTTCATGAAGACGATAAGGTGTTTAACACCAACCTGACGTGAAAGAAGGATGTGCTCACGAGTTTGTGGCATTGGACCGTCAGTTGAAGCTACTACAAGGATCGCACCGTCCATCTGAGCAGCACCAGTGATCATGTTTTTAACGTAGTCCGCGTGTCCTGGAGCGTCGATGTGAGCATAGTGACGTTTTTCAGTTTCGTACTCAACGTGTGCAGTGTTGATAGTGATACCGCGCTCGCGCTCTTCTGGAGCAGCATCGATAGACGCATAGTCTTTAGGTTGGTTAACTGATGAAGGCAAGCGACGTGCCAATACAGTTGTGATAGCTGCTGTCAAAGTAGTTTTACCGTGGTCAACGTGTCCAATTGTACCAATGTTAACGTGTGGTTTACTACGATCGTATTTTTCTTTTGCCATTTTGGTAAAAGCCTCCAATAAAATATATTTTATAGATAGACAGTAGGCAATACAGTCTAACTTTACCTTACTATTCTATCAAATTGTAGCAGAATTGCAAGCATTTTCTATCGTTTTTTATTTTATCCATGTTCTGCAAGGGCTATTAGCTTCGCTCATAACCTTTTTTATCATCCCATTTTAACCTATTACTCAACTAAAAACACCTCACTTCCGTAGGAATATTGATGTTACCATAGCTACAAGGTGCCACAAATACGAGACTACTGCAACAGACATTTCTCCGTTCAGTCATCCTACGACTCCCTGGCAAGCCTCTTGCTATAAGTATTGAAAATATATTGACTATTTTCACTTAATGATGCAGTTGATAATAAGGCTGAATAGGAATGGACGCGCCAATACTAGAAGAATAAATCCAGTCCTTGCCTTCCAACTGTGCAAAGTCTTCTGCTTTCCCTGTTAAGATAATGCCTGCGAACTCCAACTGATCAATCTCTTCTTGTTTGGTAAAGTCGGTGTTACCAAACTTATCAACAAAGGCTTGCAAGTCATCCACTGGTATGTCCAAATACTGCGCTCGTTTCTGATCTCCTGTTTCTAAGAACTCTTTCATAAAGTCCATACCTGTCATATAGTCTTCTGGCATGGCCGAAAAGACCAGTTGAATATCCTCTGGCTCTAATCCCAAAAGTTGCTCTGGACGATAGTGATAGGTATTTTGTTTCCCTTCTGTCCCTATCCAATACCAATTTTGCTTGAGGTTGCTAGGAATCATCTCCTTGATTTTTGCCAAGCTGTACTTCTTATCAAAGGAAATAGCCACTTCTACTAGTTGACCGCTCATTTCTCTTAGATATGGCAATTCTTTAGCAATCTCTGACTCACTCCACACAATCTGATTCTTATTGTAAAAAATGGGTACCTTGGTATTGGTTGTATGGTCATATAGGTATTTGAAGGTATTCCCAGGTATATGCTGGGCAAAGTCATAATGACTATCAAACAGGTCATAGTAAATTTCATGCTGACCAAAAGCCATAGGAACACCGTCTAAATCCTTGTACAAATTGAAGTAGAGTTTTCCAGATACATAACTTGTGCTTTGGATTTTAATGCCATCATGATTTATATTTGGATAGGCGATTTCCATTAGCATCGTTTGTTCCCACACCTCACGACCTTCTCGTGCACCGACAATTATTTTTACGGTTTGAACGCCAATCAATAATAAGATAAAACCGATGAGCGATGATAGCCCTATTGTCTTCCATAAATTCTTCCGCTTACTCTTTTTTGTCACTTCTTCAAAAGTCTTCATAGTCATATCCTCTCTCTTCTAGCATTTTCCTCAACTGTTTGCGTCCTCGGTAAAGGCTGATTTTTACCCAACTTTTACCAGCACCTAAAATATGCGCAATCTCCTTGATACTCATATCTTGGAAATAATAGAGGTCAATCACCTGCTGGTACTTACTGGGCAAACCTTCCACCGCTTGATAGAGCTCATCATGCCCCTCTTGGTCATAGATCAAAAAATTTTCAGGTCTAAAAAACTCCTTTTGTAAAATTTCATAGTAGCGCTTGTCTCTCCTGTATTTGTCAATGTAGGCCCGAACTGCAGAACGGTAAAGCCAAGCTCTTAGTTTTTCGAAAGGAAGGACAATATCAGATTCAAGCAATTTGACTAGAACATCTTGGGCAATATCCTGACTGTCAGCTGGGCTGGCTCCTGATTTTTGCAGATAGTAGGAAATCTCCTCTGCAATACCAATAATTTCTTTTTCATATTGATCTAGTTTGATACTTATCTCCTCCTTTCACTAATAAAACGAAGGAATTGACGATTGGTTACACCTTTCTGATATTATTATACATAAAAAAACAACCTCCGAAGAAGTTGTTTTGTAGTGGTATTAACCTGAGTTGCGCAAACCTGTCGCCACACCATTGATGGTAATATGAATGAGATTCTCTTGTTCTTTGCTCAATTCTCCACGACGAAGACGATGAATTAATTCAATCTGAATATAGTTGAGCACATTGAAATAAGGCATGCGATAATCAAGACTGGCTTTTAGGAAAGGTAGTTCTGCTAAAAGCTCATCATTTTGCTCGATTGATAAAATGATTTCTTTGGTCAACTGCCATTCATCTAAAATGACATGGAAGATATTTCGTACCTCTTCGCTTTCACACATTTTAGCATATTCAAATGCGATATTCATATTGGATTTAGACAATACCATATCCACGTTTGATAGAAGTGAACGGAAGAATGGCCAAGATTCGTACATTTTTTGTAACTTAGACAAATTATCAGGGTGCTTATCAATAAAGCGTTTGAAACTTGAACCAACTCCATACCAACCCGGCAACATGACACGGTTTTGTGACCAAGAGAATACCCATGGAATCGCACGCAAACCACCGATTTCTGTGATGGTTTTTCGAGCCGCTGGACGTGAGCCAATGTTCAGACTTGATACTTCACGAATTGGACTAGCGGCAAAGAAATAATCATAAAAATGTGGATTATTGAACACAAGATCTCTATAAATACGATAGCTATCTGATACAATTTCATCCATGGTTTCGCGATAGCCATCGATTTCATTTGGATCGGTAATCATTTGTGTGACCATACGGTCAAGCGTTGCAGATACCAGCATTTCTAAATTATAGTAGGCTGCGTCTTTGTTACCGTATTTATTGCCTATCACTTCGCCTTGTTCTGTCAAACGAAGTCGGTCCTTGATGGAACCAAATGGCTGAGATGTAATCGCATCGTAGGAAGGACCACCACCACGACCAACAGTACCACCACGACCGTGGAAGAAGGTGATGTTTACTCCGTAGTCTTGACCAATTTGCGTCAATTCATTCTGTGCTTTGTAGAGTGTCCAGCCGGAGGACAGGTAGCCACCATCCTTGTTGGAATCTGAGTAGCCAAGCATGATTTCTTGGTAGTATTTATTGCCTGCAATCCAACGTTTTGCTAAATCTAATTGCAGATATTGACGCATGGTATCAGGTGCATTATCTAAGTCCTCGATTGTCTCAAAAAGTGGAACAATCTGAACACGGGCCTTATCGACATCTACTAGACCAACTTCTTTTAATAGGACAGCTAATTCCAGCAAATCAGAAACACTCTCCGAGTGTGAAATAATGTGTTGCTTGATGATTTCCTCACCTAGCTTATCTTTCAATTCACGCGCAGCAGCAAAGATAGCCAATTCTTTTTCTAATTGTTCTGACTTTGGCATGTGCGTTGCAGAAAGAATGCGTGGATCAGTTTCCAACTGTTTCAAAAGAACATGGCATTTAGCTTCCTCAGATAAACTGGAGTAGTCTTCTACGATACGGGCAGAAGCCAATAGTTCCGCAACACTTGCTTCATGAATAGAAGAGTCTTGGCGCATATCGATACTAGCTAGGTAGAAACCAAACGCTTCAACCGCTTCAAGTAATTCTGTAAAATCACCTTTCAATAGCGCCATAGATTTATTTTCAATCAAAGATTGTTTGATGGCTAATAAATCAGCTTTAAACTCGGCTACATTACTATAGCGAACATCTGACGGCTTATTGTGAACTAGATAATCTCTTGTATTTGCAAGTTTCATCTGAATATAGTGAAAAGCACGACGATAAGGCTCGTTTTCACGGTATACAGAACTATCTTCAGATAAATCCGCCAGCATCTTAACCGCTGTAGATACATTTACAATGGAAGTTGAGAGCGAAAAATTCCGATAGAGTTTATAGAGTTGCTCATCGTAATAATTCATAATGACTTCACACTGAGTCAAGGCTGACAGCTTCAAGGTCTCCGCAGTAACAAATGGATTTCCATCACGGTCTCCCCCGATCCACATCCCCATTGTAATTGGACGAGGGTTATTTAAGGCGATTCCTTTCTCAGCAGCCAAACGTTTGTATTCCCGCTGCAACTTAGTGACAGCCTTAATAAAGGAAGAATTGTAATACTCCATAACGTTTGTGATTTCGTTGGTTACCTTCAACTTCTTCTCACGAATCATATCCGTCTGCATGATAATTTCAATGTAACAACGGAGCTCATCTTCCCATTTGTTTTTATTGAGCAAGCCCAATTTTACATCGCGATAACGACGAAGCAACTCATGAATATGCTTGGTTAAATCAAGCATAGACTGGCGTTGAACCTGAGTAGGATGGGCTGTCAAGACTGGAACAACATTCAACTTTTCAAGGATTTCAGCTGCATTTTCTTGTTTGGAAACCATATCAATTGTTGTTGAAATCTTGCCAAGATAGTCTTGATCAATATTGTTTTGATGGTTGATTTCATAAGCCAAGTCAACATCTTCTGATATATTAATCAAAAGTGGCAAAACAGCAAAGTATCTAGAAATAACTGCTAGTTCATCATTATTCAACTGACTGATAATAGCAATCAATGCCTGATAATCATCCTGACGAGACAATTGAGATAATTCTACAATTTTAGCAAAAGTCTCTGCAGGCATCATTTGAGCTGCTACTTCTTCCAAAATAGATGTTAGAATCGTTACTTCTTCACGGATTGCTTCCTTGTTGTTATAGTTTTCTAATTTTTGAATAGCCATCTCCTACCTCTTTCCTATCTCTAAATTAGCGTACGCTCTATTTCTTCTTCAATTAATCGACGTTTTTCACTAGCATCAATATTCAGAACAAACCCTATCCCGATGGAAATAATCAAAAGACTCGATCCCCCCTGTGACAAGAAGGGGAAAGTTACCCCCGTTGCAGGAATAATTCCTGAAATTCCTCCGATATTGACAAATGTTTGAATCAGAAGCATACCTGCCATTCCAAGTGCCATCATCGCATTAAATGGACTACGAGCACGGACGCCTACAATAATAATTCGAATAATCAAAAAGAACAATAAGGCTAGAATTAAACTAGCTCCGACAAAACCGAGTTCTTCAATGACGATCGAAAACGCAAAGTCGGTGTGGGCCTCTGGTAGATACCCCTTTTTCTCAATCGAATTTCCCAAGCCACGTCCAAGCCATCCACCGTTACTCATCGCATAGTAAGAATGAGTCAATTGAAGACCTGAGTTGGTGGCATTACCAAATGGATCAAAATAGGCAGCAAAACGACGAGCAATATAACCAAAGAGCGGAATTTTTTCCACCGTTTCTACACCCAAAATACGAATCGTTCCTAGAATAACTGTTGAGGCGGCTACAATTCCCAAAACCGCTGTTGAAAACCAGCGATAGGCAATCCCACTCACACTAATCATCACGACCATAATCAGCACAATAATCGTCGCATTTCCCAAGTCTGGCAGTGTCGCAACTAAACCAAGGAGGAGCAGACTGACCACCCGCCAATCTGTAAACTCTTTCGGAATCCAACTTCCTTTAATCAACGATACATAGTCATAAGTCCGAATATCCGCCTGTTGTTTTGCAAACTCATGTGCCAGATACCAAATGATTATTAATTTCAAATATTCCGCCGGTTGCAAGGTTCCTGCGATCGGCAGAGGAATCCAGCCATGAGCCCCGTTAATCGGAGGAAACAACCGAGAAATAGCTAACAGAAATACTTCTACCAAAATAACCGAATAGATAACGGCTTTCTTGCGTAAAAAACTTAATTTCATACGATAAATCGTATAGATTGCTACCAAGCTGACAATCCAGAATCCTGCCTGGTTAATCACTGTTCTAAATGGATTTCCACCATTAATAATTTGCGTAGCACTGGTTGTCGAATAGACCATGACCAACCCAATCACCGATAAGATGAGATAGGGAATCAGTATGGAGTAATTCAACAACTGGCGTTTGTCAATCTTCATTGCTTATCCAACCTTCTTCGAGTATAGCTCTTATTATAGCATACTTTATATAAAAATACTTATCACTTTCTAAGTTGCTCTGCAAACATTCGGAACTAACTTTTGTCAACAAGAAAAAGGCCGAAGCCTTTCATATCTATTCAAATGTTTCAAGATAAAATTCAATTTCATCCCCATTCGCAACTGTAAGGTCTTTCGCCCCTTTATCAGCCATTTGGCCATTAACTTTATACATCCAGTATGTATTGGTACTCGCATCTTGGCTAACACCATCAATTTCTGTTATCAAACCATTGTCTTCTACAATGTCATGATGTTCTTTAAGCACATCCATGACACTATCACCTTCTTCCGCAGTAACTTCCTGACGATTCTCTTTGTCCTTGGTTGTAATCTGCAAAGTGACTTCGATAGCCGATTTGCTCTGTTTCTCAGTAGTGTTTGTACAAGCAGCCAAGAAGAGCGAGAAGACAACCATCAACATAATACTAATTTTTTTCATTTATAAAATCTCCTAAAAATATAATCAATAATTGGATAAAACAAAACTGTTGAAGCAGCGTGTAAACTATCAAAGACTAGACCATTAAGCCAGAAGACGATAGGGGAAATCCCAAACTGTGTAGCAGATAAAAAACTTATCGTTAGCCCATACAAAAAGACAAGAATCCCCGCCAGAAGACTCTGTAGCCACAAGGGAATGCTCTCTTTTTTGATAGAAGGACCAATTGCCAACCACCATATAAATTGGATGAAAGCAAAACTAAGAACTTGCCACAAAACAACTGTTCCAAATCCAAAAAGCAAGCCACTCCCTACCATCGCTAGTATCATCAATGTCCAGCTCTCCAGCAAACTGAAATAGGACAGAACAATGAGGAAAATAGCCGTAAGAGGCTTTATATTGGGAAATGGCCCAAAAACCACCCTTAAAACAATCGTCAAAGAGGACAGAACAACTAGCTGACTAACACGTCTTACTTTTTCACTTTTGTCATGCATACCAATTTAGCCTACCTTATTCCCTTTATTATGTCAAGTTTAGATAATCTTTTACTATTTCTTGAATCGTATTTTTTTGATTTTTTCATGATTTTACGGTAGAATTGAGGAGATGAGAAAGAAACTAAATCCGATGATTGTTGTTGGTTTTTTCCTATCCTTCTTTGCTCTTATTTTCATCACTGGGGTGACTGGAAATACTGTAAATAAGACGGAGGTAGCTAACGAACCCGCAGTCACACAATCAAATACCAGTACAAGTTCTAAAACAACAAATTCTAGCTCAAGTTATTACATTGCAAATGCGCTCGAAATGAAACCTATCGTCGACGTTTCTGCTTGGCAGAGACCGTCTGAAATCGACTACGATACCCTTAGCAAAAACATTTCTGGCGCAATCGTTCGTATTCAAAGTGGATCACACACTAAAAACGAAAATACAGCGACTGATAAAAACGGGTTAGATAAATCCTTTGATACCCATATTAAAGAATTCCAAGCAAGAAATATCCCTGTTGCTGTCTATGCCTATGTCACGGGAAATAGTATTGAGAGCATGCAGGAGGAAGCTCGAAGCTTTTATAAGGCCGCAAATAAATACAAGCCGACCTTCTATTGGTTAGACGTTGAAGAATATACCATGGATGATATGAATGCTGGAGTGGAGGCTTTTCGAAAAGAGTTAGAAACTCTCGGTGCTAAAAACATTGGAATTTACGTTGGAACCTATTTCATGGAAGACCACAGCATCAATGTGGATAAATTCGATGCAGTCTGGATTCCTACATATGGTGATGATTCTGGCTACTACAATGCCGCTCCAAATACTGATTTGGATTACGATCTCCACCAATACACATCACGTGGGTATGTCAACGGATTTGAACACCATTTGGATTTAAACCTCATTACTACACTCAAAGATCCTAACGAAGTTTATCAGAAACTATTTACAACACCCGAATAAAATGATACAATTTCACTAATTACATATACACAAAGGAGTGCTTCGGCTGAGATCGCAACTGCGAAATCCTCGAACCTGATCTAGTTAAAACTAGCGTAGGAATTGTGTGCTTTATAGAATGATACTATACTCTGCTATAAAGACTCCTTTGTTGACCATCTACAGAGGAGTATTTTTATGTCCACATCAAAATTGTCCATCCTAGCCGAAGTCGCTATTTTTTCTGCAATTGCCCTCGTCTTTGACAAAATCCCGCTCTTTACAATGCCCCAAGGTGGATCCGTGTCTTTAGTCATGCTTCCAATCCTACTGCTTGCTCTACGCCACGGACTAGGGGTGGGGGTTCTTACCGGTGGTATTGTCGGAACCATTCAACTTTTCTACGGTGGCTACTTCCTAAACGTTTTTCAAGTTTTTCTTGACTACGCACTTTCTTACGCCGGAATTGGTTTAGCAGGTTTAGTGGCCCCCACCCTATCCAAACAAAAAGATCTAAAAAATGCTACTCTCATCATTACTCTGGCTAGTTTTCTAGGAGGAAGCATCCGATTGATAGCCACCTTCTTATCAGGAATTATTTTCTACGCAGACTACGCTCCAGATGGTATGCCTGTCTGGTTCTATTCCTTTACCTACAATATCAGCTATATTCTTCCTTCCACTGCAATTGCCTCTATTCTGCTCATTTTACTCTATAGAGCAAGACCAAGTTTTTACAATCTTTAACCAAAACTGCCTGCTGGATTTTATCTAACAGGCAGTCTTTTTAATTATTTTTACTTGCTTTATGCTATAATAGGAGCGTTATAATACATTTTGGAGGAAATTATGGCTTCTTGGATTTCAAGAATTATTAAAGGTATGATTATCGCACTCGGCTTTATCTTACCTGGTGTCTCTGGGGGAGTACTCGCTGCTATCCTCGGAATTTATGAGCGACTAATTGGATTTTTAGCAAATATTCGAAAAGATTTCAAGGAAAACTTTCTTTATTTTGTTCCTGTAGGAATCGGTGGAATTTTGGGAATTGCACTCTTCTCTTTCCCTGTTGAATATTTATTGCAACATTTCCAAGTCCCAGTTTTGTGGGCCTTTGCGGGAGCAATCGTGGGAACTATTCCTAGCCTGCTTAAAGAATCAACTCAAAAGAGCAAGCGAGATAGCATTGATTTAGCTTGGTTGATTGGGACATTCGTCGTTTCTGGTCTCCTACTTTACAATTTAAGCGATCTTGTCGGGACACTTCCAGCAAACTTTGCAAGTTTTGTCTTGGCAGGTGCCTTGATTGCTTTAGGGGTACTTGTTCCTGGACTCAGCCCTTCAAACTTGCTATTAATTTTGGGTATCTACACGCCAATGCTAAATGGTTTCAAATCACTTGATCTATTCGGCACCTTCCTACCAATCGCAATCGGTGGCGTTCTTGCAATGGTTGCATTTTCAAAAGCAATGGACCACGCTCTGAAAGTATACCATTCACGTGTTTATCACTTTATTATTGGTATCGTCTCATCTTCTACTCTGCTAATTTTGATTCCACAAGCAAGTAATAAAGAATCAATTTCCTATGCTGGAGCGAACTTTGTTACATGGATTGCTGCTATTGTCCTATTTATACTAGGCGCATGGTTAGGGCTTTGGATGAGTAAGCTTGAGGAAAAATATAAATAATGGCAAAAAAGGTTAAAATAAAGAAAACCTTGGTGGACCAAATACTAGACAAGGCTAAGATCGATCATGATAGCCTTGTTTTAAATGCCTTCGAAGGTCAACTTCCACCAGGAATTGAAGAACACGAAATTTACAAAACACTAGCATTAACTGGAGATAAAACTGGACCAATTATCGGCATTGTTCCCATCACAGAACACCTGTCTGAGAAAAAATTAGCCAAGATCTCTGGCAATAAAAAAGTGAGCATGATTCCGCAAAAGGACTTGGAAAAGACAACTGGCTACGTCCACGGTGCCAACAATCCCGTGGGCATTCGTCAGAAGCATAATTTCCCAATCTACATTGATCAATCTGCCCTTGAACTCGGTCACTTGATTGTCTCTGCTGGTGAAATTGGTCGGTCGATAAAAATTGATAGCCAGGTTTTAGCTGATTTTGTAAAAGCTGACTTTGCCGATTTGATCGAAAGGAGGGACTAGACTTGAAAATCTACTTTGTCCGTCACGGTAAGACCGAATGGAATTTGGAGGGGCGCTTTCAAGGCTATTCTGGAGATTCGGCTCTCTTGCCCGAATCTTATCAGGATTTAGAAAAACTAGGCAAATACCTTGCTGAAATCCCCTTTGATGCTATTTATTCTAGTGATTTGCAGCGCGCACATAGCACTGCCGTAGAAATTGCCAAAGTCAACCACCATTGCCAAACCGTTCTAACCACGCCACAACTACGTGAATGGAATTTTGGAACGCTAGAAGGAAGCAAGATGGCAATTTTTCGTGCCATCTACCCCAAACAAGCCTGGGCACTCAAACATAATCTAGCACGATTTAAACACGATGTCTTTGATGCCGAATCTGTCCATCAGGTCACACAGAGAATGGTCGATTTTATCCAGTCTCTTCAAGAAGAAAAACTGGAAACAGTCCTCATCGTCAGTCATGGTGCCTTTCTAACCGCTTCTATCCATCGCCTGCTTGGTTTTCCACCAGCCCAACTGCGTCACCGAGGTGGTTTGGATAATGCATCGGTTACTATTTTAGAAACAAGCGATTTCGAAAACTTTACAGAATTAGCTTGGAATGATACCAGCTATAAAGCAAAACAGTAGAATTTTCTGCTGTTTTTTCCTATCCTATTAGCAATTTATACTGATTTTTTCTCTCTTCTATGATAAAATAGAAATAACAGACTTTGGAGGAATAAAATTTTTATGTCAACTGAACATTTTGAAGAATTAAATGACCAACAGATTGTCCGTCGTGAGAAAATGACAGCTCTTGCTGAACAGGGCATTGACCCATTTGGAAAACGTTTTGAGCGTTCTGCAAATTCAGCTGAATTGAAGGCCCAGTACGAAGACAAATCAAAAGAAGACTTGGAAGAATTAGGGCAAACAGCTATCATTGCAGGCCGTATTATGACCAAGCGTGGTAAGGGTAAGGCAGGTTTTGCTCACATTCAAGACCGCGAAGGCCAGATTCAGATCTACGTTCGTAAGGATGATGTTGGCGAAGAAAATTATGAAATCTTCAAAAAAGCAGACCTTGGTGACTTTATCGGTGTCGAGGGAGATGTCTTCAAGACAAACGTTGGTGAGTTGTCTATCCATGCTCGCAAGTTGACTCACCTTTCTAAAGCGCTCCGCCCATTGCCAGAAAAATTCCACGGATTGACAGACATCGAGACCCGCTACCGCAAGCGTTATTTGGACTTGATTACCAACCGTGAGAGCTTTGATCGCTTTGTGACCCGCTCAAAAATTATCTCAGAAATCCGCCGTTACCTTGATGGACTTGGTTTCTTGGAAGTGGAAACACCAGTTCTTCACAACGAAGCTGGTGGTGCTGCGGCTCGTCCATTCATTACCCACCACAATGCCCAAAACATTGACATGGTCCTTCGTATCGCTTTAGAACTCCACCTCAAGCGCCTGATTGTCGGCGGTATGGAACGCGTTTATGAAATCGGCCGTATCTTCCGTAACGAAGGTATGGATGCTACTCATAATCCAGAATTTACTATGATTGAAGTTTACCAAGCCTACGCGGACTATCGAGACATCATGGACTTGACAGAAGGCATTATCCAACATACTGCTAAGGCAGTTGTCGGCGACGGCCCTATAACTTACCAAGGTACAGAAATTGCTATCCACAAGCCATTCAAGCGTATCCACATGGTTGATGCCGTTAAGGAACAAACTGGCGTGGACTTCTGGCAAGAGATGAGCTTCGAGCAAGCCAAAGCCCTTGCAGCTGAGCATAAGGTCCCTGTGGAAAAACACCATACAGAAGTTGGTCAAATCATCAACAGCTTCTTTGAAGAATACGTTGAAGCAACTCTTATCCAACCAACCTTTGTCTATGGTCACCCAGTAGCCGTATCTCCACTAGCTAAGAAAAACGATGAAGACCCACGCTTTACAGACCGTTTCGAGCTCTTCATCATGACCAAGGAATACGGTAATGCATACTCTGAGTTAAACGATCCAATCGACCAATTGGAACGCTTTGAAGCCCAAGCCAAAGCTAAAGAACTCGGTGACGACGAAGCGACAGGCGTTGACTACGACTATATCGAAGCCCTTGAATACGGTATGCCACCAACAGGCGGCCTTGGAATCGGTATCGACCGCCTCTGCATGCTCTTGACAGACACCACTACTATTCGGGATGTGTTGTTGTTCCCTACAATGAAGTAAGAAACAGTAACCTTTTAGTATTGTCTTCACTAGGATATTCCAATCGCTCTCCAGTTTCTTGGCGATTGGCTGACAAGGTCTGCTAGACCTTGTCACTCCCGATAATGAAATAAAAACTACAAACTGTTTAACACCGTTACTTAAAACACTCTTGGAAATTCCAAGAGTGTTTTTGCATGCAAAAAATCCCAACCACATGGTCAGGATTTTCAGGAGATTATGAAAAATATTTAGGATTGGGAGTGGGACAGAACTCAAATAATCATAGAGAGTTCCCCTCACTTCCTAACAGTAGTTCGAGCCTCTATGGTCACTTTCTTATTTTCAGGTGACCAGCTGAAACAGTTCCCCGAACTGTTTCACTCCACTGGACTATTTTAGGCCCACCCCCACATAGCTCTAAAGGTTCGGGGAACCTTTAGAGGTTGGAGATATAGCGAACAAAGTTCGCATCAGTCGTTAAGTCAGAGTAGTGACTGTTGGAGGTTGAAAATAAAGCGAACACCGTTCGCTTCAGCCGTAGAGGAAGATGTGGAGTGTAAAACACGAATTGTTGAAATTTGCTTCGCAAATCTTATCTCCAACCTTTAACAGTCCACTGGACTGTTAAAGCCAATCAACCACTGCGCTGAGATGTTGACTCCACTTTAGAGAAGTGAGGCTATTATAACGTCCCTCCTTTTTATCTCATCAGTCTTGGGACTGATTCTCTTCTTTCTTAGCAAAATAATCTCGGACAATTGGTGCGACTTCTGTTCCGTAGAGTTCGATAGCACGGAGGACATCTTCATGTGGCATAGAGCCGATTGGGAGATGGAGGAAGAAACGGTCCAAGTCAAGTGTTTCAATAGTCTTGATAATTTTTTCAGCGACTCGTTTTGGATCTCCGACGATAGTTGCCCCTTCGTCTGTCAGAGAGTAGAGATATTGCGCCTTGGTCATCTCGCTCCAATGTGGGCGGTCTTTGGCAATATTGTCCGTAATTACTTTGGTTGGATGATAGTATTCTTCCACAGCCTTATCATGGTCGTCTGCAATCCAACCCCAAGAATGGGCTGCAACTTTCGTTTTCTCTGGATCATGACCTGAGTTGCGAGCAACCTTGCGATAAGCATCGACTAAAGGTTTAAAGCGATGGGCACCCGCACCAATGACTGCATACACGATAGGCAAGCCTTTCTTAGCAATCTTGATAGTGGATTCTACATTGCCCCCAGTTGCCACCCAAATGGGAAAATCTTCCTGAACAGGACGCGGATATACGGGTTTATTATCGACAGACTGAGTGAAATGCCCATCCCACTTAAGATTGGTTTCCTTGTCGATTTCCAGAAGCATATCTAGCTTCTCATCAAAGAGTTCTTCATAGTCATGGAGATCATAGCCAAACAAAGGGAATGATTCCGTAAAGGAACCACGACCCGCCATGATTTCCGCTCTGCCATTTGACAAAGCATCAATGGTGGTGTACTGCTGATAGAGCCTTACAGGGTCCATGGAGGAAAGGATTGAAACTGCTGATGTTAGCTTGATATGCTTGGTATTGACGGCACCAGCTGCCAGCACAATCTCAGGTGCAGAAACCGCAAAATCTTCTCGGTGATGCTCCCCAATCCCATAAACATCAAGCCCCACCGCATCAGCTAGTTCGATTTCTTTGACTAGCTGGCGAATCCGCTCGTCGTGGCTATAAGTTTCCCCCGTTTTTTCTAGTGGAGTTGTTTCGCCAAATGTTGAAATACCTAATTCTACCATGATGTGTTCTCCTTTGAAATCACTATTTCTTAATTGATGCGTTTATTTTATCTCTAATTAGTGATATAGTCAATTGATTTGCTCAAAAAATAAAACGACTAGGAAAACCTAATCGTTTCAATAGATTATTCATAGCGCAAAGCTTCAATTGGATCAAGCTTAGATGCTTTGTTAGCAGGTAGTACACCAAATACAATACCAACTACCGCTGAGAAAGCCAGACTTCCCAGAACCACTGGAATTGAAACTTCAGCAGTTATTCTTTCTCCCATCGCCTTGCTCACATTGAGCAAGAAGACTATTGTTTGGGCGATTGCGAGACCGATTGCTCCACCAAGAGTGGTCAAGACCATGGCTTCTATCAAGAATTGCATCAAGATATTGCCTCGGGTTGCTCCAAGCGCTTTTCGAAGACCAATTTCACGAGTCCGCTCAGTTACTGATACCAGCATGATATTCATGACACCGATACCACCAACTAGCAAGGAGATACCTGCAACAGCACCGATAAACAAGGTAACACCAGACATTTGAGATTTAAACTCCTCCAACATAGCTGACATATCATAAATCTCATATCTCGCTTCTTTCAATCCAGTCGCTTTAGTCAAGTAATCTGCAGCGGCCTGACCAACTTCTGTTGCCCGAGTAACATCTTCAACATGGACATAGATTTGAGAATTCTCTTTCATGCCTGTTTCAGCAGCCAGCTGCGTATTAGTCATGACGGCATTTCCACCTGAATTCATTCCATAAATAGCTGTCCCTGCTTTTGGATCTTTGTAAACCCCTATTACGAGATAAGCATTGCTATTGACACTAATCGTCTGATTGAGAGAGTCCTCTATAGAACCAAACAACTTCTCAGCTAGTGCCGTATCTAGCATAATCATACGTGAAAAACGACTATAATCGTTAGCTGTAAATTGACGACCAGCTAAAATTTCATATTCTTTCACAGCAAAGTAATTCTGACTGACACCAGTAATGGTGACATTCTCTGCTTTTTTATTGCCTGAGCTGACTTCAGCCATGTTACTGATACTGGAATAATAGCTCGATACACCATCAATCTCTAGCAATCCTTTTAAAGTAGAATCCGTCAAATCTGGCTCTTCTTCTAAGATTGGTTCTTCCGTCGATACTGTTCCAAATGGACCGAAGGCTGTGCTTGAGCTGGAGAAGGCAGTAAAGTAAACTTGAACATTATTTTGATCGCCAGCTAGAGACTTTTCTATGCTCTTGGACATCCCTGTACCCATGGCGACAATAATGACAACTGCAGCCACACCGATGATGATACCTAACATCGTAAGAAGAGACCTCATTTTATGAGCCATAATAGATTTGAGGGCGAATTTCCAATTTTCCATCTAAACTCCCTCCCTTCGACTATCTTCGGTAATCACTCCATCACGTAGGACGATTTTTCGTTTTGCGTAAGCAGCAATCTCAGGCTCATGTGTAACCATGATAATGGTCTTTCCTTCATTATTCAACTCCGTCAGAAGCTGCATAATCTGCTCGCCTGTCTTAGTATCTAGGGCACCTGTAGGTTCATCCGCTAAAATAATAGCCGGAGTATTGACTAGTGCACGCGCAATAGCCACCCGTTGTTTTTGACCACCAGACAATTCCGATGGTAAATGCATCATCCGCTCTGCCAACTCAACTTTTTCAAGATATTGTTGAGCTAGTTCCTTACGTTTGCTTGATGGAACTCCAGCATAAATCAAGGGTAATTCTACATTTTGAAGGGCGTTGAGTTTCGATAAGAGGAAAAATTGTTGGAAAACGAAACCGATTTGGTCATTCCGAACCTGAGCTAATTTTTTCTCAGAAAGTTGACTGACTTCCTCACCTTCTAACCAATAGTTTCCTGAACTGGAACGATCTAAAAGCCCGATGATGTTCATAAGGGTTGATTTACCTGAACCAGAAGGTCCCATAATGGCAAGAAATTCTCCCTCTTCGACCTCTAAATCAATATCCTTTAGAACTCGGAGCTCTTGATCACCATTTTTGTAGGATTTATTGATATTCGTTAATCTAATAAGCTGGTTCTTCATTGGCTTCAACCTCTTTGCCATCTTCGAGATCCGGAGTCGGAATGGTAATAACCTTATCACCTACTGCTATGCCAGCAGTCACTTCCTGGTTCAAAGCATCTGCGTTTCCGAGAGTGACTTCCACTTTCTTAGCTTTTCCATCAACCAGGGTCCACACATAGTTTTTATCTTCTTCTGGCACAACTGCGGACACCGGAATTAAAATGTTTTTACTTGTATTGACAACCTCAATATTTACAGAAAATCCTTGCTTCAACTCACCTAATTCACTGGTTAGAGCTGCCTTAAATGGATATTTAGCACCTGAACCACCAGTTCCTGTTGTAGCTGCGGCACCAGCTTGATCACTAGATGGGTAGTTTGAAATATAGGTAATTTTCCCTGTCCAAGTCTTATCAGGATACACCTTGCTAGTCAGCTTAACCTCTTGATCCACTGCAATATTAGCCAAATCGTATTCTGTCAAACTACCTGTTACTTGCAAACTACCTTGGTTTACAATATGTACAACTGTCTGGCTAGATGTAGAGTTCTTAGAAACAGCCTTATTCACTTCAACAACTGTACCAGCAACGGTACTAGTTACTGTCGCTTCAGTTAAGGCTGTATAGGCTTTATCGACTGCAGCTTGAGCATCTGCGTACGAATCATTCAAGTCTGCCAACTGCATATCTACTGAACGTTGTGCAGTAGCAGTTGCTGCAGCATCTGTTTCTGCATCACCAGTTGTTTGAACAGTTTGACCATTGGTTCTTAAGTCTTCAATTTGGCGACCAATCTTATCACGACCACGAACAGCAGTATCCAAAGCAGACTGCAACTCTGTAGCATCATAGCGAATCAAAGGGGTGCCTACTTCGACCTGAGTACCTGGAGCAACTAGAACCTCACTCAAATCTCCCTTAGAAGGATCATAGTAAACATACTGCTCATCTGCTGCTGTAATCGTTCCTGTAAGTAGCGTTGAGGAAGCAATCGAGCCCTCTTTAGCAACAGTATATGTCATACTCATGGCTACTTCTTCTGAAGACGGTGACGACGTTAGCATATTGCTAAAAATCAAGGCCCCACCTACTAGGGCAACTGCGATTACTCCAAGGCCGCCAAACAAAGCAATTTTCGCTTTCTTTGTCTTTAACATAACAAACTCCTTTTCTTTATAAAACATACTTATTTTGTGTTGTCTATATAATACACAAATACAGGAACAAATGCAAGTTTTTTCCTAACTATTTTATAAAAAGTTCGGCAATTTTCCCACTTACATTTTTGTAAGGTAACGTAGCGGATTTTTGATTGACACACAAAAAAACGTTACAATGAATATAGTTACTGATTTTATTGGAGGAAATTTATGAAAGTGTTTGATATTATCGCTATCGGAGGCGGAAGCGGAGGCATTGCTACCATGAACCGAGCCGCTATGTACGGTGCCAAGGCAGCAGTTATTGAGGGAAGCTATCTAGGAGGGACCTGTGTTAACCTTGGCTGTGTACCAAAAAAAATTATGTGGTACGGTTCTCAGGTAGCAGAAGCCATCCAGCATTATGGACCTGAATATGGATTTACTAGCCAAGAAGTGACCTTTGATTTTGCCACCTTGCGTAAAAATCGCGAAGCCTATATTGAGCGTTCACGCGCATCCTACGGTAATACTTTTAACAATAACGGAGTAGAAGTTATCCAGGGTTTCGCACGTTTTGTGGACAATCAAACGGTTGAAGTCAATGGTGAGCTGATTCGTGCAAAACACATTGTCATCACAACTGGCGCCAAACCGGCAGTCCCTGCTATTCCTGGTAGTGAGCTAGGGATTGTATCTGACGATGTCTTTGCATGGGAAGAATTACCTTCTTCTGTGGCTGTGATTGGTGCTGGTTATATCGCTGTGGAAATGGCCGGTCTCCTACATGGACTCGGTGTCCAAACTGACCTATTTGTTCGTGGAAATCGCCCTCTTCGTAGCTTTGATACTTACATTGTTGATGCCTTGATGGAAGAAATGCAACGTACCAACCTTCCACTCCATACCGGGAAAACTCCTGTCAGTCTTGAAAAAACTGATGATGGACAAATCCAGATTAACTTTGCTGACGGTAGTAGCCATATTGCTCAGAAGGTCCTTTGGGCAATTGGACGTAAACCAAATATTGACAAACTCAACCTGGAAGCAACTAGTGTTCAACTTACTTCTTCAGGACATATTTCTGTCAATGAATACCAAGAAACAGCTGTACCAGGCATCTATGCCCTCGGTGATGTAACTGGTGAAAAAGAATTAACACCCGTTGCAATCAAGGCAGGTCGCCTTTTGGCAGAACGTTTATTTAACAATAAACCAACCGCAAAAATGGATTACACAACCATCCCAACTGTCGTCTTTTCTCACCCCGCTATCGGAACAGTTGGTCTAACTGAGGACGAAGCGATTGCCCAATACGGCCAGGACAATGTAAAAGTCTATACTTCAGCCTTTACTTCTATGTACACTGCCCTAGAAAACAACCGCCAAATGGCCAAGTTTAAATTAGTAACCGTAGGAGAAAATGAAAAAGTCGTTGGTCTGCACGGCATTGGCTATGGTGTCGATGAAATGATTCAAGGATTCTCAGTTGCTATCAAAATGGGAGCTACAAAAGAAGAATTTGATGCCGTTGTCGCCATCCATCCGACAGGTTCTGAAGAATTTGTTACTATGCGTTAACTCAATTGAAAAAGTCCAGACATGAAGGTCAGCACTGTCTGGACTTTTTCTTATGGTAATATAGCAATTGCTCGCACTGGTGAACCCGAAGCCTTCTCCCAATGAGGAAAAGCGATTGAAATCAATGCGCCTGTTGGTGGTACCTGATCCAAGTTTGCCAATACTTCCAACTGATAAATATCTTTTGATAGGAGATAGTATTCTTCTGGTAGACTTCCTCCGTGTTTGGCTGCAGATACTCCTGAGTCGGTATCCAATGTTTCATGACCAACTGCTTTCACCTGACGTTCTTCAATCAAATATTCTAGAGCTTCATGACTCCATCCTGGTGTACGTTGAACTCCATCTTCGTCTAGATTACGAATGGCATCTTGACTAGGCCAGCGCTTTGACCAATCCGAACGAAAAGCAACAAAAGATTCTGGCGCAATCGGGCCATATTCAGCCTCAAAGTCTAAAATATCCTGCTTAGTTATCTCATAGTCATTATTTTCTATAACAGCAGCAGATTTATCAATAACGTAGAGTGGCAGGAGTAAATCTTTCAAATCAATCTCATCAAGATAACGAGCTCCTTCTACAAAATGAATCGGAGGATCAATATGGGTTCCATACTGCCCCACAACCGTAAATTGTTCGACAAAGAAGCCATCCTTATGAGTAAATAGGGCTTTCTTTTCGAGAGCTGGTAGCGCAGGGAAATGCGGGCTCTTTTCATTGATTTGGTGAGTCAAGTCTACCCAAGTTTTAGATTTAAGAGTACGGTAAATATCAAGTAATTCTGTCATAGAAATCCTCACTTTCTTTTTTTATTATTCTAGCATAGGTATAGGTTGTTTTACATATAATTTGTTGTTTTTTACTATATAAGTTTCTTATTAGCTGTTATAAAAATCACCTATAGAGTTGTTACAGCCGATGAAAGAGCATTGACTTTCTTATCCAATCTCACTATAATTTTTGTTAACCATAAAATTTTAAAAGGATAACAAATGAAAACAACTTCTATCAAATCACTTGTTTATATCGCTATTGGAACAGCCTTAATTTCCACCCTTTCACAAATCAGTCTGTCTATTGGACCTGTACCATTTACATTACAAACCCTGGCTATCGGCTTAGTAGCTTGTCTATACAAACCCAAGGAGGCAATTACAAGTGTCAGCTTATATCTAGTTCTTGGCGCTATCGGTTTACCTGTTTTTGCTGGTTTTTCTGGTGGTTTTGCTGCACTCACAGGACCGACATCTGGCTTTCTATGGGGGTTTCTACTCTACACTATCATCACTTCTGCCCTCACTAAATCAGACTCCTCACCAGTTACAATTTTTCTAGCCTGCCTACTTGGAACAAGTATCTGTTTCCTTCTCGGCTGTTTTGTATTTAAGCTAGTTTCAGGTGCCAGTTGGACTGACACTATCGGATGGACTGTTCTACCTTTCATTCTTCCTGATTTAGCTAAAATTACACTAGTCATGATTTGTCATCGCTTATTGCAACCTGTTATCAAAAAAGAAGCCTATTTTGCTTAGGCTTCTTTCATTTATTTATTAGCAAACGCATCGAGTAAAACTTGAAATTCCTCATTGCTAAGAGTGATCCCTTTCCCCATCTTGGTATGGTCAGGACTCCAGGTACGGATGTCATACTTGGCTGGTGCGCCATTAAAAGATACTCGATTAAGCTCCTTGGTCCATCCTTTATCATTTTCAGATAAGACCAATAATTTTTCTTCAATTTCAAATGTAAATTCTGCCATTTGTTACCTCCTCGCTTATCTATTCGAAAAAGCTTGTCATTTTTATAAAAATTAGATAATATAATTATATCAAGTTTGAAAGGATTATGCCATGAAGAGGTTTTTAGAAGTTATTTTCGAGCAGATCACCGTCTTTTTAGAACATGGCAAAGCTCCTAAGTCTATTGAGCCAGATAGCAAGGAAGAAATCAAGAATAACTTGGAGCTGGCTTTATATAAAAAAGCTGCAGTCCATGTCATCTATGGTGATCGTAGTTTCACAGGTGACATTGTGAAATATGATACCAATCGCCAACGGATTATCATGAAAAATTTCAAACGTCAGGTTACCAGCATTATAAAAATCGAGGACATCAAAAAAGTTACCTTGGTTCCAGATAGCATCAAGACTTCTCAACAACAAACAAAAGGCTGAAATTTCAGCCTTTTGTTTGTTTATGCACGAATAGTTAGGGATTGCCCATCTTCTTGGTAGAGGTTGATGAGGCCTGATTTGCAGGCACGGATCATGTCGCCAGGATAGATTTCACGGTCCAGCTTAATAGTTAAGAGTTCCATCGGCTTGTTGGCACGGTCAATCTTTTCTCCATTTGAATCATGCAAGTCCTGAATAGTCGTTTCAAAATGACGGAAACCTGGTCCGTAAAACTCTACTTGGTCGCCTTCGTTGATAACATTACGCTGACGAATGGTTGCAGTCATGGTTTCCTTGTCAAAGGCCACTACTTCGGCGATGAATTTGTATTCTGGAATTTTACGGCGGGCACCGAAGAGCTGTTCGTTTTCGCTCGGTGGGCTGTAGTAGAAACCTGTTGCCAATTCGCGTTGGGCAACCTTCCACATCTCATCAATCAGGTCTTGTTTGATCGCTTCAAACTTTTCTGGGCTTTCAAGATAAGCATCTACCGCAGCCTTGTAGCAGTTTGTTACGGTTGATACGTAGTGGACGGATTTCATACGGCCTTCAATTTTCAGGCTATCGACCCCATTTTCAATCATGTCTGGAATATGGTCGATCATACACATATCCACCGCAGACATGGAGAACTCCTCTGGTATTTCCCCCTTAATCGAACGGCGTTCTTCGCCAAAAGGTAGGTCGTAGAGGTTGTACTTCCAACGACAAGACTGAGAGCAGCCGCCGCGGTTGGCATCGCGTTTGCTCATGTGGTTGGAGAGGACGCAGCGGCCTGAGTAGGAGATACACATGGCTCCGTGAACAAAGGCTTCAATCTCCACGTCTGTGCGTTTGCGGATTTCAGCCACCTCTTCCATGGTCACTTCACGGGCTAAAACGACACGGGTCAAGCCCAATTCCTTCCAAAACTCAAAGGTTTCGTAGTTGGTAGATGATGCCTGGGTTGACAGGTGGATTTCAAGACCTGGTGCTTCGGTTGCACAGATAACGATAAGGGCTGGGTCGGAAACGATAACCGCATCCAAGCCCATGTCTCGTAGTTCACGGAACCAGGCTCCCGCTCCTTCTTCATTGCCTTCGTGGGTGACCATGTTGGCAGCTACATAGACCTTGGCACCACGGGCATGGGCATATTCGATCCCTTCCCGCATCTCATCCATGGTAAAGTTCCCTGCACGGCTACGCAGACCGTAGGCCTGGCCACCGACAAAGACAGCATCAGCACCATAATCAATGGCTACCTTCAATTTCTCCAAAGTCCCAGCAGGTGACAAGACCTCGGGACGCTTTAATGTTTTTGACATAATAAACTTCTTTCTATTTGCAGGATAGAATAACGATGTTGTTTCATTCGGAAACTTAGGGCAGAGCTAACTCTGCCAGGTTAAAGTAAATAAATTGTGCTATAAATATTGTTATTTAACCTTATTACGATCAAATTCGTAGAAGCCTGTATCCAAGCCACGTTCAGCTGGATGGAGCTTGCGCACTTGTTCATCCAAAAGGAAGGCCTGATCATAAGTGAATTCGCCTTTTTCAATCAAATCTCTTGCTTGAACAAAAAGCTTAACAATTTCAACAAAGTTCTGACCAGGGCAATAGATACCATCAAGTTTCCAATTATGATAACCATGTTCACCTAATTCTGACAGCTTGGTCATCATATCAATGTCATTGTTGATAAAGATATGGGTACCATGCTTGTCCTCAAAGATAGAATAGTGGCTATCTGGGTCACTCGGCTCAGCTAAGAAAAGTCCGCGTCCACGTGACAAATCTGTCTCATCAGCCTTTGTAAAATTGTAGTAATTCTGTAACAAGGTTCGTTTAGAATGGTGAATAACAGAGGCGCCGTAGACCAATATTTCCGCTGGCATTTCCAAGTTCTTAGCAATATCAAAGAGTTCTTCTGATGGAATCTCTCTTGCCAAAACAGCCTCTACTGCTCCATGATCTTTCCAAAAGTTAATCTGACGGCTGGAAGTCACAAAGACAGATGTATCATAGATTAGCTTGAAATTGTAGCCATCACGTTTATTGATATAGAAAATTCCAGTGTCTCCGACAACCAGATAATCAACCTTGATTTCCCTCATTAGCTCCATAAACGGTTTGATATTGTCCATCATATCTTGGTGCATGAGGGCATTAGCAGCGACCGTCAATTCCTTCCCAGCGCTATGAACTAGCTCTGCTATTTCCCTGAGTTCATCATAGGTAAAATTTGTTGGGATGCGAAGGGCATGGTCCTCTTCCCCAACATAAATACGGTCAACTCCTGCTGCAAGCAGTTCTTTGACCTGCTCAATACTTTCAGCTGTTGCTGTAATGATAATTTTTTCCATAAAGACAATTATATCAAAAAGAGAAATATCTGATAAGTGACTACTTGTATTTTAATGTTCAGACTTTTCTAATCTTTCTCTTGTAACATTATTGTAATATAAATGACATAAAAATTCAGCAATGTTATGGTATTCTTTAAGGAGCAGAAAAGGAGACGATATGGCATTAAGACACTATCAGTCCCATGAGTACCAGTACGAAGAGTATATCCCGAAAGAGAAAAAGGCTAATTTTCAAACCTATCAGGCAAAAAATACCAATAAAGAACGTCTAAAGGAATTGTTGTTTTTTGTTAATATCGCATTTTTTAGTTTGATAACAGTCATCGCTAGTTATGTCTATCTATCCGTAGGCATTCCTGTTTTTATTGCCATCATATTGGCAAGTGCGACGGGTTTTCTTGGACTACGTTTGGTTCAAATTGGGCTAAAGAAGAAATTTAAACCCAAACAAGTTATAGGAAAAAATGAATAATGAATTATAAAGGCAGAGAAGTTATCCTCTGCCTTTTTTGAATGAACTACTGCCGTCTGCAAACAATTGATTCTCTGCACCTCTTAATATAGTCTGGTAGTTTTCTATTTTATAATCTAAACGATCTAGAGCTTGCTGAATTTCCGACAAACGGGACCGCAGTTCTTCCTGTTCCTCTTTTAGTAAATCAATCCGGGCTTCCACAGTACTATCTCCAGCCTGCACCAAGCCCATATACTCAATCAAGCGCTCAATAGACATACCCGCACTCCTAAAACAGCGAATAAATTCCAAAATGGCTACATCATTTTCCGAAAAGTCTCTTACTCCAGAAGATTTTCTTGCAATTTTGGGAACAAGCCCAATCCGCTCATAGTAACGAATGGTATCTGCCGATAGACCTGTTACTTGACTAACTTCTTTGATATTCATTCCAGGCTCCTTTCTTTATAGTCTTTTAGTTTACTTTTAGTACTAGGCAACGAGCCACAGGCATAACTGGAGTTAGGCAAGGTGAGTTAACGACGTAATAAAAGATAAACTAAATGACGATATTTCGCTTATTATACACCTTGAAGTCCACTCCAAGTCAAGCTATTTTTAAAAAATCTGGGAAATCCCAGATTCTTGCTTACAAATATTCTCCCTTGACAACGAAGAAGGTGCCACGAATTTCCCCTGCTAGTTTGGAGCGTTGGCGGGCAAACTTGAATTTACCTTCAAATTCTTTGGGAATCTCAATGCCGTCTGATAATTTGAAACCGACCGCTCGTTTTCCTCCTTCTTCTAGCGTATAGAGGACATTGACAGCCAGGCCATTGTCATAAAAAACAAAAGACCAGAGAATGCCATCTACCTCAAGCTGAGCGACATTGAGCGGAGTGTAGGGGAGTTTGATAGTCAGGGGAGTGACTATCAAAGCAAAAGGAGTCTGCCAAGACCTTCTCGATGAAGGGTAGGATTTCAGGCTTCTCCTCTGGGGTATAGACCACAAACTCCTGCTTGTATTTGTTCCAGAAATAGCGGGCTTCATTAGCACGCAGACCGGCCAAGACTTCTGCGACTGGACTAGTTTCCAAGCCTGTCGTTTCGACTTCTTTGAAATTTACTGTATAAGACATGATTTTCCTTTTATAGTCTTTTAGTTTGCTTTTAGTACTAGGCAACGAACCGCAGGCATAACTGGAGTTAGGCAAGGTGAGTTAACGACGTAATAAAAGATAAACTAAATGACGATAATGAAAAAAAGCACCCGAAGGTGCTAGGTAATGCCTCCCTACCGACTTCACGTTGGAGTAGGTAGAAAAATTCATTAGGCGTTGAAAGCGTCAGTCAATTGTGGCACCACTTGTTTCTTACGTGAAACGGCACCTGCAAGGAAAGCGTGGTTGTTTTCCAACTTGAAGTTGAAGGCTGCTTCTACCTTGTCCATGTTGCTACCGAGCGCAAGGATTTCAGAGTTTGAGTTAACGATGTCTGTAATCATGAGGACAAAGTCAGAGTAGCCATTTGCTGCTGATGCTGCTGTCATAGCTGCTTCGATTTCTGCTTGGCGTTCCAAGACCTCTGCAATATCCACAGTGTTGACTTGGGCTACACGCACGTCATTTCCATTCAAACCAAAGGTTTTTGCATCGATGTCAATCAATTCTTCTGCTGACTTGCTGGCAAGGTTGGTTCCTGCTTTCAAGAGTGCCAAGCCGTATTCTTCCAAGTTCACACCAGCAATTTCAACCAATTCAGCTGCTACTTGTGGATCTGTTGCATGAGTAGTTGGCGATTTGAGTAAGAGTGTATCTGAAATCAAACCAGACAAGAGGAGACCAGCCACTTCTTTTGGAGGTGTTACTCCATTTTCTTTGAAGGCACGATAAACGATTGAAGATGCTGAACCTACTGGCTCCAAACGCATGTATAATGGATTTGCAGTTTCAAAGTTTGCGACACGGTGGTGGTCAATAACAGCTGCCACTTCTACATCCTTGATGTCTGCGATCGATTGTTGGAATTCATTGTGGTCTGTCAAGATGACTTGGCTAACGCCTTCTGCCTTAGCAGACTCAACCACGCGCGGTGCAGTAACACCAAAATAGTCAAGCGCAAAAGCTGTTTCTTCATTTGGTGTTCCAAGTGCAACTGCTTCCGCATCACGACCAAACACTTCACGCTCCAAGTGAGCCCAACCGTATGATGATGCAATGGCATCTGTATCAGGATTTTGGTGACCAAAAACTAAAAATTTAGACATGTCTACAACCTCATTTTTCTAATAATCTCCTACATTTTACCATAAATAGAAAGACTTGTGAACATGGACGGGTCGGGATTTGCCAAACGTTTTCAAAAAGAGTAAGATAGAAGGTAGCAATACAAAAGGAGAAACATATGAAATTTTCAGACTATACCTATGTTCGTCCAGATTATGAAGCTATCAAGGCTCAATTTTCTGACCTGACAGACCAGTTGGCTCAGGCAAGTGACTTGGAAACAACTCGTACACTTGTGGCAGCCGTTACCAAATTACTCAACCTGGTCGATACCCAGTACAACCTCTGGATGATCCGTCATACTATCGACATGAACGATGAGTTCTACAATGAAGAAACCAAGTTTTGGAATGAATACTCGCCACTTTTTGAAGAATTGACCACCAACTACTACCGTGTCATTGTCCAGACGCCGTACAAGGAAGAACTGTCAGACATCTTGCCTCAAACCTTCTTCATGCAGGCAGAAAACAAGCTCAAGACCTTCTCATCTGATGTGATTCCCTTGTTCCAAAAGGAAAATGAATTGACCGATGAGTACAGTAAACTGATTGCTGGTGCAGAGATTGATTTCCAAGGTCAGACTTACAACCTGGCACAAATGGGGCCATTCGGTCAATCAACTGACCGCGAGGTCCGCAAGGCTGCATCTGCTGCCACAACTGCCTTCTTTGAAAGCAAGGAAGCTGATTTTGACCGTGTTTATGATGAATTAGTAAAAGTCCGCACAGAAATCGCCCACAAACTTGGCTTCAAGGACTATGTGGAATACGGCTACCTCAAGATGAACCGTTTCGACTACAATCGTGACATGGTCAAGGTCTACCGTGAAGAAATCCTCAAGCACATCGTACCGATTGTGCAAGATTTGCGTCAACGCCAAGCCAAACGCTTGCAAGTTCCAAGCCTCAAGCACTACGACCTCAACCTTGAGTACTTGGATGGAAATGCTATTCCTCAAGGTGACCCTGACTTTATCGTCAGCCAAGCCCAAGACATGTACCGCGAATTATCCGCTGAAACGGGCGAGTTCTTTGATTTCATGATTGAGCATGAACTCTTGGATTTGGTCGCAAAACCAGGAAAAAACAGCGGTGGCTACTGTACCTATATCCCTGACTTCAAGAGCCCATTTATCTTCTCTAACTTCAACGGAACCAGCGGTGATATTGATGTTTTGACCCACGAAGCAGGTCACGCCTTCCAAGTCTATCGTTCCCGTTGGATTCAAAGTCCGGAAGTTGTCTGGCCAACCTATGAAACCTGTGAAATCCACTCCATGTCTATGGAATTTATGACTTGGCCGTGGATGGACCGTTTCTTCAAGGAACAAGTAGATAAGTATAAATTCACCCACTTGGCAAGCGCCCTACTCTTCTTGCCTTACGGTGTCTTGGTGGACCACTTCCAGCACGAAGTCTATGAACATCCAGAAATGACACCAGCAGAACGCAAGGCAACTTGGAAAAAACTCCAAGATCTCTACTTGCCAGACCGTGACTATTCCGAGTCAGAAGCCCTCAACCGCGGTATCTTCTGGTACCGTCAAGGTCATATCTTTGCTAGCCCATTCTACTACATTGACTACACCTTGGCCCAAGTTTGTGCCCTTCAATTCTGGAAACGTACGCAGGTAGATCACGATGAAAAGGCTTGGGAAGACTACATCCGCATCTGTGATTTGGGTGGTACCAAGTCCTTCTTGCAAGTGGTTGAAGCCGCAAACCTCCAATCACCGTTCAAAGAAGGTGCCCTCGAAAGCACCGCCAAAGCTGCGGCCGAATGGTTAAATGCAGTTAAGGATGACGAACTATAAAACACAAAAATCTGAATGAACAACTCATTCAGATTTTTTTGATTTGACAAAGTTGATGTATTTTTCCCCAAAGGTTTCGATTTGCTCCAGAACCAATTTAAATTCTTGACCAATCTCGCTTAATTCATACTCCACTTTTGGTGGAACTTGGGCGTAAACCTTACGCATAATCAAGCCGTCTTCTTCTAATTGACGCAACTGCTTAGTCAAGGTTGCTTGGGAAATCCCTTCTAACCGCCGATGCAATTCATTAAATCGAATCGGTCCGTCCTCAATATGATGCAATAGCAAAATATTCCATTTCCCTGACAAGACTGTCTGCGTTGCCAAGTAAGGACAGGCATAAACATTTTTTGTATGATAATCAGGCATCAAACTCCTCCTTTTTTCCTTGAATCGCCACATTACTTTAGAAAAAGATAGTGACTATTCAAAAAAATCTTTACAAAGAAGGAAGAAAAACAAATGAAGAACATCTTATTTATCGTCGGTTCATTGCGTGAAGGTTCATTTAACCACCAAATGGCTAAACAAGCAGAAAGCATTTTAGAAGGTCAAGCTACTGTAAGCTACCTTGATTACAAAGATGTCCCATTGATGAACCAAGACCTTGAGACACCTGTCTTGCCAACAGTCCAAGCTGCACGCGATGCCATTATGGCAGCAGATGCCATCTGGATTTTCTCACCCGTTTACAACTTTGCTATCCCAGGTACTGTGAAAAACTTGATTGACTGGCTCAGCCGTGCCCTTGACTTGTCAGATACTCGTGGTCCATCTGCCCTTCAAGACAAAGTCGTTACAGTATCATCTGTTGCCAACGCTGGTCATGACCAAATGTTTGCTAGCTACCAAGCTCTATTACCATTTGTTCGTATGCAAGTCGTAGGTGAATTTACAGGTACAACTGTCAACCCAGAAGCATGGGGAACTGGAGAATTGGTCTTGTCAGAGGAAGCCATTGCCGGTTTGCAGACCCAAGCTCAAGCATTGTTGGAAGCTTAATGCCTATGTACAATTCCCAATTTGAACTGGGCCATGTTGCCCTCAACGTCCGCGATTTAGAACTCCAAAGCCTGTTTTACCAACAAGTCTTGGGGCTCCAAGTCCTCTCCCAACACCCTAACCAGATTGACCTTGGTGTTGGAAAAACCACCCTTGTCCGCCTGATTCAAACAGAGCAGAACGGCGAAGTCAGCCACAGCTACGGACTCTACCACTTGGCCATTGTCCTACCAAGCCGTGAAGACCTTGGTAGCATTTTCCGCCACTTTATCAACAATAAGATTCCCCTCCAAGGTGCCAGCGACCACGGTTACAGCGAAGCCATTTACCTAGCCGACACCGAAGGTAACGGCATCGAGATTTATCGCGACCTGCCTCAAGACGCTTGGGATGTCCGCCCAGACGGCCACATCGTCGGCATTACTGAGCCTATGGATGCAGAGGCTATCTATGCTTTAGGAAAAAAAGCTGACGCTGCCTATCAGATGCCAGCTGGCAGTCGCATGGGCCATATCCATCTATCTGTCCGAGAAAGCGCAGCTTCTAGCCGATTTTACCAAGAGGTCCTAGCTATCGAGGATAAATTCTCCGTCCCATCTGCATCCTGGTTAGCTTCTGGCGACTACCATCACCACCTAGCTGTCAATGAATGGGGAGGAAAAAATCTGAAAACCAGACAAGAAGGCATGCCAGGTCTTGCCTACTATACAGTCATCTATTCCAATCCAGAAGTATTTGAAGCAACCTTGAATCGTGCCATTGCTGCAAACCTAAACCTTCAAAGACTAGACAATAGCGCAGCCTTTGTTGATGTGGATGGCATAAAAACTAAGCTTGTTTTAGAATAATACGAAAAAGGAAGTATCTAGCACTTCCTTTTCTTTGTTTATTTGATTAAGCCAAGATCATATTTCATTCCCAAAATCCGTTTGACGGATTGGTCAATTCGCTCCTCTGTAATAGTTCCAGCCTTTACTTGTTCGATAATATAAGGAATTTGACTGGCATAACTTGAAGACAAAATCATATCTGTCCCAGCTTGAATGGTCTGCAAGGCACCTGTATCTTGATCTACAAATTGGACCAAGCCCTGCATATCAAAATCATCCGTCATAATGACCCCCTCAAAACCAAGCTCATTCCGAAGGATTTTATTGATTTCAGGTGAAATTGATGATGGGACATTATCAATGGCAGGTACGATATTGTGGCTAACCATGATAGAGTCTGCACCTGCTTCAATCCCAGCTTTAAAGGGGAGAAAATCATTGGCACGCAAATCTTCTAAACTTCGGTTGTCATAGACCAAATCCGTATGCGAATCAGCATTGTCCCCATAACCTGGGAAATGCTTCAGGGTCGAAGCAAATTGTTCCTCTTTCAACAATGTAACCAATTGACCAATATAGTCTGCAGTGGTTTTCGCATCCTGTCCAATAGTCCTATCATAGATAAAAGATGATGGATCGGTGGATAAATCCGCAACTGGGAAGAAGCCTGTATAGATTCCCTCTTCCTTTAAAAGACTGGTCTTCTGCTTGGCATCCGACAAAATCGCCTCAATGCCGCCAGCTTGGTACAATGCCAAAGGTGATGGAAAAGGTGTTTCCAGAAGTTGACTAATCCGCGTTACCATCCCACCTTCCTCATCTGAAGCCATTAATAGCGGTACTTTTGAAAGTGATTGATAAGAAGCAATCTCTTCTTTAACCTGCTCCAGTGTCTTACCTTCAAAATCACTTGCAAATAAGATATAGCCTCCAAAATGATAGGTTTCCAATGCCTCAGTTTGTCCTGCAGATGGCATCCGAGCAAAAATCATCTGTCCGACCTTTTCTTCTAAGGTCATCTGATCTAGATAATTTGCAATCACTTTGTCCCTAGCAGATATTTCTTGGCTAGATGATGTCGTTGCAATTTTGGTTTGCTCCTTTTGTGTTCGATTTCCCAAAAAGAACAAACCTAACATAAGCCCAATAAACAAGAGACAAGTGATACTTGTCCCTAACACATTAAATCTTTTCCGCATCAATCTCCGACCTCTTCACTCTTATCCCTTAATTCTATTCAAGTACTCCTGATAGGTTTCTGTCTCCATCAATGCCTTTGCATTTTCCACTCGAGCCTTCGTTGGGGGCTTAGTCCCCTCTAGTGGATAGGGTCTGCCCAACTCACGCCACTTAAATTCACCAAGATTGTGATAAGGTAACACCTCAAAACGTTCGACATTTTTTAATGTTTTAACAAACTTACCAAGTTCAATCAAATCCTCATCTCGGTCAGTCAAATTTGGTACCAGGACATGACGGATCCAAACAGGCTTACCAATGTCTGATAGATATTGAGCACATTCTAAAATAGTCTTGTTACTATGACCTGTCACAATGCGATGTTGCTCAGGATTCATTTCCTTAATATCAAGGAGCACCAAGTCTGTTACTTCCATAAGCTGACTATATTTTTCCAAGTAGCGCTCTGTCTTACGGAAAGTCAACGCACAGGTATCCAAAGTAGTGTGAATCCCTTTTTCTTTTGCAAGGGTAAACAGAGCAATTAAAAAATCAATCTGGATGGTTGCTTCACCACCTGAAACTGTAATCCCCCCTTCTTTTCCCCAAAACATACGAAAACGCAGGGCTTCATTCAAGACATCTTCTGCCGTTCTCTCAGTCGCTGCTGGATTGACCAGATCCCAAGTATCTGGGTTATGGCAATACTGGCAACGCATGTGACAGCCCTGCATAAAGACTACAAAACGTACCCCTGGACCATCAACCGAACCAAAACTCTCTGTTGAATGAACCAAACCTGTCACTTTACGATAATCAATTTCTGTCATCATCTCATCCTCATCATTTTATAAGACTAGTATATCACAAAAATGAAAACGCTTCTATCATTTACTTTCTTTCTTTCATAACTATCACCTTCCTTAAGAAGAAAGCTAAAAGACTAGGTTGCCCTAGTCCTTATCGGTTTCTTCTTTCTCCAGTGGTGTAATCAAGAGTTTTAATTTTGTTACACGACCATTTTTTACCTTATCGTTAATAAGAACTAGATGGTGATCTTTACTATCTACTTCAAAGGAAACCTTCTCGTCTTGACTCGGAATGGTACCGACCCCTGTCAGATAATAACCAGCAATCGTATCAACGTTATCACTTTCCAACTCCATCTCAAAATGCTCATTGAAGTCATTTAAGGTCATATTTCCTTGGACGATATAGGTGTTGTCAGCAATTTCTCGGACAAAAATTTCTGTCTTATCGGTCTCATCATCGATTTCCCCGACAATTTCTTCCAGCAAATCTTCCAAGGTAACGAGACCCGCAACTCCACCATACTCATCTAACAAGATGGCCATTTGATTTTGGGTATTTCTCAATGATGTCAACAAATCATCCACGAAAATCGTTTCTGGAACGAAGAGAGGCTCCTGCATAATGCGGCGGATGTTGAGATTGTCAAAGCCATTACTGAAAGCTTCTGACAAGATTTTCTTGGTATGAATCAAACCAATGATATTGTCCTTATCGCCATCATAAACAGGGATACGTGAAAAATTCTGCTTGAGGATGGCTGCCATGATGGTTGCTGTATCATCCTCAATATCCACCATGAAAGCATCCGTACGGGGAACCATTACTTCACGTGCCATCAGCTCATCTAAAGAGAACACACCTTGAAGCATTTCAATTTCTTCGGCATCTAAGGTTTTCTCACTCTTTGTCAAAATATATTCAATTTCATCCCGTGTCATCTGCTCATCCGCATCATCAAAATTCATAGGAGTAATACGGCTGATAAGATTCGTTGCAGCTGATAATAACCACACGAACGGACTCACAATTTTTCCAAGGAAAATAATCACAGGTGCAGTGACTACTGCCAGATTTTCCTTCATATTCATGGCAATCCGCTTAGGGTACAATTCACCAAGAACGATTGAAACGAAAGTCAACATAGCCAGTGCAAGCCAGTATCCTGCGGTTTGCGCTGTTGTTGAATTCCCCATCCATTTGGCAAATACAGCTCCCAAATCATTAGCCAAGCTGGCACCTGAAAGGATAGAGATGAAGGTAATACCGACCTGAATGGTTGATAGAAAATTGTTAGGATTCTCTAAAACTTGAAGCAAGCGAATATATTTCTTCTCACCGTCTGCGGCCTTTTGTTCTACTCTTGAACGATTTAGAGAAACAAGCGCCATTTCAGAGGCTGAAAAGAAGGCATTGAACAGGGTCAATAAGAATAAAATTAACAGTTGTAAATAGATGGTCTGACTACCAGGGTCTTCCATGATGTTCTCCTATAATAAAATTTATAACATTTCCATTATACCACAAATTCTAAAAATTAACATATTTCTTGTTATAAATAGTCCCTCATGTCTGTTTATGTTACAATAATCAAAAGGAATAGGAGAACAACTATGATTATTTCGATGAAGAATGTCCACTATAAACGACAAGGTAAAACTATTTTAGAAGACATCAACTGGGAATTTAGAAAAGGCGAGCGTTGGGCTATTTTAGGGCTAAATGGGGCTGGAAAGTCAACCCTCCTTCGTATTCTAATGGCTGAGTTTTGGAAGACCTCTGGTGACTTGACGGTTCTTGGAGTGGAGTTTGGCAAGGGAGATATTCCTAGCCTTCGCACTAAGATTGGGGTCGTTGGTTCTTTCCTTGCAGAACGCTTTCCTATTGATTTGACAGCTGAGCAGATTGTTCTGACTGGAAAGTACAAATCCTCCATCCTCTACCGTGAATACGGTCAAGCTGAATTGGATGAAGCCATAGACATGCTCAAAACCATTAAGGCTGAGCACTTGATTGGTCGAGCCTATGCTAGTTTGTCACAAGGTGAACGCCAACTCCTGCTCATCGCCCGAAGTTTGATGGAAGAGCCGGCTATTTTGATTTTGGACGAGGCTACTGTGGGCTTAGACCTTTTGGCTCGCGAACGCCTGCTCCACCACATCGACCATATCTGCCAACTCCCAACGGCTCCTGCCATTATCTACGTCACCCATCATGCCGAGGAAATCACTGATAATTTCACCCATGTCCTCCTGCTCAAAGATGGCATGGTATTGGCACAGGGACCCAAAGAAGACATCCTGACACCTGAGCTCCTCAGCGATTTTTATGGTAATCAGGTAGAATTGATTGACTTGGGTGAGGGAAGATTGTTCATTAAGCCGATATTATAAAAAACAAATCCAGCCCTAGTTTGAGCTGGATTTTAATCGTTCCACCATCACCAAAAACGGTGGGGTATTGACTTGGTTGAGCGGTTTGTAAAGCATGGCTGTAAAGACGGTTTGGTCTAGCTGGCTGATAAAGTCTAAAACTGCATCCTTCTCAAGAGCTCCACCCTCGTGACCATAGTAAATCATGATAGCCAAGCGACCTCCAACCACCAATCTATTCAGGACTTTCTCAATGGCTTGAAGGGTGGTTGCAGGCAGGGTAATGACTGACTTGTCCGCCGAAGGTAGATAACCCAGATTGAAAATCGCTGCCTTGCATTCATCCACATACTGGTCTAGGTTTTCGTGTCCTGTCAAAACCAATTGGGCATTGGTCAAGCCAGCTTTTTCTAGTTTTTCAGCCGTTGTGGTCAGGGCTTGTTCCTGAATATCAAAGGCCACAACTTTTCCTGCTCTCTGGGCTAAAAATAGCGTGTCATGGCCATTTCCCATAGTCGCATCGACCGCTAGGTCCTGATCTGTTAATATCTCATCTAAAAAGGCATGAGCCATGTGTAAAGGTCTAAGCATTTTCTCTCCTTATGCTAATAATCTTATATAATAATCGGTCAAGGTGGCTTCGTCCACCTTTTTACGTTGCTGCAACCACCAGCTGACCGTCTCCACAAAAGTCGTCACGACAAAATGCACCAGCAAATCCTCTGGAAGATTTCTCTTATCCTGCATGTAATCTTCAGCCACTTTTGGAAAAATGTCGTGTTTCAACTCCGCTTCCAGTTCTCTTAGAAAATAGGCATTGCGGGACAACAAAAGGCTGGCAACACGATCTTGATTGGTCCGAAAGTGTTTGAAAATATGAGCCAACAAAGTCTTCACATCCGCATCTTCACGACCTGTAAATAAGTGGTGAAAGAGGTCATGACAAAGTTCTTCCAAAAGAGCCTCTTTACTGGCATAGTGGGCATAGAAAGTGGAACGCCCCACATCTGCCAGGTCAATAACATCCTGCACGCGCATGTCATCATAACCTTTATCATTTAATAAGGTCAAAAAAGCCTGAAAAATAGCTCTTTTTGTTTTTGCAATTCGTCTATCCATTTTTCGTACATTTCAAACAATTTGTTCAGAAAAAGACAAACCGTTTCTCTTGTTTCTAGTTTTTCGGCCCATTACAGTATATAATAAACCTATAAACAGTATAACACAGAAAGGGAATCTCATGTCATCTTCTAAAAATACATTTATCGCTTTTCTCCTCAATCTCAGCTTTTCTATCATCGAGTTTATCTTTGGCTGGCTCTTTGGTTCCAGCGCTATCTTAGCAGATGCTGTTCATGATTTGGGTGACGCCCTCGCCATCGGAAGCTCTGCCATCATGCAAACCTATGCCAATAAACCTGCTGACAAGAACTATCCTTTTGGCTACAAGAGATGGAATATTTTGGCCGCTCTATTGACTTCTAGTATTCTGATTATCGGCTCCAGCTTGATCCTTGTAGAAAACATTCCCAATCTTTTCCATCCCAACCCTGTCAATCAAGATGGGATGTTGGTCCTCGGCATTATCGCTATCATCATCAATTTCTTTGCTTCCCGTATTGTAAAAAATGGCCATAGCCATAATGAATCCATTCTCAGTTTGCACTTTTTAGAGGATATTTTGGGATGGCTGGCGGTCATCCTTGTTTCCATCATTCTTCAATTCACTGATTGGTACTTTCTAGACCCATTACTCTCACTGGGTATTGCTATCTTCATCCTCGCCAAAGCCCTGCCAAAAGCCTGGAACAATGTCAAGATTCTACTTGAAACCAGTCCGCAAGGAGTAAATCTTGAAGAAGTGAAAGGAGTCCTCCTGACTCTTGAAAATGTTCACGAAATCACTCAGCTAAATGTCTGGACCATGGATGGATATGAACATTGCGCGACGGTGACGGTGACACTAACAAATCCTGCTGTAGCAGACAAGACCAAAGCAAAAATACGAAATTCTCTTATCACCTTTGGTATTGTCCAGAGTACCATCGAAATTTTGTAAAAAAAAATAAAAAAATATCACATTTTCCTCACCCATTTGCGAATAAATAGGTATGAAGACAATTATCCTATTTTTCCTTGGAGCTTCTATCGGCTCCTTCTTGGGATTGGTCATCGACCGTTTCCCTGAACAGTCCATTATCGCACCCTCTAGTCACTGCAATGCCTGCAAGCGACGGCTCAAAGCCTGGGACCTAGTTCCAATCCTTTCCCAGCTTTCAACAAAATCCAAATGCCGTTACTGCAAGGCGAAGATCCCTTATTGGTATCTGGGACTAGAATTTTTAGCTGGTCTATTGGTCCTGCTCTGCCATTTTCAAGTCCTAAACCTAACCGAAACCATTCTTATCTTGGCAGGGCTTGTTTTGACCATTTATGACATCAAGCATCAGGAATATCCTTTTGCTGTCTGGCTCGTTTTTACTTTTATAGCTCTGCTACTCTCCCAGCTCAACTGGCTCTTCTGCGGCCTTTTGGTCCTGGCCTATCTGACTGAAAAATGGCAACTCAATATTGGTTCTGGCGATTTTCTCTATCTGGCAAGTCTCTCTCTTTTATTTGGTTTTACCGAAATTCTCTGGATTATCCAAATTAGTTCCATCTTGGGTCTGGCTATCTTTTTCATCTTCAAACCAAAATCCCTTCCTTATGTACCTTTTCTATTTTTGGCCAGTCTCATTATCAATATCACTCTCTAAATCGAGCCTAGCTCGATTTTTTTGGTATAATAGGAAGAATAAAGGAGAAAGCTATGACAGTTTTTACAGATGACAGTTTAACCCTGCATACCGACCTTTACCAGATCAATATGATGCAGGTCTATTTTAATCAAAACATCCACAACAAACATGCCGTGTTTGAAGTCTATTTCCGTTCTCAGCCCTTTAAAAATGGCTATGCCGTCTTTGCTGGTTTGGAGCGTGTAGTGGACTACCTCAACAATCTCAGTTTCAGCCAGACAGATATTGACTATTTGACTGAATTGGGCTATCCTCAGGATTTCCTAGATTATTTGGCAAATCTAGAAATGAACCTGACAGTGCGTTCTGCCAAGGAAGGCGACCTAGTCTATGCCAACGAGCCCATTATGCAGATTGAAGGCCCACTTGCCCAGTGCCAGTTGATTGAAACAGCCATACTCAATATCGTCAACTACCAAACCCTGATTGCTACCAAGGCCCGTCGTATCAAGGCAGTCATTGAAGACGAACCTCTAATGGAATTCGGTACCCGTCGTGCCCAAGAAATGGATGCTGCCATTTGGGGCACCCGCGCAGCCTTTATCGGCGGCGCTTCTGCCACTTCCAATGTTCGAGCAGGAAAAATCTTCGGCATTCCTGTTGCTGGTACCCATGCTCATGCCCTAGTCCAAACCTACGGCGATGATTACAAGGCTTTCAAGGCCTACGCTGAAACCCATCATGATTGTGTCTTCCTAGTGGATACCTATGACACCCTACGAATCGGTGTCCCTGCAGCCATCAAGGTTGCCAAGGAAATGGGAGATAAGATTAACTTCAAAGGGGTTCGGATTGACTCTGGCGACATGGCCTATATTTCCAAGAAAGTTCGTCAGCAATTAGATGATGCAGGTTTTACAGATGCGAAGATTTACGCATCTAATGACCTGGATGAAAATACCATCCTCAACCTCAAAATGCAAAAGGCAAAAATTGATGTCTGGGGAGTTGGTACCAAACTCATCACCGCCTACGACCAACCTGCCTTGGGCGCTGTCTACAAGATTGTATCCATCGAAGATGAAGATGGAAATATGCGTGACACAATCAAGCTGTCTTCTAATGCGGAAAAAGTCTCCACTCCTGGTAAGAAACAGGTTTGGCGCATCACCTCCAAAGAAAAAGGAAAATCAGAAGGGGACTACATCACCTTTGCGGACACTGACGTCACACAAATGGATAATATCTATATGTTCCATCCAACTTACACCTACATCAATAAAACCATCGAGAACTTTGATGCACGTCCACTCCTAGTTCCTATTTTCGAAAAAGGAAAACAGGTCTACGAACTTCCAAGCCTAGCGGAAATTCAAACCTATGCCAATCAAGAATTTGATAAGCTCTGGGATGAATACAAACGTGTGCTCAACCCACAGCTCTATCCAGTCGACTTGGCACAAGATGTTTGGGATAATAAGATGAACCTCATCAATCGTATTCGCAAACAAACTCAGACCAAATCCATCTAAGAAAGGTATGTTATGACCCTACAGGAAACAATCATCAAAGAATTAGGTGTCAAGTCACATATTGACCCCAAAGAAGAAATCCGTCGCTCCATCGACTTTCTCAAAGACTACCTAAAAAAACACCCATTTTTGAAAACCTATGTCTTGGGGATTTCTGGTGGACAAGATTCGACCTTGGCTGGTCGCTTGGCTCAGCTGACTATGGAAGAAATGCGGACGGAAACAGGTGACGATTCTTATCAATTTATCGCTATCCGCCTCCCTTACGGTGTGCAAGCTGACGAGTCTGACGCCCAAGCAGCCCTAGCCTTTATTCAACCAGATGTCAGCTTAACCATCAACATCAAGGAATCAACAGATGCCATGGTGGCTGCAGTCAATGCAAATGGGCTTACTATGTCTGATTTTAATAAGGGAAATGCTAAAGCCCGCATGCGCATGATTGCCCAATACGCTATCGCTGGAGAACGCAAAGGAGCTGTCATTGGAACCGACCATGCCGCTGAAAATATCACTGGCTTCTTTACCAAGCACGGTGACGGCGGTGCAGACATTCTCCCCCTCTTCCGCCTCAATAAACGCCAAGGAAAACAGCTTCTAGCTGAACTGGGGGCAGATGAAAAACTCTACCTCAAAGTCCCTACTGCAGACTTGGAAGAAGACAAACCTGGCCTTGCTGACGAAGTCGCTCTCGGTGTTACCTATAACCAAATCGACGACTATCTCGAAGGCAAAACCATCGACCCTCAAGCCCAAACCATTATCGAAGGATGGTGGAACAAAACAGCCCACAAACGCCACCTGCCAATCACGATTTTTGATGACTTTTGGAAATAATACTCTTCGAAAATCAAAATCAGACGTTGTTGACTTGATTTGATGACTGAAAAGCTCCTGTGGAGGTTTTCAGCCTGTTCCCTTGAAATATAAAAGGAACAGTGTTCTATCTACATCATATCGATACGAACTAGGTTCGCTCTATCTCCAACCTCCAAAGGTTCCCCAAACCTTTTTGTAGCGAACAGGTTCGCTCTATCTCCAACCTCCAAAGGTTCCCCAAACCTTTTTGTAGCGAACAGGTTCGCTCTATCGCCAACCTCCAAAGGTTCCCCAAACCTTTGGAGCAAGTCTGATTTTGATTTTCATTGAGTATAAAAATTATCCCCTGACGATAGGCACAACCGTCAGGGGATTTCTTTTATCTACTCTCCAAATAATCCGCAATCGCTGCGACATCCTTGTCTCCTCGACCAGAAACATTGATAATAATGATTTTATCTTTATCTAGTTGTGGTGCTAATCGAATAGCTTCTGCAATCGCATGAGACGATTCAATGGCTGGAAGAATTCCTTCTGTACGACTTAAGGTCAGAAGGGCATTAACAGCCTCATCATCTGTTGCTGCGACATAATTAACACGACCAGTTTCCTTATAGTGGGCATGTTCTGGTCCAACGCCTGGATAGTCCAAGCCTGCTGAAATGGAATAAACAGGTGCAACTCCACCATTTTCATCAAAGAGGGAGATCGTCTTCATACCATCAACCACACCAACTGTTCCCTTAGTCATAGTCGCCGCATGTAGTTCTGTATCAACACCTTTACCAGCAGCTTCTACACCGATAAGCTTGACTGACTCATCTGGTAAATATTGAGAAAATGCACCGATGGCATTGGAACCGCCACCCACACAGGCAATAACGTAGTCTGGCAAACGACCTTCTTTTTCTAAAATCTGACGGCGAGATTCTAGACTAATAATCTTTTGAAACTCATGGACAATCGTCGGATAAGGATGAGGACCGACTGCTGATCCCAAAACATAGAAGGCATCTAAATCTGCCATCCAAGCACCGAATGCCGCATCAACTGCCTCTTTCAAGGTTTGCGTTCCATCTGTGACAGCATGAACACGCGCCCCCATCATCTCCATTCGAAAAACATTGAGGCGTTGGCGTTTGACATCTTCAGCTCCCATATAGACATCACAACCCAAACCAAAGCGGGCAGCTACAGCAGCCGTCGCAACCCCATGTTGACCAGCACCAGTTTCTGCAATCACTCGAGTTTTCCCCATTCTTTTTGCCAACAAAATTTGCCCCAGCACATTGTTTAACTTATGAGAACCTAAGTGATTCAAATCTTCCCGTTTGAGATAGATTTTCGCTCCACCAAGCTCCTTGGTCAATGATTCCGCAAAATACAATGGCGTTTCACGACCTGCATAATCTTTCAGATAAGCTTGGTATTCCGCCAAAAATTCTGGATCATTGCGGTACTGTTCAAACGTTTCCTCCAACTGATCCAACAAAACCTGAATTTGCTCTGGTACAAAACTACCACCAAACTGTCCGAAATAACCTTTTTCTGTCATATAATTCCCTCTTTCAACATTCGCTACAAGAGACCAATAAGGTCAAGAGTTTAATACTTCTTTACTTATCCTTAATTGCTACGCCATCGTTTCATCTTGATTACCTCGTAATTTCTATCATTGTCAAAGTAGATTGCTTTTAGATAAGGAACAGAGACACAAATACAACTCAATGCTTCCTCATTTTCAAGCATTGACCTCAAACAGTCCACTGGACTGTTTGAAGTAGGCAAGCCAATCGTGACAAAATATAAAAGCAATTTACACAGACAATGAAAAAGCCCACGCAGGAAAAAACATCCTGCGAGGGCGTCAATGGACACGGTGCCACCTCACTTATGGACTCGACTAGAAAAGTCCATAACTTTTTCTCCTCTAACAAGGAGGCGCACGATAAGGGGTGCGGACCGAATTCTCATTGTTTCGAATTCATCGAACCAAACTCGCTTTACTAAACCAGACAATCCATAAAACGGATACGAATGCTTGTTTGGCATCAGCCCATTTCATAAACCTCTATCATCTATTCACACCAACCATAGACTCTCTAAAGACAAAGTGTTTATTACTTTTTCTGATTACTTGTAATTATACGTTACAAAATCAAAATGGTCAAGTAATTTTTAGAAATTTTCTAAACAATTTGAAAATTCAGTTTCCATTGCCTGAATCCATTAAAAACTAACAAAAAGCCACTCTGCTTAAGTGACCTTCTAAAAAACTGTACTCACGAGCGAAGCGCTTATATCAAAGATAGTTTTAACTAGTCAAGGTTATTTTTAAGGGAATACTGACTGTATTTCAAAAAAATAACGATATGTAGCTTAAACAATAGCCTTAGATGGACATTCTGAACCTGTGACGGTAGGTTCTAAGACTCCTGTTTGGAAAGGATTATCCCTCTCTTTATCAATGAATAGGTAAAATAGGCTAGTATTCCCCCCATTGTATTGGTCCATAAATCATCGATTTCAAAGACGCGTTGGGCATCAATCAGCAAATCCAGTAGTAATTGTGTGCATTCAATAAAAAGACTGATACAAAAACTATAACGAATCACCGCTCGAAGGCTCCGCCATTCTTCCCTAAGAAACAAAAGAAGAAAAATCAGAAGGAAAAGTAGAAAAATATTAGTGATGTTTTGCAAGAAAATCCATCCTAGGTCCGCCAAACTATCTACCTTGTCCCCGTTTACGATACTGTTGAAAGGCGTTGGTAAAAGATAGAGACGGCCGATTTGAATAATTCCTGGGGTCGAGAAATCCTTATACTGAGGGTACCAAGTCTGAGGCAGAAAACAAAGTAAAACAATAGCCAGAGCATAGGCTCCAGCTAAGATCTTACAAATCTGTCTTCCTAGCTTGGTCAAGTTTCCATCTGCTTGGAAGAATTTTCTCATGCTCGAATACCTGCCTTTGCTTTTGCGGCTGCAATACGAGCACGTGCTTTTTCACGGTCTTTCTTGAGCGTATTGGAGCGCAATTGACCACAGGCAGCATCAATATCTGTACCATGTTCCTGACGAACGACACAGTTAACACCATTTTTCTTCAAAACATCAAAGAAAGCAAGAGTACGTTCCTTGGTTGAACGACTGTACTGGTCATGTTCACTAACTGGATTATAAGGAATCAAGTTGATATAAGACAATTTACGGATGTTCTTAGTCAAGTCAGCCAATTCCTGTGCCTGTTCCACTCCATCGTTGACCTCATTGAGCATAATATACTCAAAAGTCACACGGCGGTTGGTCACTTTGATATAATCTTCGATTGCTTCAAAAAGAACTTCTATAGGGAATTTGCGGTTAATCCGCATAATGCTCGAACGAAGGTCATTATTTGGCGCATGTAGAGATACTGCCAAGTTAACTTGGACTCCTTCACGTGCAAACTCACGAATTTTTGGTGCTAAACCTGACGTCGAAACAGTGATGTGACGGGCACCAATTGCCAAGCCCTTGTCGTCATTAACCACTCGCAAGAAGGTCATAACATTATCGTAGTTATCAAGCGGCTCACCAATCCCCATCACAACGATATGGCTAACACGCTCATTCTGATTGCGCTCATCCAAGTACTTTTGTACCAACATAATCTGAGCCACAATCTCACCGCTAGTCAAGTCACGTTGCTTAGGAATCAATCCAGATGCACAGAATGTACAGCCGATATTACAGCCAACTTGTGTCGTTACACAGACAGAAAGACCATAGTGCTGGTGCATAAGAACTGTCTCAATCAACATGCCATCTGGCAGTTCAAAGAGGTATTTGATAGTGCCGTCCTTAGACTCCTGTACAATCCGTTGTTTGAGCGGGTTAACTACAAAATTCTCTTCCAACTTTTCAATCAAAGATTTTGGCAAGTTGGTCATTTCCGCAAAGGATTGGACACGAGAACGGTAAAGCCATTCCCAAATTTGAGTAGCACGGAACTTCTTCTCTCCGTTTTCTAAAATCCAATCAACCAGATTGGCTTGACTAAATGCATAAATTGATGGTTTCATATTTCTCCCTATTTCTGGCGGATAACAAAGTTACGCTTCACTTCGTTCATCTCACGCTTGCTCTGCTTACGCTCACGTTTTTGAGAACGCTCCGTTTGACTCGCCTTAACACCAGCATTCTTCATAGTAAAATGACGTTGTTCCGACTGTTTGTTCTGCTGCTTCCCTTTTTTCTGACGGTCATTGCGATTATTTTTGTTTTCTTTTGGCGCAATAGGCTCCGTCCGCTGCTGATTTCTGTTGCGATTGCGAGAACGACTCCGCTTGCGACGAGGTCTATCCTCCTCCTCAGCAGGCAAGTCTTGTGGATTCGGATTGGCTAAGACGAAATAAGCACAACCAAAATTACAATACTCCGTCAAATAATCGTCCAAGCGGCTGATTTTTAAGTCTGATTTAACATTTTTATCGTCTGTATAGAATCCCCTTAATCTCAGCTGCTCATTGCCCCAATCTCCCACGATATAATCAAACTTGAGCATGAGTTGTGAAAAACGTTGACCAAAAATCGTCTGGTCAAAAGCATTCTTGTAATCTTCCAAAAGGTCCAATTCAATATTTTCAGATACAACCTTATCTCCGACACGAGCAAAACTCGGACCAGGGTATTTATTATAGTTATACATTTCAGGTGAAATTTCTTTTTTCATTTGTCCTCCTATCTTATAAAATCTTCATACGTAAAAATCATTTGATTAATAATCTATCTAGTCAGAATCTAAATTCTCACACTTAACCTTATCATTATAACACGATTTATCTGGAAATTCTTCTACTTTACCATTTAGGAGAAATTTCTGACAATTATAATATTATTCTCTAACAAAAAAGGACGATTTACTCGCCCTTTGTTTTCTTCAAATAATCAATAGCCTCTTGAACCGTTTTCACAGGAACTACCTCAATATCCAATCCTGCTTTCTCCGCAGCTTCCTTAGCTTCTTCATAGTTGGTTTTAGCCTTTGGATCTTCCTTCAAAACTTCCACATCAACTGGATTGTTTGGTACGAAAAAGATACTTGCACCTGACTTAGCTGCCGAAATAACCTTCTTATCAGCCCCACCAATGTCACCTACTTTTCCATCCTGCTCGATTGTCCCCGTACCAGCAATAATCCGACCATCACGTAAGTCAGGCTCTGCGAGTTGAGTATAGATGGCAAGTGTAAACATCAGACCAGCACTTGGACCACCAATATCTCCCGTTTGGAAATCAATCGGAATCGAACTTTGAACCTCTGTATGATCTACGAGAGTGATGCCGATTCCGTTTTTGCCATTAGACAATTTGATAATCTTACCGTCCGCAGATTTCTCCTGACCAGCGCTAATATAACCAACTGTTACATCACTTCCAAGTTCCAAGCCACTCACATATTTAATCAAATCAGGAGAAGACTCAAATGTTTTTCCATTGATACTCACAACAGTGTCGGCAATATTAAGAACTTTTTTAAAGGTCGAATCATCCGCCAAGGCAAGTACATAGACACCAAAGAAATCAAGATTGACTTCTTTTCCTGCCAAGGTCAAACCTTGGTACTTCGCCATATTTTGCGATGTCTCCATGTAAAACTGTGCTATACGGAAATACTCTTCATTGTCGGCCCCTCCTGTCATCTCTTCAGAGGAACGAACTGTCGTATAGGGATCAAACTGAGCAGCGAATAGTTGTAAAGCTGTAGCTTGTTGGACTGATACATAGGTGAAGTTGTAAGAGCCATCCTCTTGGTCTATTTGATTGTTCACCGTTAGTACCTGACGAATATCGGCAGCTCCACCTGGACTTTCCAGATAATAAGGCAGACGAACAAAAACGGCAAACCAAATCAAAAGAGTTCCTAAAACAATAGATGCAATTAAGGTTAACTTCCTATTTTTCTTCATTCTTTCTAATCTCCTCACTAACAATTTCTGGAACATAAGGGCCTATGTCCTGTTTGAAATACAGCAATTCTCGAACCTGGCTGGATGATACGAACTTAAGCTCTGGCTTGGCGATTAAATAAATAGTTTCCAAATCTGGCGCCAACTGACGATTGTAAAAATCAAAACTTGACTCGTATTCCAAATCGGTCGCATTACGCAATCCTCGGACCAAATGTGTTACTCCATAGCGCTTAGCTACATCGACTACCAATTCATTTTCAGACAGAACGACCTCGATATTCTCCATTCCTACAAAAAGCTTCTCCAAAATGGCTTTTCTCTCCAAACCCGTCAAGAGTCCTGCCTTTTTAGGATTGGTAAAAACTCCCACATATAATTTATCAAATAGTCCACTCGCTCGTTCAATTAAGTCCAAGTGTCCATTGGTAATGGGGTCAAATGAGCCCGTAAATAATCCAATCTTATCTGACATATACTGTTACCTTACTAATTCCGTAGAGTTTCTCTTTCCATATCCCCAGCTCTGCTATTTCCTCAGGAAGAGAGACCGCCTTATCCGTTTCGCAGACTACCATAACATCATCTGCTAGTAAGTCACGGCGACAAAGTTCTGTTATCACTTCTTCAATTTCCTGCTCTGCATAAGGAGGGTCCAAGAATACCAGGTCGAAAGGACCTTCCACACTGTTCAAAGCCTGTCTAGCTTCCATTGCTAGAAGCTGAAATTTATCTGCTTCCTTAGTCATTGCAATATTTTCACGGATAATGGCTTGTGCTCGTCGATCTCGCTCAACCAGAACTGCTGACTCCATGCCACGAGATATAGCCTCGATAGATAAACCACCACTGCCGGCGTACAAGTCAAGAACTCTACCACCCTCAAAATAGGGACCAATCATATTGAACATGGCTCCACGGACCTTATCCGATGTCGGTCTGGTTGTTTTTCCATCTAACGTTTTCAGTGGTCTTCCACCATAGCTTCCCGATACAATTCTCATAAGGTATATTATAGCAAAAAATGAAGCTCGTTGCTGAAACCAAGTGCACTTCCTGCTTTCCTTTTTGCACCAACTTTTCATCCTTCTGCCAAATACACTCTCAACCGCTATAGCAGGAAATCATTCTCGCGCTATTCAACAAAATGATAAAAATAAAAAGCAAGGAAATTCTGTTTTACGCGAAATTCCTCACTCTTATCGTATGTATTTAAACTAGATCGTTACAAGAAAAAATTAGTCTTGAAATACAAATAGCTATTTTTTCCAGTATGCTAATACGCCATAAAGAACCAGTAGCAAAAAAGTCTACGGATTATCTGGTGAACTCTCGTCAGCTGTTGGAACTGTTTCCACTGACTCAACCAGGCTAGTTGTTGAATCTGTCGTTTCCGCCGGTGTTTCAGAAACTGTTGGAGTTTCTACCACAGGTGCTCCTTCACTAGTCGGAGGGACTGAAGTACTTGTACTAGTTGACGCCACGCTGCTTGTATACTGGCTTGTTGAACTCACACTTTGTTTTCCATATATATTTTGATTAGGTACTACATAAGATTCTTGTAAGGTCTCACTAGCTTCAGCAAGGTCCGTTGACTGACTGGTCCCTGTTTCAGATATTTTTTTCTCATCAGCTACTTTTTGAGCTGCTTCCGCCCTGACCAACTCCGCTTTTAGCTTAGCCTGTGTTTGAGCATCTATCTGCTGTCCCACTAGCTCTTTTACTTGGTCAATCCGTTTCTGTAATGCTGCTTTTTTAGTCGCATCCGTAACCTTGTTTACTGCAGATTGTGCCTCTGCAAGTTTCTCTTCAGTATGTGTTCCTTCTAATACAATGACAGCATTCTCAGCATCCTGAAATACTGTATCAACCGTTTTTTTCTGATTGGGCACTTGCTGTACTGTCTTTGTATCACTTGTTTCGCTTTGAGCATTTTTATACCAACTAGCGCCTAAGCTAATCAATAAAATAAGTCCCATAAAAGAAATAATGCCAATTTCTGCCAATGACAACTTTTCAAATTTCTTTTCCATATTTTTGCCCTTATCCGTCTTATTGCATAAGAAAATACTCTAGCCTACTGACAATGTTACTTAGTCGTTTTTACCTTACCATTCCATCCATTTAGACCATAGCTTAAAATATAGATTTCGTTAAAGCCCTGTTTCTTCAGATGAAGGGCTGCAGGCGTTACCAACTGACCACGATCATTCTCATAGATTAAGACAGGTCTGTCCTTACGCAAAGCAGCTGTAGACTGGCGTAATTGCTGGTAAGGAATATTTCTCGCACCTAAGATATGCTTACGATTAAACTCACTCGGGTCTCGCAGGTCAATCAACTGACCTCCGTGTATCTTTTCTGCAAATTCTGCATTATCAATCACCGTCGCCGCACGGCGCAATCTCCAGTAATTAAAACCCATCCAGGCTCCCAATACTGCCAAAAATACTAAAAATACCCAAAATGTTTCCATCACTCATTCTCCCTTGATTTCTGATACTCTAATTCCAAACGATGTTCACGCCTCAAAACAAGCTCTGCTTCCATATATTCCAACCGATCTAAGACACCTGCCTGATAGATTCTATTTAATTCTATCTGCATCATTTCAATATCGTAGAGACGGTTACCCATATAGACAATTATACCAAACCGTTTGAGTAATTGTTGCACATCATAAAGTCTTTTCATAAAAAAATTGTAGCAGAATTTTAGGTGTTTTTCAATATAAAAAATCAGTTGAAATTTATGAAATGCTTAAAAAGGATTGGATAAATCACCAATATAATCCAATTCTAATATAGGCATTCAGTTTACTTTTAGTACTCGCTCCAACTATCTGGGAGATAGTTGGAGACTGGGGATAAAGTGAACGATGTTCACGTCAAAAGCTGCAGGCATAACTGAAGTTAGGCAAAGTGAGTTCAAATAATGATAAAATTATTTGAAGTTGGAAATAAGGAAACGAAGTTTCCCCATTCGCCGAAGTAATAAAAGATAAACTGAGTGTCTATATCATAACCAACCCTTTTCCTGTGCCACCTTAACAGCAGCCGTGCGGTTTTCAGCTCCCAGCTTGGCCAAGATAGAGGTCATGTAGTTGCGGACCGTCCCGTCAGACAGATAGAGCTGGCTGGCGATTTCCTTATTGGACAAGCCGTCAGCAACCAGCTTGAGCAGCTGGCTTTCCTGGTCCGTCAAGGGACTGCGTTGGGTCAGGAGAATATCCATTAGCTCTGGCGAGTACTCCTTTCGCCCTGCCAAGACCGTTTCAATGGTCCGCATGAGGTCTGAGATGGAGCGTTCCTTGAGCACATAGGCATCCACATCTGCCTTGACCGCCCGCTCAAAATAGCCTGGTCGCTTGAAGGTAGTCATGATGACAACCTTGACGGGCAGGGATTTCTCACGCACCCATTCCAGGACATCCAGCCCCGTCTTCTCAGGCATTTCAATATCTAAGAGTAACACATCTACTTGCTCTTTTTCCAAAAGAACAATGGCCTGACTGCCGTTTTCTGCCTGTAAAACAGCCTCAACCGCATCTTGAAAGGCCAAGAGCTGACAGAGGGCGTCCCGCAGCATAGCCTGGTCTTCTGCGACTAAGATTCTCATTCTACCACCTCCTCAAGCGGAATTCGTATGAACAGGCGGGTAGGTTGTGCCAGAGAAAGAAATTCCAAACTCCCCTGCACTGTCACCAGTCTATCCTTTATGGTATGCAATTCTTGACCGGTTAACTGGGCAAAGCCCACACCATTGTCTTCGTAGTGCAAGACTAATTCTTGCTGGTCTTCTTCAAATATCAAACGGCACTTGTTAGCCTGGCTATGTTTGAGCAAGTTATTAGCCAACTCTCTCAGCACCATAGCCAGTTTGTTCTGGACAGGCAAGCTGAGCTGCTCTGCTATTTCCCCACCCAAAACAACCAAATCCACTCCTGCCAGGTCCAACATCTGCTGCAAAATCTGGAGTTCCTCTGCCACGGTGTGCTGCTTGAGGGACTGGACAATCTGGCGGACATCCTGCATGGAGTCCTTGGCTAGGGTCTGGAGCTCCTGCACTTCCTTCTTGGCCTGGTCTATCTGGTCGTGGTCCAAAAGGGTCTTGACCAGCTCTGCCTTGATGGACAGCATAGCAAAGACATGCCCAAGGGTATCGTGCAAGTCCTGACCGATGCGGTTGCGTTCGTTCTCAGCAAGCAGGAGGTTAATGGAAGCATTTTGCTCCTGAATCCGTTGCTGAAGAGCTTCCCGCTTGGTTTCAATCCAGCTAAAAATTAGCAAGGCCAAGCCGAAAAAGTGAATGATGAGTGTGAAGGCACGCATCTCAAAGGGAACAGGTCCAAAAAGAGCCCAGAGGGTAATAGCCAGCAACAAGATCCCATAGGACACCGTCCGATAGGTCGGCCGAGTTTCTTTATAATACCAGCTCAGCATATTGGACAGGTTGAAGATGAAGAGTGAAAATTGCAGATTGCCCCAAAAACTCATGACGGCTATATAGCCAATCAGGTAAAACCAGCCCAGCATGGAATAGAGCTTGTGGTCGGTGTAAAAGAGAGAACAATAGACTAGGGCAAAGAGAATGGTTGCTAGAATAACCGCCGTCGGATTTGGACTATACTGGGCGTAATAAAGTGGAAAATAGAGAAAGACCATGCCCACGAAGAACATGAGTGGTATCTTTCTTTTTTCAAAAATCATGGGTCACCTCACTGTTGCTCAGATTTTCTATGAATAGCCAGAGCAATTCCTAAGAAAATTATGGCATATCCTAGGACAATTAGCAAGGATTTCCAGAGAAAAACTCCCTCTTGGGCATAGGTGGTCACCAGCTGATTGACATGGTAGCTGGGCATAAGTTTGCAAATTCGCTGTACCCAGTCAGGAAAGAGGGAGACAGGCATCCAAGAGCCACCCATGATAGCCAGAACAAAGTAGAGCAAGTTGGCCACCACCGACATGGTCTGTTCCGACTGGATTTGCACCAAAAGCAAGCCAATGGCTAGAAATACGATAGAGGTCACTAAAAGTAAGAGAGCCGAAATTCCCCATTCTTGAGCTGTCATCTCAACTCCCTTGACTAAGCTACCCACCGCAAAGACAATGGCAATGGAAGACACAAAGCAGAGCAAGACCCGCACGAGTTTGGAAAGATAGTATTGCCAGATTGGCAGAGGCGAATGCTGGATAAAGGTCAACCAGCTGTTTTTCCGGTCCTCTGCCAGCATCATGGGAAAGGTAAAAAGGGCAAAGCCCGACATGGAAAAGCCTGTCATGGTCAGCATATAGGACTGGATAAAGGCCTTTTGCATGGCTGTATCATCAAACTGGACCGTTGATGAGAAAATCAGGAAAAAGATAACAGGCATCCCGATTGACAGGAGAAAAACTCCCAAACTTCTAGATAATTTGACCGCTTCTACTTGCACCAATGCTTTCATGATTCTCCCTCCCTTGTCTTGTCAAATAGGCTGTTGAGCAGGGTTTTGTTCTGCACCTCTAAGTCTGAAATCCGACAGCCTGCTTCCTGTAAATTCGCCCAAACCTGCTCAATAGCTCGGGTCTTGAAGCTGACCGTGTCCTGTTTATAGCTGATGTTATCAATTGCGTCCAAGCCCTCCACCACTGTCGCAAAGCCGATTGGCAGTGCTACTTCTTTTTCCTGCTCCTCACTCCGCATGGCAAACGGCGTCGTATCCCGCAAGAGCCTACCCTGGTGCAAGACCAAAATCCGCTCCGCCGTATGCTCCACTTCCTCGATATAATGGCTGGTATAAAAAATTGTCACACCCTTTTCCTTCAAATCATGGACAATCTCCCAAAAACGCTGACGGGTCGACGTATCCATGCCCGCCGTCGGCTCGTCCAAAAAGAGCAACTTGGGCTTACCAATCAGGCAAATGACAAAGGCCAAGAGCCGCTTCTGACCACCTGATAGCTTGCCCGCCAGCTGATTTTTTTGCTCTGGGGAAAAGCGGAGCAGGCTGTCAATTTCCACATCTGTCAGACTGTCCTTGTAGATAGCTTGGAAAAAGCGGAGCAATTCCTTTACCTTCAAGTCCGTTGGAATAGCATTTTCTTGAGGTAAGACTGCTACTGTTTCTTTATTCGACCGAGCCTGTGGAGCCAGACCGTCCAACAAGACCTGCCCTTTCGTCGCCTTTCTATCGCCTAACAAACAGGACATGAGTGTTGTCTTCCCAGCCCCGTTGGGACCAATCAAGGCCACACATTCCCCTGACTTAATCTCAAAGGAAATATCAGACAAAATGGACCGTCCTTTGATAACCTTGTCTAGTGCCCGTACTTCTAGCATCTTTCTACCTCCTATTTCTTGAGCATCTTATAGTCTTTTAGTTTACTTTTAGTACTAGGCAACGAGCCGCAGGCATAACTGGAGTTAGGCAAGGCGAGTTAACGAAGTAATAAAAGAAAAACTAAATGACGCTACATAGACAGTATATCTCGAAAAAGGAGCCCCCGCTAGAAGCCTTTGTCATGGACTCATGTGACAAATGTCATATTATACTCAAAGAAAATCAAAAGTACCTAGGAAACGAAGTCGAAGATAGAACTCTGTTACTATCTTGTTTCAAGGTAACAGGCTGAAAAGCTCCACCGGAGCTTTTCACTCATCAAGGCTCTTGACAACGGATAATGTTGATTTTCGAAGAGTATTAAATAATGCAGCAAAAAAGAGTCCTACTGTGGACCCTTCATCTATTTACAACTTAGGCGCTTGACCAAGTTCTGCCTGCAGCATCCAAATATGTTTTTCAATACTAGCCTTAGCCACATTGAAAATGTCGTTGGTTACGCTGTCACCTTCTTCATCACTGACATCAAATCCCTTTTGGAAAAGAGCAGCCAGATAGCGGAACACCTCTACCACACGCGCCAATTGCTCTTCAATCGTTACAGTGTAATCACCAGGAACTTCCTTGAGCTGACTATTTTCACTAAACTCTTTAAGGGTAGAAAATGGTGCCCCACCTAAGGTAATTAAACGCTCACTCATCTCATCCAAATAGCCATCAATTTCTTCCATATATTCATCCATCTTTGGATGCCAAATCATAAAGCCACGACCACGCATATACCAATGAACTTGATGGAGGATAGAATGGGCTACTGATAAATCGGCCACCGCTTGATTCAAAACAGCCTTAGAATCAGCCAGTGATGGACGCGGGCTGAAAGACGCAATTTCTGCTGGAGATTGATAATATTTTTGTTTCATCATATATCACCCTTTCTTTTATTTATAATAATTATAAATAAAAGAAGAAAAAATTGCAAGAATTATCCCTCATCCTCCTCTGACCTATTGACAGACAAATTCCTTGCTATATTAACTTATATACGTTAGACTAGTAAGTAAGAATAGTATGTGATTTTCTTTTTAGAAAGTCATCGCCCCATCTGTATATATAAGGAGGGATTTTATGTCAGAAGAAAAATTTGACGCAAAACTAGAACAGCTATCTGGCTCTGCAAAAGAGGTAATTGGTAAGCTGACCGGCAACAAGGAAATCGAAGTTGAAGGACTTGTTGAGAAAGGAATTGGCAAAGCAAAAGAGCTAGTCGAAGATGCAAAAGATGGGCTTGAAGGTGCCATTAACGGCATCAAAAATGCTTTTGACAAAGAAGAGAAATAAGCAAAGAGTTCAATATAGGTAGGATTCTCGTGCACTGTTTGATAATAACATTACACTCAATTTGGTCTTTTACCTGTAGCCCGAACAAAAATATGCAAGAGAGGGGAACTCAGGCATTTACCTGTCGAGTCTGCCCTCTCTTTTCGTATGCCACGAAAGGAGAATCTATGAAAAAAATCGTTTTTGTCTGTCTTGGAAATATTTGTCGTAGCCCTATGGCTGAATTTGTCATGAAAGATTTGACAAATCAATTTCATATTGAAAGCCGTGCTACTTCAAACTGGGAACATGGTAATCCTATCTACCCTGGAACTCAGAAAATTTTCCAAAAGCACAATATTCCCTATGACCAGACCAAAACCTCTCAACAAATCTCTCAAGCAGACTTTGAGGAATTTGATGTCATCATTGGTATGGACAGCAATAATATCCGAGATTTACAGAAAATGGCACCAGCACATGCTCAAAATAAGATTTTTCAATTCGCAGAAAAATCCGTACCAGACCCTTGGTATACTGGAGATTTTGACGAAACCTACGACATGGCAAAGAAAGGTTGCCAAGACTGGTTGGACAGGTTACAGGCATTTGACCAAGAATAAGATTTTTTATGTAATATTTTTGTAATATTTGTAAAAAAATGGTAAACTATTTCTGACTGAACTGATAATTTCTTACTGTATCCTAGAAAGAACTGATTAGCGTCGGTCAAATCCTATGAAAGAGTAAAACGATGAAAGAGTTCAAATTACCTAGTATAAAATGGCATGATATAACAAGTCATTTCACCCGTCCAAAACTTGAAATCCTCTCCCTTATTATCATCCTCATCTGTGCCTTCTCTGTATTTACAGGGCGAATTGCCAGCAAGCAAGCCATGACTTTCAATAATGGCGCCCTGCAGTACAACGGTTATGTGGTTGCAAATAAAATGAATGGTCAAGGAAAATTGACCTTTGATAATGGAGATGTCTACGAAGGACAATTTACAAATGGAATTTTCCACGGTCAAGGAACCTACACATCTGCAAGTGGGTGGGTTTATACCGGGCAATTTAAAAACGGCTATGCCGATGGAAAAGGAAAATTGACCACCGAAGGACAAGCTACCTACGAAGGAACTTTTAAACAGGGGATTTATCAATATGAAAATTAAATGGTTATCCGTTATACGTGTGATTGGACTAGTCTTTGTCCTACTCTATCATTTCTTTATCAAATATTTCCCAGGTGGCTTTGTGGGGGTTGACCTCTTCTTTACCCTGTCTGGATATTTGACAACCGCCCTTTTAATTGATGAGTTTGCAAAACATAAAAAAATAGATATTGTCAGCTTTTTCAGAAGAAGGTTCTATCGGATTCTCCCCCCTCTGGTTTTAACGATTCTTTTGGTTCTTCCACTTGCTCTGCTTGTCCGCAATGATTTCATTGCCAATATCGGCAATCAGATAGCCGCTGCGCTCGGATTCATGACAAACTTCTTTGAAATTCTATCTGGTGGTAGTTACGAGAATCAATTTTCACCCCATCTATTTGTGCATACTTGGACCCTGGCTATAGAAGTTCAGTATTACCTTGTCTGGGCTGGTTTAGTTTGGTATCTGACTCGCATCTCAAAAAGTGTGGGCCAACTACGTGGATCAATTTTTCTAACATCTATAAGCCTCTTCTCGCTAAGTTTTTTAGCAATGTCTATCTCAAGTTTCTTTGTGGATAATTTCTCAACCATTTACTACTCGAGCTTCACACATACCTTCCCATTCTTCCTCGGAAGCATTCTCGCAACCATCGCTGGTATCGGAAATACAACAACTGCCTTCCAGCAACAAGTGAGTACATTGAGTATCAAACAAGCTATAGGTCTGTTTCTTGGAGGACTAGGAGTAGAACTTCTTCTTCTCTTTACTCTTCAATTCAGTTCCATCTGGACCTATCTAATTGGTTTTCTTCTATCCAGTTTAGCTACAGTAACTATGATTTTTGCTGCTCGGGTACTTCACGAGAAAACCGAAGATGTCAAAGAACCTGCAATTATCCTCTTCTTTGCAAGTATTTCTTATGGCATCTACCTCTTCCATTGGCCCTTGCTCATTATCTTTACACAATTGACAAATGCCTCTATCGCTGCGGGATTATCCTTTGTTTTTTCTACTATCCTATCAACTATTTCCTTCTATATTCTAGAACCATATATTGCTGGTAAAGTAGGAAGTTTGTTTGGATTACCAATGGACTTAAAGCCCTATAAAAAATGGCTTCTTAGCAGCTTTGCTTGCTTGACTGCAATTAGCTTAGGTATCTGTCTGTTTGCACCAAAATTAGGAAGTTTTGAACAAGAGAGCATGGTTAGCAATCTTTATCAAGCTCAGACCCAACTAAATACAACACGATCTGCTGCTGAAAACGCTAAAGCTACTAGTTTTGAAATTCAAAAAGGAGTTATCATCTTTGGCGATTCTGTTACTGTTCGCGCAAGTTCTGCCATACAGACCGCGCTACCAGATGCACAGATTGATGGAACTGTCAGTCGAAATCTCTCTGAAATTGCTAAATTGATAAATCTTTATAAGCAAAATAATAGTTTGAAAGAGACTGTAGTTGTAGCCCTAGGTACAAATACTACGGATAATTATCAGGAACTACTAGACCAACTAGTCAAAGATTTTCCTAAAGGACGTCGCCTTATTTTTGTCACTCCTTACGATGGAAACTTCACTCCAAGCGAATCCATTTCCTATCAAACAGGTCAATACGAAAAAGAATTGGCTGAAAAATATGATTACATTTCCATTGCAGACTGGTATCAAGTTGCAAAGGATAATCCACCAATTTGGTACAATACCGACCTTGTTCATTTCAATCTTGAAAGTAATGGAGGCGAAGTCTTCGCCCAAACGATAAAAAATGCTGTTGAAGCCGTTGCTGATGGTCCAATCAAAAACTAGATTTATACATCATTATCCTCTGAGAATCTCTCGGAGGATTTTTGCACTATTTTCCGATAAGTCCAGCGAGAACTCTAAGCGATAGCGCTGTGCCTAAGCTCAATCTCAATAAATCTTGCGAAATAAGCCACTTCTACAAAGGACGGCAGAGCGAAGTAACGATAATAGTAAAGATGACAAATTAAAACTCCTACCTTTATAGTAGGAGTTGGTGTCAAATTGACTATTTTTGCTTACTTTGGAAACGCCATTCAAAGCGTTTCTGATCGTAAAATGGATACATCATTTGTAAAAGAGTGACGGCAAGTAGCCAACCGCCGATAATATCTGTCGGATAGTGAACCCCAATATAGATACGGGATACAGCTACCAGGACAGCAAGTAGAATCAACACGGCTTGTAGCACAAGTCTAGCTATGCTTTTCTTCATCCTCTGGTGAACAATAATAACAACTGCTCCTGCAATCATCATAGTTGATGCAGTATGCCAGCTAGGAAATGAATAACCGATGGTATCAATCAACCATTCAATACTTGGACGCGGACGTTGGTAGACATATTTCAGGGCTGTGGATGCCACACCCATCGCCGCAAAACTAGCAAGTAGGAAATAAGCTTCTATCTTCCATTTTTTATAGTAGTAAAAGATAGCAGCTAGAATCAAGGTAATAGCTAAAATAATAACCGTATTTCCTAAAACAGTAATAGAGGTCCAAAATTGACTGGCTCCACTTGGTAAATTTCCACGAATGGCAGACTGGACAGTCGAGTCAAAACCTGCTAGGGTAGTAGGATAAAATTTTACTACATAGCCCAATATCACAAAGGCCAGAGCAAAAAAAGATGCGTTTCGTAAATGGATTTGTTTATTCTTCATACAATATAGTTTACCTTATAAAGGTTAAACTTTCTTTAAAATAGGTTGGGCTGCTTTGTAACAGATATAAAATATTGCTGAAAGCACAATCCCTTGTAAAAGATTAAAAGGAAGTACCATCATCAAAAGATAGTTAGTCAGACCCAAGATTTCTTTAATATCAAAGTTTGCAAAGGCTGCATAGACAGGCACCGCATAAACGTAATTTAATACCAGCATCACTGCTGTCGAACCAATTGTTGCAACAGAGGCTGCTTTTAAATAATTTTTTATCGCTTGGTCATTTTTCCAGAAATAAGCTACTGCTAAAATGAAAACTGACATAGCTGCAATATTCATCGGTAAGCCAATAATTGTCGATGGTCCCTGATTATTTAAAATCAGTTTGAGAAAAGTTCGTACCAAAAGGATAGCAAAACTAGACTTCAGATCTAGAATAAGCAGACCAAATAAAATCGGTACGAGAGAAAAATCCACTTCCAGGAAACTGGCTGTTGGAATCAGCGGAAATTTCAAATACATGAGCAGAAAGGATACTGCTGAGAGAATGGCGATAATCGTCATTTTGCGTGTGTTTGTCATAAGGTTCCTCCAATTTTTGAAAATTGAAGAAGCGTGGAAGAGTAGGCAAAAAGCCTCCACTTCGTCTTCTCCCATCCAGACTTTACTGTCGGTTGTGGAATTGCACCACATCAGCTTTCGCTCGCAGACTACCAACGGACTATTTTGTTCTAATACTGCGTTAGCTCATCTCGACATACATTCAGTATAGCCTTCGATTCGCTGCCTAGTCTTAAAACAAAATAGCCACGTTTTACACTGCCGGTCGGGAATTTCACCCTGCCCTGAAGACTATTTCATCATACCAAAAAAGCCTTGCATTTGCAAGAGCTTGGTAAGTTTTCACTATTTTAACTTGTCCCCATCATAGGTGTGAACCAAATCTAGACCAGCAAACTGTTGCTGCCGAAGAGCCTCATATACAATCATACATGCTGTATTAGAGACATTAAGACTACGCACATGCTCATCATTCATTGGAATACGGATAGCTTTCTCTGGATGTTCACGCATAAAATCTTCTGGCAAGCCCTTATCTTCACGGCCAAATAAGAAATAATGAATGTTCCCATCACTATAGTCTTCATCCGAATAGGTTTTATCAGCAAATTTAGATACTAAGTGAACACGTCCTTGTTTGCTGGCATAATCCATAAATTCTGCTAAATTGTCATAAAAGCGAACATCTAACTTATCCCAATAATCTAGTCCTGCACGTTTCATCTTACGGTCATCAATTGGAAATCCCATAGGCTTAATGATATGGAGAGGACTATTGGTTGCAGCACAAGTTCGAGCAATATTGCCTGTATTCTGTGGAATCTGTGGTTCAAATAAGACAATGTGGTTTTTGGCTGTTTCTTCTATATACTCTAATGTTTCAATATTCATAAGGACCTCTCTGGTGACATTTCACTAAATACGAATACCCTTCGAAAATCAAATCCAAACCATGTCAGCTTCATTTTGCCGTATACCATGCTTGTTTTCTAGTTTCTTTTTTTGATTTTCATTGAGTAAAAAGACTCGATTGTCTCCTATGGCAAGAAAGACAAAAAAATAGCCACACTGCCCGGAGTCAAGCTCAGCAAACAGCATGGTGAATGATGATTCATTCACTTAACTCACAACAGGTTTGAGTTAAATCAATGAAATCGTGATACTATTGTAGCTTAAAGGAGGCTGAAAATCAAGAGTTTTGCTCCATTTTTTTCAAATTTTCATAGAAAATGAAAAAGGAGTAAATTCCCAAAGTAAGTTCTAGTCTGTCTTAAAAACTGGAAACTAGAATGAGACAAAGAAATAAGGTAGAACTTACTATGGGACAAGTTGGTAACCGACAATGAAAAACAAACACT
>NZ_JAOTGD010000005.1:0-119479 GCF_044427405.1 Streptococcus sp. 2020WUSS089 | reverse complement strand
ATTCAGATGTGGATTCCGAAATAGATTCGCTGACCGATTCAGAGATAGATTCTGAGACGGATTCCGAAAGGGACTCACTTACGGAATCGGAAAGAGACTCAGAGACGGATTCGGAAATAGATTCACTTACTGATTCTGAAATTGATTCGCTGACTGACTCGGAGAGGGATTCTGAGACGGATTCGGAAAGAGACTCGCTCACTGACTCGGAGATAGACTCGCTAACTGATTCTGAAATTGACTCAGATGTAGATTCTGAAATTGATTCGCTCACTGACTCGGAGATGGACTCAGATACGGATTCTGAAATTGACTCACTTACTGACTCGGAAAGGGACTCAGAGACGGATTCGGAAATAGATTCACTTACTGACTCTGAGATAGATTCTGAGACAGATTCGGAAATCGATTCGCTCACTGACTCTGAGATAGATTCAGAGACGGATTCGGAAATTGATTCGCTGACTGACTCGGAGATAGACTCGCTAACTGATTCTGAAATTGACTCAGATGTAGATTCTGAAATAGATTCGCTGACTGACTCGGAGATGGACTCAGAAACTGATTCTGAAATCGACTCGCTGACCGATTCTGAAATTGATTCGCTCACTGACTCGGAAATTGACTCAGAAACTGATTCGGAAATCGATTCGCTCACTGACTCTGAGATAGATTCTGAGACGGATTCGGAAATCGACTCGCTGACTGATTCTGAAATTGACTCAGATGTAGATTCAGAAATTGACTCGCTGACCGATTCAGAGATAGATTCAGAGACTGACTCGGAAATTGACTCAGAAACCGATTCGGAAATCGATTCGCTCACTGACTCTGAGATAGATTCTGAGACGGATTCGGAAATCGACTCGCTGACTGATTCTGAAATTGACTCAGATGTAGATTCAGAAATTGACTCGCTGACCGATTCAGAGATAGATTCTGAGACGGATTCGGAAATTGACTCACTTACTGACTCGGAAATTGATTCGCTCACTGACTCGGAGATAGACTCAGATGTAGATTCTGAAATCGACTCGCTGACCGACTCTGAAATTGACTCAGATGTGGATTCTGAAATCGATTCAGATGTAGATTCAGAGATTGACTCGCTGACCGACTCTGAGATAGATTCTGAGACGGATTCTGAAAGAGACTCGCTGACCGATTCAGAGATAGATTCTGAGACGGATTCGGAAACCGATTCGCTAACTGACTCGGAGATAGACTCGCTGACTGATTCTGAAAGGGACTCAGATACGGATTCAGAAATAGATTCGCTAACTGACTCGGAGAGGGATTCAGATGTAGATTCTGAAAGAGACTCGCTGACTGACTCGGAAATTGATTCAGATACGGATTCTGAGATAGATTCGCTTACCGACTCGGAAATTGATTCAGATACGGATTCCGAAATCGACTCACTGACTGATTCTGAGATGGATTCAGATACGGATTCTGAAATCGACTCGCTGACTGACTCTGAGATGGATTCAGATGTAGATTCAGAAATTGATTCGCTGACTGACTCAGAGATAGACTCGCTGACTGATTCTGAAAGGGACTCAGATACGGATTCTGAAATCGACTCGCTGACCGACTCGGAGATGGACTCAGAAACTGATTCGGAAAGAGACTCGGAGATGGATTCAGAGACGGATTCCGAAATAGATTCGCTGACCGATTCAGAGATAGATTCTGAGACTGATTCTGAAACGGATTCGCTAACTGATTCTGATACCGATTCAACTACTGACTCACGAACCGATTCTGACAGCGATTCAACTACCGACTCACGAACCGATTCTGACAGCGATTCAACTACCGACTCACGCACTGACTCAGAAATAGAGGTTGAAATTGAATTGGAAAGTGACTCTGAATTTGACACAGACTCAGAAACAGATTCTGCAACTGACTCAGAAATAGAGTTTGAAATCGAATCTGAAAGCGACTCTGAATTTGAAATAGATTCTGAAACAGATTCAGTAATCGACTCCGAAATAGAGTTTGAAATTGAATTGGAAAGTGACTCAGATTCAGATACTGACTCAGATTTTGATACAGACTCAGACTGCGATACGGACTGGCTGGTTGAATCCGATGGGATTGAATCTTGATTTATTCCATTTACAAAATATCCACCAATCGCTGTCCCTGCATCATTCGCGACTACATATGGTGCTGTGTTTGAATTATAACGACCATATTTTAAATTAGAGGCATCTTCATAAACCGATGTTGCAACACTTGATGCTGCTACCAGTTTAATTTTTAACGTTGATAAATCCGATGTTGAGCCAGAATAAGCTGTAGTAAAGGTAATTGTATGGGTCGTAATCCCTTTTGACTTACTAGTTGAAATATATTCAGTCCCTTGAGAAGTTGATCCAACATATGGATTAGATTTTGAAGTTGTTGAACTGCCATCAATTAAAACATTTGTTGGACTTCCCAAGTTCGAGTCCTGAGTGGTATCTATGTATATCCCCGTATAAGCGCCATTGGTCTTCCAATAAGTTGAAGTTAAAACCGCTGTAGGGTCATACACAACTGTCCATGAAATCGTCCCCTTTACAGAATCATATATTGCTGAAATACTTGTGATTGTATTAAGAAGTTTACTGGAGTCACCACCTGACCAATAATACTGTGTTCCTCCATCTGTAAAATCACTAATAGTAAATCCTGTCTGTGTAGAATTGATAGTAGTACTCAACGAAACAGTAAGAATATTATCAGATTTATCTTTTAGCAACTCTGTCCCTAAGGCAAGAGAGTTTGTTTGTAATGATGACACTATGGTCTCAATCTCTGCTTGTGTCGCTGTTGCACTTCCTAACAACTGCTTAGCCATAACGATATCTGATTGTAGTGCAGCGAGAGCAGCAGCTAAGTCGCTATCCGATGTCGTCGCTAGTTGAGATTCTGCAATTTTGATCAGAATTTCTCCTTCTGATACTACTTGTTCCAAGACTTGTTGCGGAGTCTCTTCTGATGTTGTTGATTCTGATGTCGAACTCTCGGATAACTCTGATGTTGTTGATGAAGACTGACTATTTTCTGAAGCAATTGTCAACTCACTTAGCACACTAGACTCACTTGAAGAAGTAGATTCACTAAATGAAATTGACTCGCTTTCTGATATTGATTCACTTGTCGAAGTTGATACGCTATTAGATTCCGAATCACTTGTAGATTCTGAATTACTGATTGACTCTGAACTACTTGTTGACTCAGATTCACTTACTGATTGTGAAGAAGCAGCTGATTCCGTGCCCACATCACTCATGTCAACAGTATCTTCATTTGCCAGTACCGATGTAGTTATCTCAGAGGCAATTACCGTATCTTCGGCAAGAACTTGCTCTGCAGTAAGTCCTCCACCGACCACAGCACTTGCAGCTACCAATCCACGCAACAACTTTGTAGCAGATTCTTGTCGATTTGTAGAAGTTAATTTTATTTTTGGACTTTCAGAAGCGCTACGTTTCCCCAAATGAATAAAACCAATCTGTGACATCACTGTTCTTACCCAATGCTTCCCAGACTTGTGCATTTTTACTCGGCTTTTACGCGAGACTTCGGTATAATCATTTCTTTTCTGACTAGACATTTGTTATTCCCCCAATAACATTCTATAACCAATCACATCAATATATTAACAAGCTTTATTTAACATAAATATTTTGACATTAAGATTTTAGTTTAAATTCTAACTAAAATAATATACTTTGTCAATTAAAATTTGTAAAATATGAACATTTTGCGCTATTTGTCTAAAAAATATTTTTATCTCATTTACAAAAAACTATTATTTTTTAACATTTTTATCTTTGTTATTTATATATTTACATATTAGTATACCTTATTTCGTAACCGACTAAGTAAAGGCAATTTTCAAAAAAAGTGTCAGAACAAAAAGAACAGTTCCGACACCTAAATCGATAATATTCGCTTATTCAATCATGACTTTCACTTTATCTCCCCCCTCTGGCTGCTTTACCCTTAGTTGAGTAAAACTCTTTAACCAAATAGTAAACGGTAAAAATTAGTAAAGAAAATCCCTTGTATACACGAGGGATTTCATTATTTATATTAAAAATGACAGTTATGTACTTTGTCTCTGTCTTATTTTTTCAAAGCTTAATGCAATTTCTATCCAGGGATTAGAAAATTCCACTATCATAGTAAGGCTTCTCGAATTGCTTTGACCATTTCTGCAGACTGGTTCCAAGCAAAATTTTGGTGATAAGAGTAATCATCAAAAATTGAAGCTTGAATATGTTCAAAACTGAAAACCGGCTTATCTTGATCTTTGACCACCTTCAACATATCATTCAGTTTACTTCCATGGTTAATATCTAAATAAATATCACAGTCTTTTAGAATATCTTCTACAACAAAACCAATCGCTTTCGGATAAAGAACTACATTCTCTTTTTCTTCTAACTTTAGTAAACGAGGCGCCATGTTTGTAAAAGCGATAATATGGAAGGTTACCTCAGGTAATGATTTTGTCAAGTAATCAATCTGCTCTAATAAGTGAGTGTTGGTTACAACAACTGCTGTTATCTCTTGCCTTTTAACTTGAGATTCAAGTACCCATTTCTGGATAATCGTATGCCACTCCATCAAATGATATTGCCACCAAACATGTCGCAGACGCCCAGGAGAATGAGTATTCCATGGTTTGTCTGCTGTGAGATAATGCAAAATTTTAGGTAGCGGTTCTAACGGAATTTTAAAGACTTCATGATGTCCCTCCCGAACAGCTAAAAGATCAAATCCAATTTGAAAGTTATAGGTATCCTCTATGTAAAGGCACTGATCGCCCAACTCTCGATTCAAAATCGTTTGGTCTCCCAATGGCACCTTTTGATGGTCACGATTAGTTACCTCTACCAGACGACCACAGATATTTTCTTCTTTCCAACGCTTATTATTGATCAGCAACACACCCGCATTAAAACCTTCATGATAGCCAAATGCTGCAGCTACAACTCCCATGTAGGCATTGGATAAATCTAGTTCAAATAATTCCGATACATCTGCCGTTACGACTGTGTCAGTATCCAGATATAATACTACATCTTCAGCTACGTAATGTGGAATAAAATAACGAGCATAGGTCATAAAGTTTATATGCGCTGTCGTTGTCCAATTAGAATTTAGAGGAATATCGTATAATTTTACGTCTTGCAACTGACTTCCTGTCCGTAAAATCCACTCGCGATGCTGTTTGAACCACTCACGTGGAATATCCTGATTGAAGAGATATATTTTCAAACCTGTATTGTTATAACAAAGAGATTTAAGTACAGCTTCGATGGGTCTAATTTGTCCATAATCTCCTGCAATGACAACAGCCTTACTCGTTTTTGGGAAGACACTTCGTTTCAACATTAATATTTACTCTCCTTCAAAAAAGCACATTTTATCAACACCTAAGCTGAATGATATATAAACTTATAGTTTATGAAGAAACTTTATTATTCTCACAAGAAGAATAGTGTTAGAGGAAGCAAGAGGACCTCAACAGAAAATTATTTCCTTAAACTTTTTAGAATATCATCATCTTACAAATACTATATGGATGATGTTTATACATTGATAAAATTTGTTTCTTACCTTTATTTTATCATAAATGAAAGAAAAATATTAGAGAATTTTTAAAGATTCTATTTGTACGATTTAAAATATAACTAAATAGAAGCTAAGGTTGTAGGCCTCAGCTTCTATTTCTCCACTATTAAAAAATCGCATCCAGCAATGATGTGCTTCCACCGCCACCGTCACCACCTGCACCGACAATATGATTGCCAATGACCTGAGCAAAGGTTTCAATGTTCAAGCTCTGTACATAGATTTCTCCATAACCTGTAAAGGTATTAACGATTCCTTCACCTGTACCGATAGATTGGAGGAAACCATTTTCCATATGGATATTGTAGTCCAAATCACAACTCCAAGCAACCACATGAGCATTGTCAATGGTGATACTTCCACCATCTAAAGTTAGCTTCTTAATAGAACCAAACGCATTCGCCAAAAGTGTGCCATGCCCCTCTGTAGTCATCACAAAGAGTCCACCCTGACCACCAAAGAAAGCTTTCCCAACACTCTGGCGTTCCATTTTATATTGAGCAGAACCATCTAGGGCAAGGAAGGCACCATCATTTAGTCGATATTGCTCTGCACCAAGTTCCAAGGCAATAACCTGACCTGGCGTTGAAGGCGCAAGTGCAATCTTTCCATCGTCACTATTGGAAATGGCTTGCGTGATAAACATAGATTCGCCTGATACCATTGACCGACCGATGGCCCCCATCAATTTACCAAAACCTGAACCACCACGCGCATTGAGCTTGGTATTCAAGGTCACACTCGGCGTATGGTAGACCATGCTCCCTTGTTGAATATAAGCTGATTCACCAGCTTCCAAGGCGATTTCCACCAAAGGAAACTGCATATTACTATCGATAGTATATTTCATCCGATTGTCTGACATAGTTGACTCCTATTTTTTACGAAAGGTCCTGTTAACCACAGGATAGCCATAATAAACTTAGAACAAGCTAAAATAAACCAAGTATCATTTATCTCTCTTTTGTTCTGTTGTGATAATACAATTTTATCTCATTCAAAAAAACTTGTCAAGGATTTCTCGGCCATTCAGATAAAATTTACAGGAAAAACCGAACTTCCTGAGTATTCCTATATAACTTCTGTCATACGACCCGTATCCACATCATAAACCGCACCAGAAATTTCAACGTCGTTAGGTATGAGCGGAGATTGTTTCAAGAGAGCAATATCCTCCCGCACGCTTTCTTCAATGTCTGTAAAAGGAAGAAAGTCCTGACCAGCCACATCCACTCCCAGATCCCGCTTGAGTTGGACCGCAAAGTCCTCATTGGTAAAGGTCTGGGCACCGCAGTCTGTATGGTGGAGCACCACGATTTCCCTTGTGCCGAGCTGCTGCTGGGAAATGACTAGCGAGCGAATCATATCCTCCGTCACGCGCCCACCCGCATTCCGCAAAATGTGGGCATCACCCAGAGCCAAGCCCAAGGCCTGCGCCACGTGAAGCCGTGAGTCCATACAGGTCACGATAGCCACCTTGGTCTTTGGACGAAGAGGCAAATGGTAATCACCATGCAGGTCAACATAGGCCTTGTTGGCCTTCATAAAGTTTTGAAAATAAGACATAGGACCTCCTTGTCTGATGAGAATTTCTGAAATTTTCAGAAATAGGTTAGACCTAGCTTATCACATTCCCGACTATTTGTCGCAAAAAGAGGAGCGACTAACTGTCACTCCCGAATGGTTTCATCAGTTGAACACTTTCTGCAAGACTTCGCCAATGGTGGTCACGCCGATAACGGTGATTTCCTTGGGCACCTTGATACCGGTCAGAGAATTTTTGGGGGCATAGACCTTGGTAAAGCCCAATTTAGCGGCTTCGTTAATCCGTTGCTCAATCCGATTGACACGGCGGATTTCACCTGTCAAACCAATTTCGCCTATAAAGCACTCTTGTGGGTTGGTAGGCTTATCCTTGTAACTGGAGGCAAGGGCAACTGCGACCGCTAGGTCAATAGCTGGCTCATCCAGTTTGACACCGCCTGCTGACTTGAGGTAGGCATCTTGGTTTTGGAGGAGCAGGCCTGCCCGTTTTTCCAAAACCGCCATAATCAAGCTGGCACGGTTGAAGTCCAAGCCTGTCGTGGTCCGCTTGGCATTGCCAAACATGGTCGGCGTCACCAGGGCCTGCACTTCGGCAAGGATAGGACGGGTACCCTCCATGGTCACGACAATAGCAGAGCCTGTCGCCCCGTCCAGCCGTTCTTCCAGAAAGACTTCACTAGGGTTGAGGACTTCGACCAAACCCTGCGACTGCATTTCAAAAATACCGATTTCGTTGGTGGAGCCAAAGCGGTTTTTGACCGCCCGCAAGATACGGAAGGTGTGCTGTCGCTCGCCCTCAAAATAGAGAACGGTGTCCACCATGTGCTCCAGGGTCCGCGGTCCAGCCAGGGTGCCTTCCTTGGTCATGTGGCCGACGATAAAGGTTGCGATGTTGTTGGTCTTGGCAATCTGCATAAGTTCATTGGTTACTTCACGGACCTGACTGACAGAACCTTGCACGCTAGAAATGTCAGGGCTCATAATGGTCTGGATAGAGTCGATAATCAGGAAAGCTGGTTTGATCTTCTCAATCTCGGTCCGAATGCTCTGCATATTGGTCTCCGCATAGAGATAGAACTCGCTATCGATGTCGCCCAAACGTTCCGCCCTCAACTTAATCTGCTGAGCAGACTCTTCCCCCGACACATAGAGGACGGTGCCAATGGTCGAAAGCTGGGTAGAAACCTGCAAGAGTAGGGTGGATTTGCCAATCCCTGGATCGCCTCCAATCAGGACTAGACTGCCTGGGACCACACCGCCACCGAGGACACGGTTGAACTCTTCCATATTAGTCTTGGTGCGAGCCACTTGAATAGAGGAAACTTCGTTGAGCTTCATGGGACGGGACTTCTCACCTGTCAGACTGACCCGCTCGTTCTTGACTTCGGCGACTTCCACTTCCTCGACAAAGCTAGACCAGGAGCCACAGTTTGGACAACGGCCCAGATACTTGGGTGAGTGGTACTCGCAGGATTGACAGACAAAGGTTGTTTTTTTCTTAGCGATGATGATTTCCTCCTATAGAGTGTATTCTAGGATTTCGCAGTAGGCTATGGTTTCTTTGGGAACAAACTGGCGTATCAGCATACCGTGACAGACGATAACGATTCGGTCATAGGCTTTGTATTTTTCAAGGGCCTGTAAAAATCGCTCTTTCATCTCCGCAGCAGTCTCATAACGAACAGGAGAAGACTCAGGCACCGCTCCGCTATTTTCCAAAAATAATCGATGAGCTAAGATAGCCTCATCTTGACTGGCATTTTGTCCCAGTAGGTCTGGTCGCCACTCATGAAAAAAGGGCTCGACCAGAAGAGGTAGTTGCTGGGCATGAGCAATGTACGTTGCAGTCTCCAAGGCCCGCGTGACGCTTGAAGCGATAACCGCCTGAGCCTGAGCAAAAACAGAACTGCTGGCAACTTTCTGGGCCAAAGCCCTTCCCTTTTCAGTCAGGGGAGCCAGATCCCGTCCAAAACCTGCGTACAGCCGAGGATTTTCATGCTGGTCAAACATACTATAGTCAGGCTCGGAATGCCGCACAAAGAGAATCTGCATAGTAGTCTATTTCCCTGTCGAGCCAAATCCGCCCGTCCGAACGCCATCGGCCTGGTCGCCGTCAGCCAAGAGGAAGGGGGCAAAAACAGCCTGCACAATCCGCTCGCCTGCTTCCACCACGACGGTTTCCTCTGTGATGTTTCGCATCTGAGCAAAGATATGACCTTCATTGGCTGGATTGCCGTAGTAGTCGCCGTCGATAACCCCGACCGAGTTAATTAGGACCAAGCCCTTCTTGCGAGGGTTAGACGAACGGTCGTAGAGATAGAGGACCTCGTTGGCCTGCATATAGGCCTTGACACCCGTTGGCACCAGCTTAATCTCACCTGGCTCTAAGCTGACGGTTTCTGCAGCCTTCAGGTCGTAACCTGCTGCGTGGGCTGTCTCACGTTTTGGCAATAAATTTTCATCAGTAAACTGGCTGACCAGTTCGAATCCACGGATTTTCATATTTTTCCTTTCGAATGCTTATTTTGAGGATAAATCTTCTAGTAATTTTTCAAAATCAGAATTTATCTTTTGGGTCTTATTAAAAATTGCATATTCTGACCGAGCTTTCTCCTTGGCTGACTGCCTTGTAATTTGACCATACCCCTCTAAAAGTTCATAATCTTGAAAGGCTAAAAATCGGTCAATACTATCTGCCAAATCTTGCATGGTCTGAGTTTTTCCTTGCTCAATTTGTCGCTCCAGATAGTCAAAGTAGCCCGAAATACTACGTTCCAGCGAACGAATTTCCTTTTCGTTCAGATAATTTTTAGCAACAAGAGCATCCGATTGCAAAATACGTCCGTCAGGAGAGTGCTTCCAGGTTACCAACCCCATGTTCGCTTTGGTGTGGTCTGCCTTTTCATAAATAATTTCTGCAGCTGTTTTACCTGTAATCGCATAATGAAATTTATTTTGCACATGAGCATAAAATTGCTTAGTCATCAAGCTATTAGCGTCATAATCAATCGCAATCTCTGCAAAAATATCTGTGATTTGTAACCAAATTCGTCGTTCACTAGCACGGATAGAACGAACTCGTTCTAAGAGCTCACGGAAATAATCTTTTTCCAACAGGTTTTCGCCTTGCTTCAAACGCTCATCATCCATGGCAAAACCTTTAATCATGTATTCTCGAAGCACAGTTGTTGCCCACTGCCTAAACTTAGTAGCCTTTTGAGAATTGACACGATAACCGACGGAAATGATGGCATCGAGATTGTAATAATCAACCTGCCTGATGACCTCGCGAGTCCCCTCGATTTGAACTGTTTCCATTTTGGAAATAGTTGCTCCCTCATCCAACTCACCTTCTTCAAAAATATTTTTCAAATGTTTGCTGATAGCTGGTACACCAACATCAAATAATCTTGCCATTTCCTTTTGACTGGCCCAAATCGTCTCGTCACTGACAATAACACTAGCCTTTTCTTGGTCATTTTCTGCTCGGTAAATTAAAAATTGTAATTCCTTCATATTTGCCTCTTTAATTATTTAGGGCTCACTCCCCACTACAAATTCATTCGCATTTTTCGTCACAAATGCAAAAAGTGTTGTTAAGGGAAAGGCGTACTCGTCATCAAAGCGGGCTGCACGTAGCCACAAGTCTTGGTCAACCTTACGGAGATAGACACTGCGAGGGAAGGCGAATTCTTCTTCCAACTGAGGCGATAGCAGGCAAATGGCTCCGTCTGGTGATTTTCCTTGGGACAGAATATTATCTTGACTAACTTCCTGTTTCAACAAGGCCAGCCGAAGATAAACTCCCAGATGAGCTGGTGGTAATTGATAACCAATCTCCACGGCTCTCTCCTCTATCTGAGGAGCAGTTGCTTCCCGATCAAATCCCATATCAGCTAGACTGACAATCTCAACTAAACACTTCTGTTTCTCCACCACTTCTTGATAAGTTGGATGAGCTAGGTAGGTCTTGAAATAGGCATTTACCAAAATCCCCTTGTCATCTAAGTAGGCAAGGATTTCTTCTTTTTTTAGGGGAAATAATTCAACTCGAACGCTCAGTCTTTTCATAGGTCTATTATACACTAATTCATCAAAGGCTGCGATTTTCAGCAAAAAAACACCTGACCTACAGGTGCTACAAATATAAACTAGCTCAAGCAGTTCAAACCTCTTCCGAGCCAAAAATCTCCCAATACTTCTCGACTTCTTGCTCCAACTGTTCAACCATCTCTAGCAAGTCTGCGGCTCGGAGAATGGTAAGCCCCTTGTCCACCATCTCTCTATCCTGTTGAAAGATGCCCATACGGACATTGGCCATGCCTACATAATCAATCCGCATACTTTCCTGAGCCATGGCATAAACTCTCTCCATAACAGGATGACACAAGCCATACTTTTCTTTTCTCAACAAGACAGTTGATAGGTTATAGAGAAAAGTCAAATGACTAACATGAATGTCTCTGAAATTCTTATATTTGTCCAAGGAAAGCAAAATTTTATCTACAAAATTTTCCAAATGGACTACAGGAATAATCGGAAGAATAAGACTTAGCTTACGAAAATCAGCCAGATACCAAGTATCTGACTTTTCTAGCTCTTGCCAGAGTTCCTGAGCTAGCTGCTTTGTTTGTTGCCCATCTCCTACCTGAAGGATAGATAGCAACAAACGTAATTGTTTTTCTATCCGCTGAACCCGTATATCTTCATGCTTCTTCAAATACTGCTCTACTTGGTACAAAAAATCCCGACAGTTTGATTCAGAAAAAAATAGTCCTCTCAGATTTTCAAAGCGATGGATGATAGAAGAACGCTCCGAAGGCTGATAGGCATGGCAGATATAGTCAAACTCTGCAAAGGTCATATCCAGCTGACGAAGAATATGGGAAAAGTGAGCAATGGTCGGGTACTCTTTGTTGTTTTCAATTTTTGATAGGGTCGTCCGTGACAAGGCATCTCCACAAACTTCCTGCTGGCTAAGCCCTTTGGACTTACGAATTTCTTTTAAGACTGTCCCAAAATCCCATTTCATACAAGACCTCCAAAAAATGTGAGAAATGTTTACGTTTTCATCTTTTGCATGTATTCTATGATACCATAATAGTAAAGAAAAACAAACAAAATAATAGGAGGCACTCTTATGAAAAATTGGAAAAACTATCTCTTGCTTTTAACTTACCTAGCAATCCTCATAGTGCCACACCTCCTAGGCGGTGGCTGGTGGGACTGGCCGTTACCAATTATCAACAAATAAATAAGATACCACCATCTCACCACTCTGGAAAGGAGGAAAATGACTGGAAACTAAGGAAAATTATCATGAAAAAGTTTGCTAAATTAGGTTTTGCCTTGGGAATTGCTTGTAGTTTAATGGTATCCACAGTCGCCTTTGCAGATTTTGTCGATGGTGGTGAATGGCATTATGGAGTTGGATGGACAGGAACCTACGGGTATTCCAACTACCATCATCCAACACGTTCTCATACCGCTACTGTAAAAAATGGGCAACATGAAAACCGTCAACGCCAAGGCGCAGGTATTTGGGCAAAAGCATCTATTACCAAAATCCCACCAACTGGCATGGAATATTTCTATGGTTTTTGATATGCACTGAAATTAGTTTTCCACAGACCATGAAATTAAGAGAAAAACGATTACCATGCTCAGAAATGTTTGATAGTAGGGTAATCGGGAACAACTGTTACTCATCAATTGCTAAATGACTGATAGTCAAATTCAAAAAGATAGTTAGTTTCCGACCAGCTCTATTGGTGTGCTGGTCGGAAAATGTTTACAAGGAGGTGTTTAGATGAAAAGGCTAAACCATTTCTGTATGATTCTACTTCTGTGTTGTGTCAGTTTTATCGTTGTAAATCTACACTATACAAAGGAAATCAATCGTATACGTGAATTAGGAACGACTGACTATTCATTTCAATTTTATTTACGCGATAGTGCCGTTCCTTCACAGGATTTACTGCATTTTTTTGAAAAAATTGCTGATAAATACGACGTTTCAATTGTCAAAACAGATAGCAACACCGAGGTAATAAAAGCAGGTGTTTTTTCTCATGAGACATTTCCTTATAAAGATTTTGGAATCCAGCAACTTACTTTTAACGAAGACGGAAGTGGATCTTATACAAATATACAATCCTCCGACAAACTAGGGCATATCCCAACATTTTTGCAGGCCAAGACGATACGGCTCATCACTTTAAAAAACTATTTTCAAGATACATCCCATACACTAAATGGTCAGTATACCGTCACATCAACAAAATCCATAAACGACACTGAAATCGTACAGGAATTAAGTCATTTTTTCAATATTGATTCTTCTACACTATTGACTCCAACCTTTGAAACAGCAGTAGAATTAATAAACAGAGACTTGCTACTAGTAGCACTCATCTGCTGTATCGCATTTTTACTCCTTTCATTAACTTCTGTTTACCAACCAATTTTAGATATCAAACATATCGGCGTTGAAAAAATACTTGGATACAGTAACTTAGAGATTTTCTATCGCTATGTAAAACAAAATATACTAATCATGGGAATCGGTAGTATCATTCTAAATAGTTTACCGTTTCTGTTTTTTGACTACATGCCTCAAGGTTTTACAGCTATGATGCTGTTAGCGCATTTTATCCTCCTTCAAGTCTATCTACTCATCAACATTTTAGTCATCACAATTATCCAACGCATTAACGCCGCATCTATCATAAAAGGATTTGTTTCCTTCAAAACAGGATTCTATATCAATAATTTCTTCAAATGCTGTCTCACACTTCTTATCACTATATTGATGATTGGTGTCGGAAATAGCATTTATGAGGAACACCAAGAATTGAACTATCAAGAACAATGGGAAAAACAGGGAGATTTCCTAACACTCGAAACCGTAAAATCAGGAAATCAACTCTGGCAAGATAGCCTGTCTGGTTCCGACAAAGCTCATCAATATTATTACTCCTTATATAAGAATTTGACAGAAAATCTTCCAACTTACTATATTCGTTCTAGTATCATAAACCCTGGCAATTTCTCACATCTTAAAGAATTTGAACATTCAACATTGGCTAATGACATCCCTGTTCTATACGCCAACAAAACCTATCTAGAAAGTATAGGATTTCCGATTCCACATACAAGTAAACAATTGACTGTACTCTTTCCAGCATCAATGAAAGAGAATGAAGAGTCTAACAAAAATCTAGCAAAATTGATTGGTTTTCTGTCACTGAAATATGAAGAACAAGTGGCAAAAACAGTCAGCGAGGTAGATGTTGAATACATTTATTATGACGGCGACTGGACATTCTTCCCATACAATGAAACCTTATCCAACAATTTCACTAATCCAATGATTAGCCTGGTCAATGACAATGATATGTCGTGGGAAGATAAAGCACATCTATCAAATACTGGACTAAGTAGCCCAATCAAAATTGCAAATTCCCCTCAACATCAACAAAAAATCGAACAAATTCTTCAGAAATTACCTGATGATAGCTATTTCAAGTTCTCGTCAATAAAATCTATTCAACAAGGACGTGTAGATAGTTTCCGAGACGCTAGTCGTAACTTCGTCACCCTGTTTGCGATTATCTGCTTACTGAGCATTGTTGTTTCCTATTTTATTGTAAAAAGTATGTTTCTTTGGAGAAAATCTCATATCATCACTATGAAATTTTTAGGATGGTCACTTTTTGACCGCTACAAACCTATTCTAATCGGACTAACTCTACTATATTTGCTACCTCTTCCAGTTATTTTGATAGCTGGTAAGTCACTATTTCCTCTTGCACTTTTTTTACTATTTGCCATTGCTGATGGGGGTATTTTCCTATTTACATCACTGCGCATGGAGCAAAAAAATCTTGTACAATACTTGAAAGGAGAGAACCTATGATTCATTTAGAACATATCTTTAAAAAGATTGGTCAAAAACATATCCTACATGATTTTTCCCTCAACATTGAACAAGGTGAACTAGTCGCAATTGTTGGAAAAAGTGGTAGCGGAAAAACAACATTACTAAACATCATTGGCTTGCTTGACGGTGAATACGAAGGAAATTACCTCCTATTTGGTCATTCAAACGTACCTGTAAACACTAGGACATCTCAAAAAATAATTCGGGAACAAATTTCCTATCTATTCCAAAATTTTGCTCTAATTGAGAACGAAAGCGTCGAGTATAATCTCCTGATGGCATTAAAATATACCAGATTATCAAAAAAGGAAAAGGAAGAGTCCATAAAAAATATACTAGAAAAAATCGGACTAGCAAACACGCTAAAACAAAAAATTTCCGAGCTGTCTGGAGGAGAACAACAGCGAATTGCTATCGCTCGTGCTCTACTCAAACCAAGCAATCTTATCTTGGCAGATGAGCCAACGGGATCATTAGATCAGGAAAATAGGGACTTAATCCTGCAATTTCTCATAGAAATGAATAATAGTGGAAAAACAGTAATTATCGTCACACACGATCCATATATTGCCGATAAGTGTCAGCGGATTGTTCGTTTATGATTTAGATAGTTTCTACACCCTTTGCGAATAAGCTTTCCGCTAAGAACCTACATTCACAAGTGAGGTACTTCCACACCCAGAAGCAGGTCGTCTATGGCCTGACCCGAATACGGCATTGACTCTGCCGAGGTTATCATATTCAAGAACAATTTAGATACAACAAGAAAAGGTCTGAAAACCAGCTCATCTGGTTTTCAGACCTTTTCTATCTTCCCTATTCAAACACAAACTGGTTGTGGTAGAGTTCGGCGTAGAAGCCATTGAGTTTAAGGAGCTGGCTGTGGTTGCCTTGCTCGATAACTTTTCCGTCTTTGAGGACGATGATTTCATCCGCAAGTCTGGATCTATTTCTCTGGTATAACCCAAAACAGATAGTAAGTAATAAAGACTGTCAGCAAGCCAAGTCCAATTTTGACAAATAATACAGGAGCCAACCAAATGGAAATCCCCATGAGGATGTAGATTTGCCAGATAATTTGTTTTTTCCGTTTACGGGAAATGGCTTTGGTTTCAGCATAATCCGCTACGTAAAATTGATAAATTTTTGTATTGCGTAGCCATTTTTCAAAATTTTTAGAGCTTCTAGCAAAACAAAATCCAGCCAAAAGTAAAAGAGGCGTTGTTGGAATTATAGGTAGAACAATCCCAATCATGCCAATAGCAAGACTAACAAAACCAGCTACTAGATAAACAATTTTTTTCATAATACTATTATACCACAGCCCAGACAGCAGTCCAAGATTAAGATTAACCTATACCCACAATTTATATGCTGTTCTTATATTCCGCAAAAATAGTACTGGAAATCAAATAAACATCCCCCAATGAACGAGTTAACGCAACATATAGCTTATTTCGTACTTCATTGGATAGAGTATCCCAATTTGATAGAGTGCTGGTTGGTTTGGTTAGTATTATGCAAGTTTTAGGATAGGTATCACCTTTTGAGTAAGACCAATTAATAAAATTACTAACACCTGGGCACTTAAACCTATTGTCCCAAACCAATTTGGGAATATTAGAGTTCATTAATATAGGTGTAGCATCAGAAATATTATCTAGCCACTTAATTTCTCCGTTACTATCAGATGAAGATTCGATTGGAATACCTAAATGATTATTGATAAAGCTACAAACTTTCGGAGCTACCCTACGACTTTTTACTAGAGTAGTTGTGTCAATTATGACTTTTTTAGGTAATTTTTGGGACAAATCATCAACAGAAGACATTATAGAAAATGGAAGGTCTGAGCCGTTACCGTCTCTTCGTATATTAGCAACCAAGCTTTGAAATATATCACCTACAGCAACAACATTGGTTTCAGGTGACTTCATAAGATATTCTATAAGCTTAAAATCCCAGCCGTTATAATCTTGAAACTCATCTATGTAAATCGTATCACAAAAATATTTCAATCTATTAAGTGCATTCTTTTTAAAATCACGATTCTGTTTCATAAAAAACTTACTTAACCTTGTTACATAGAATTTATCATTTAATAAAAAGTGATTAGGATTATCTAGCTTAAAATAGTTACCATAATCACGAGAGTTTGTTGAAGGTTTAATATTTACCTCAACCCCTCTACTTTTTATACCTGGAAAATTAGCCACAGGTTCAAAAGGTCGAACTAATTGATTATAAACAAATGAATCAAATGTCGAAATTCGAATATTTTCTGGAATCATCCCATCAAAACGCTTCAATAATTCCTTACGAATATTCTCAACATTTCGATGAGTGAATGTAATAAGGTATACTCGTTCTTTATCAGAAAAATCGTTTGCAATAAAATACGTTTTTCCAGCACCTGCGGACGCCAATACTACTCTTTTATCCATTGAACCACCTCAATTAAATATTCCGGAAGAGAGAGTGAGCTAATCTCACTTTCAATAAGTAGAGCATTTTCTGTTTTATTTTTCAACATATGCGCACACGCTTTGGCCATTGTTTTACCATCATATTCTGCCTTCGTCTGTTTATTCTTATATTTTCCATCAAAAAACTCCGTGTTTTTATTATAAAAAGCGACTTCGAGTGTCCAATTATCACAATTACTGTCAGAAAAAATACTAAATAAATCCGTATTGTTATACTGTTCATCTTTACCGTCATTATCGGTAATTACTGCAACTTTCTTATTTAATGACTCTGCAATTTTGCGATATCTTTCATAGGAAATGCTACCCATCGAAATTATTTCAATACCATCCGCTTCAAGTCTACTACCTACAACTTTCTCGTAGATAGCTGGGAGGACGATATATTCTGCAGCCCCCTCAACTAAAATTACTTTTTCAGCCAATATAAACCTTAAAACATCCAAGTTGTCAATTTTTGAAAAATACATTGATGTATCACTATCTAATTTTTCTAGCTTTTTTATTTCTTTATCTGACAACCATATTACATTTTTTAAATCAAGTCTACTTACCACCAGAGAGCTGTGAGATACAATAATCACTTGCTCGGCAGTTCTCTGTTTTAGTAAATTAATTAATTTTCTCGTATTGGTAAAGCTTAGGTGGTTCTCAGGTTCATCGATAAAAATAACATCAAATATTCCATTCGATAGAGATACTTCTGTTTTTATTAGGTTTTCCTTACCTTTTCCCATATCTTGAATCGAAACATTATTTTCATAAATATCAATTAATTTAAGAATATCCGTCTTGCTGGAATCAAATCCAATGTGTTTCTCGCTATCAATTTCCAATTCTGTTTTCTGGTTAGTAATAAAACTTTGAAGACTTTGCTTAAATTTAGAGGCTATCTGTCGATGTGTTACCGAATCTACTTTAGCATTATAAAGACTCCGTGCATACCCACCAAATAAGTCATATTTTTGAGTAGAATTATCTAAAAAAATGATATTACCTGAAAGTAGTTGACGCTTATAACTTTTCCCTTGGAATGTGGTCCATGAAGAGCGATAATATTCGATCGGAACTACATTATTCTGAGCAAACTCAGAAAAATTAACATCGTTCAAAAAGTCCATATCGAGACTATATTCGAACTTAATACCACAACGACATTCATTGTTTTTAGGGTTATCGTAGTGCAATCCAGAAAATTCTGATGCCTTCAAAGAGTTTCCAAAATCTAAAAATACTTCAATATCAATTCTTGGAAGTGTATCTTTGCTAGGGTTATCGAAAAAGTCCTGAACTTCTTCTTTGTTTAGATATCTATCAAATGATGAATCTGAACGATTAAAAATAGATTGATTCAAGACTATATCTAAAGCTACCAAAAGACTGGATTTCCCGCTTTCATTTTCTCCTACTATCACTGAAACATCATCATTAAATTCCACATTCAATTCTTTAAATTTTTTAAAACCTTTAATTCTAATTTCTTTGATTTTCATTGCAGTACATCTTTCATATTTTTTTCTATAACACTATTGTAACACACCTTAATATTCTATGTTATATTCTGTAAAACTGAATCGAATATTAAAGTCCTGTTGGAAAGGGAGATTTAAACCTTTAAATTTTTAGTAGTTAACACCAAATGGTCTATATAAGATTTTGTTCGTCGGTATTCTGAAGAAATAAGAAAATAAATCGAGGTGAAGTTTGGGGGCAAAAAATATTACAAAGCATTGTGAATGTTTTAGAAATTAAAGATAAGTAATAATCCTAGCAATAAATAGATTTATGAGGAAATGTTCGGATTTCACAAGTTAACAACATAGTAACGAAAAAATATTGTAAAAATACAGTAAAATCAGCACATTCTATGAGATATTATGGTAGAATAGGTAGTAGATGGTTAACTTTTAGTTTTAACTTTTTTAACTGTTTTTGAATTTTTGAGAACTTGAGGGTTGCATGAACGATTAAAATCTGATATACTATTACAGTTGTTACTTAAAAATCGAATCCTTCAGAATCTTGAAAATTTTCTGAAAACATTCATTTTATCAACAATAAAAAACCATTCCAAAAGAGGAATAGTTCTTTACATTTAAGAAGGCAACTGACTATTGGGAGTAGTCAGACTGATTGCTTATTTCAAAACTCATACGGGAATTACTCATTCTGTAAAACCGTGGGTATTTGAATGTTTTACTAATTACCGCGGCGATGGAATCGTCGCGGTTTTTTCTTGCTCTTGCGAGAAGTGGACGAAGCCCCTAGGGCTTCATTGTTGCTTTGTTCTACTAGAAACACCATTCGACATTTCAAGTAAACAAGGATAGCGACCAACGCCACATTGACCATAAACACAATAACCGTAAAAAGATTTGGGTTGATGAACACTGTGGCTGAGCTATACATCAGATTCTCAAGTGTTGAATCAAGCACTGGCTGAATAACACCTTCAGAAACTTGAATCATTCCTGTTTTCTCTAATCTTGGCATGGGCAGTCACCTCCTTTCTTTTAGGATAAAAAACTAAAAGAAATAAGCGACTCAGTAAGACCTTCTTAAATTATAAAACACCCACAAAACAACCCAACCACAAACACTAAACCGTTCTTTATGATAGCGTTAATAGAAAAGATAGATGGTTTCCAGAAAACTGGAATATCTATGGTTCTGTCACCTTATCTGAACGATTTGTTTTTTGTTTTATCGTTGAATTATTTTGAAGGTGTTTTTTCCGTCCAGTCTAAATTAGTTTTTGGGTCTCCCCAACTTTTTCGATACTATTTTAATAAAAAGAATAAGATTTGTCAAGGGCTAGATGCTAAAATGATATCCTCTGCTACAATAGTAAAGCAAGGAGGAAAATGTGAAGAAAATCATCAAGCAATATCAAGAAAAAGGCTCTGTCGTTATCGGCTACGCCCGTGTTAGTTCAACAGACAACCGCCAAGAGTTGGGACTGGAAGTTCAAAAAGAAGCTCTAAACTTTTGCGACAAGTTCTATGTCGAAAAAGAATCAGGCGGCAATCAAGACCGCCCACAACTTCAAAAAGCTCTCAAGCTCGCTAAAGAATGTGCCAAAAGTGGCATAGAGACCAATTTTGTGGTCTATAAACTAGACCGACTAACTCGGAAAATGCTTCATCTTTCTGCTATCATTGAAGACCTAACAAAATACAACATTCGTCTTCAATCCATTCATGAACAAATTGAAACAGATTCTCTGACAGGTAAATTTTTCTGTCTTATGCTAGGCTATGTAGCAGAATGGGAGCTTCAAGCTATTTCAGACCGCACCAAAGACGGTCTGCGTAAAGCCAGGGAGCGTGGTGTGAAGTTGGGTAATAAAGGCATATCAAAATCCAAAGAAAAGCAAGTTATTATAAGTTATCTGGAAGAAGGAATGACCGTTCGAGACATTGCCAGCCAGTTCCAGATTTCCACTGCTACCATTTATAGTGTCCTGAGGCGCAACAATATCCGAACGAACCGCAAATATTAACCTAAAAATTGTTGACAAAAACTAGAAAAAATAGTAAAGTAAACTCGTAAAAATGTTTTAGCAGACGGTCGTTTGTTAAAACAATCAAAGTTATCAATAAAAAATATTAGAAATGCTGATTTGACGGGGTTTTTGAAGCCTTGCCAAGTCGGCATTTTTTGATTTTTCATTGTTTTAGTTGACGACCGTTCACTAAAACACACTCAAACCCTATTGTAGCAGGGATTTTGATGAAAAAAATGGAGGGATTTTATGGAAAAGATAATAATTGCTTGTATAATAGGTATTTTTATCTATTGTATCCGCAATTTCTTCATAGGGCAACGCCGAGATGAGCTACTCAATCAAGGAGCTATCGAATCGCGAGATAAATTATTTCTATCTCAAGAGCATTGCTTCTTTTCAAGCAAAATTAGTTCTGTTCAAGAAATACTATCCGTATTGGATACGAGTAGTCTCAAAGATAACCATATCCAATTGATAAAAACAACAGATGACGGTGATGCTGTTTTCAAAATAACGAATAATATCATTGTCAAGGAAAGCTATGTTCTCGCTCTTTTAGCGTCTGAAATTAGAAATGAAGAAAAAGCGTATGTGCTCGTTATCACCAACACATATAATTGTGATAAGAGTATTATAGAAAATCCTTACAATGTCTTATTGACTCAAGTCGAGCGAGCTATCAAAAAACTTGATAGCAATGCAACAGTTGAACGTCGCGTCATCCAATACCATACAACAAAATAAAATTATTTAGGAGATTAAAAATGAATGCAGAAACACTTTATGTAATCCTCGTTATCGGATTGATTATTGGTGCCTATATTTTGAAACATATTTTGATGAAGGGTGTATATCATTTAGAAGACTCATATAAAAATAAACGCAACCAAGCTAAACAAAATTCAACAAACAGTGATAAACGTGAGAAATTATAATTTCTTTGGAAAATTATATATTGAAGTTCTTCAATTTAAATAACACAATGTTAGTTAGAAAGGTCATTATGAAAAAGATTCAAAAAATACTCGCAAGTATCATTGCTTTCTATGTATTACTTCTCACCCTAAGTTGCAATACTGTATTCGCAGAACCTACGCCACTATCACTTTACGAAGATAACAATATACGATTTGCGCCACTAGCTACAGGTGCAGAGAATCCAGAAAATCGCTATGGCATAATCGGAAACAGAGACCGCAAGTACGATGATGACGTTCGCGCATTCTTGCTTAAAGGGGTTGTGGGTTCTACTGTTAAAGACCTCGTAATTTATCTGAAACCTGGGGAGTCTTTCACAATCGACTCTCCCACCATACCTGGAAGAACTATAAATTCCGTTATGCACGATTCAGTTCGCGGAAACCAGTTTGTCACAGTAGATGATAAAATCCCCCTCCCACTTACTATCTCTTATGATGATCTGGTTGAGAGAGGTCCTTTCAATAATGATGAACAAATAGTGTCCTTCAGTGACCGATACATTCTCAGAGGAGAAAACGACCCTCGTTTCGAAGACCCATTTATTCATTTAGATGGTTACTATGTATTAGACTATGATGGCTCAAAATTTAATACAGATTTCGCATTAAGAGTGTTTGACAGTTTCAGCTGGGGGTATGCTGGTGGTGCTCAAAGCGTTCCATTCAATATGTATGTTCTAGAGGGCGAGGTCTTACCGCTACCAGAGAGTTTATATGGACAAACGCTTACTGGTATCGCTTTTGTGCGTAGTAAATATGCATATGCAGTTACGGACGTATACACAAATAATATTGTATATGGCGATATTCACAATCAATATGATGACGCCATACTATTTATGTTTTATTCTGAAGGTTCATCAAACTTTGATTTATCATCTAACGGACAATCTTGGGAAGCTTTAGATTTTAACAAAGTTCCAGGTGTCCAAGAAAAATTAGACGAAATAGAAGCTGATAAAATTGCTTCCGAGACAGAGGAGTCAACTTCTGCTGAGGAATCTGAAGATACCCAATATATTGACGAAGAGTCAACCGAAACCAAATCAAATTCTGTCAATGGAATGGTAGTGGTTGTTGGAATTTTAATTGTACTATCTGCTATTTCTTTTATAACATTTTCCAACAAAAGGAATAAATAACTAATGTCCCGTATATATGGGACATTTTGCTTCTCCGAGATAGTTGCTTTAACTTCTATACGAAGTTTATAAACCTAGTACTATACCTACTTGCCTAGAAATTTTTCTAGTTTTCTTATTCCTATCGCTATTCGCTTCAAGTGAGATTTAGCAGGCAGAGCGTCGCCGTTTCAGGGGCGTTTCGTCAGGCGACTTATTATCTATTCAGGGTTATTTTAGGGCGGACAAGCTACTTTGCTACCATATATAAGTTCCCTATAAACTTCAATAATGGACGGGCGAGATGAATCTAAAATACGAAGGAAAACTAACCATTACCATCCCCGAAATCAAGCAAGTTCAATATTAAATTTCCATACTGTATCAAAAAAATGTCTATTAATGTCTGAATAACTACCTTTGATAATTAATTCTCCGTATCGCCATTTCCTGCCCATATAACGTCTGTTTTAGCGTTAAAATATTCTTTAGACTCTGATTCTGAAGCTCACTTCCAGACTGTAAATATTACATCGAAATAGACTGGACTTCCTTAATAAAGAGAGTTATCATTGTTCAGTAATAATAGATAACAGATAAGGAAATTATGAACGACTACAAAGCTAAACAAGAATTAATAATACTTAGCGAAGAAATCCGCCAACATACACTTTGGGGCTTAATACCAGAAATAACAAAGTGGGATTGTACCGAACTTGGAGCCTATTTGCCAGTCATAAGTTTGCCAGCGTTTATTTCTAGCCTAACTGTAAAAAATGGTGTTATGAGCTACGCTGTAACAAGTTTCGAGCAATTTACCAAACATACTGAACTATACGAAATTAACGCCACACTTTGGGAATTTATGGTAAAACTTCAAGCGGTTATAGACAGCAAAACAGAAAAAGAGTTTTGTAGAAACCTGCTTGAAATTTTGCATACGGAAGTTTATTTTACCAAAGAATGGGATGATTAGAAATGCCTCAGCTGAATAAGCTGGGGTATTTTTACGATAATCGATACCCCCCTAATTCTTCCACACTTCCTGCCTTCTCCACCTTCTCAACTGGCGCAAGGTAAAAATCAATCGGTAGGTCAGTGTGTTGCTCGACAAAAAGCTTGGATAATTCTTCAAAGAAATTATCATCGGTTTCAATACCTAAAATATCAAGCAACTTCAAACCAACCGTTGTAAAGGTATAACTTTTGTAAGCAACATCAAAAGGCTCAGAATTTGTTGTAAATATCAAAACTAAATTGTCATTTTGAAAACCTGCTGGCTCTACTTCGACAGATACAGAGTTATCAACTCTTGCCCCAATATTGATAAGCCCAAATTCCTCCATCAAAAGAAACTCCGCATTGCCAATCCCGAATTTTTGATAAAGTTGAATCTCCTCAGTAGCCACTGGGGCGTAGAGATAATATTCCTCATCTTCGTCAATAATCACTAATTTTGCCAAGGTCTTGAAAACAGAAATCTCTTTGCTGGTCATCTGCTCAACCGTTGTCCAAAATTTAGGCGGAAGTATCTCACTAATCATTAACTCATCAAAATCATCTCCCCAAGCCAGAAGAGTCGGATGGCTTTTGATGTCGGAAACTTTCGTTGCTTTATAACTCACACTCTTGTTATGCTGACAAGCTAAGGCATAGTAAAAACATTCCGCCAAGAACAAATATGGTCGGCGGTCTTTATTTTTAGCGTAAGATTGAAGCAAACCTTGGAAGATATCTTGGTTTAGGTTGGTTGAATCTTTAAGGAGTTGATAATTTTCTTCAACTATCTTCAAACTATCAAAATTACCATTACGGAAGTTTTGGTTTCGCAATCTGAGTTCAACATTTGCGAGATAAGTTTCGAAACCTTCATCGGAAATCAGCTGTTCAATCTCAAAATAAACATTTCGCCCTCGATTAACACCTGAAAAAACTTTCGAAGCTATATCGCTAGGGTAATTGTAATCCGTAAGTGTCATCAAAACAACCTTTGTCATCGTGGTTGGATTTTTCCAGCCCTGATTTTCTTTTTCCAGCAATTGAAGCAGATTTTGAAGTGTAAACATCTTATTCTCCTTTTTCGCAATGAAATCGCAAAACTTTGGCAAAATTTAGGCTTTCAAGCTTGATATACTGTAACCAAGTTAGCTAACTACATTATATCAAAAGGAGAAAACCTATGTCACATCTACCACAAGCTTTCAACCAATCTCAGATATCCGCATCAGCTACATTCAGTCCTTATAAGATGAAAGTAGCTCGCAACCTGTCACAAGATATGGCAGTCGTTCAAGCCAATGAACTCTTGGCACAAGATATTCTAAATAAAGTCGCCAGCCTCTCAGAATTGGAGCGTCAGATTTTGGCTCACAATCCGCAAGCCCAACAACGGACAGATTTCGTCATTAAGGCATTCACTTATGTCTCTGTTCAAAAATTCAAATAAGGGAGCGCACTATGGATATTTGGCAAATTTTAGCAATATTTTGTCTCGGCGCACTATTTTCACTCACCTTAATTGCTATTTGGCTAGGCGAAGAAGATGATAAGGTGGAAAGTTCAAAACCACAAGTCACTTTTTCAGAAGAAGAACTCGCTTTAACAGAATTTCTTGAAACCCGTCAAGCCATCAACGAAGATTTTCTGGTAGCCCAAAAAGAACTTCTGGACACTTTGAAACGTGAAAGGAGGAATTCTTAACCACTCTGTTGTATTTCTCACAACAGCGAACAAGTCGGACGGATTTGTTCCGTCTGACCTCTGTTTTTAGCTTTCGCATCGCTCCATAACCTTATCTTGCTTATGGTTTGAAAAAATTATATTTTAAGGTAAAGTCGGAGCGTCTGATACAGACAGAAAGGATTTTCAAAATGACAAAATATCAAGACACAATTAACCAACATCCACCTAAAAAGTTCAAGACTATCCTCGCCGACCCACCTTGGGATGTAGCACAAAAAGGCAAACTCGGCGCAATCCGACATTATAATTTAATGACAATTGAAGAAATTAAGAAAATGCCCATCGCCGACCTCACAGAAAGCAATGCCCATCTCTGGCTCTGGACATATCCAGCCGTCCTTGAACAATCTTTCGAAGTCGTGCGAGCGTGGGGCTTCGAGCCAAAATCCATCTTCACTTGGGTTAAACCTAGACTTGGTTTGGGCAATTATCTTCGAAACTGCACCGAACAAGTCATTTTCGCTACTCGTGGAAAGGCTCCAATTAAATTCAAAGGACAAATGAACTGGGGAATGTTCCCTGTCCAAGACCATAGCCACAAACCTGAGGAACTTTATTCTATTATCGAACGCTGTTCAGAGGGCGATTACTTGGAACTCTTCGCTCGCCGTCCAGTCCCATCAGATAAAAATTGGAATGTTTGGGGAAATGAAATTACAAGTGATGTCATCATTCCAAACTATCCAGTTCCTAAATATTCGATAGATGTTCGAGATTTTCGAGAGGCAGGACAAGATGAATGAAAAAGCTAATAGGATATATTGTTGGCTTCTGTCTTTTGGCGATACTGGTCAATTATTCTGTCCAGCTTCTAGTCGATATTTGGCTGGAATTAGTGATTGGCTCAATCCTTGCTTTGGGATTTTATATCGCCATCATATTCATCAAACACCGTCAAGATTGGAGGTAGTATGAAAAGACCAACTCATCTGTTGTGGCAAAGTGTGGACTGGGAGAGACCATTCGAGTTCGAAACTATCTGTAATTTTACAACGCAGCTCAACGGATATTCTCGTCGCCAGCCCTTTGTTTGGGAGATTCGCTTGACATCAGAAAAAGCCAGCCATCTTATCGGAGCTTACCCAATTGACTTTCGATTTTTGAAAGAAATGATGACTTCGCACAACACCGTTCATTTCGAGAAAACCAAGCGAACAAAAGTGACATCCGCCTACGACATCACTATCTCGAAAAATCACTATGCCCTCAAAACAAAGGAGGTCGAAAACTTGGTTCGAAGCTTCCTGTCGCAAGCTAGTAATTTGAAAAAATCTGAAGAAATTGTCTTTCAGCTAATTATTGGAAAATCTGCTTCACCAAAACCAATTCTCAAGGAACTTGGCAATCCAGACGCGACACTCTGGCAAAAACTAACAGGCAATATTCCACCGCTGTCATCAGACAGTAAGGCGCTAATGCGAGAAAAACTTCACCACAGTCAATTTCAGGTTTGTTTGCGATTAGGTATTCGAACAGACAATAAAGCACGAGAAGTTCAACTTCTGAAAAGCGTTCTGGCTTCACTTCGGATTTTGGAGCGAGCTGGAGCTAAGTTTTCCGCCAAACCAACTTCAAGCGAAAAACTAAACCACGGAAAAATTCCGTGGCATTTCCAGACAATTGTTTCAAGCATTGAACTCGCCAGCCTTTTCTTACTACCAGCTGGCGAAGCTCAATATAGAGGCGTATCATCACTGTCGCCCAAAACTATTTTACCACCAATTGGCTTTTCGCAAAACACCAAACGTCTCTTTGGATACAGTTTAGAGAAATCTCCAAGATTTATCGGTATTCCAGCACGAAATGGATTGTCGCATACTTGGCTTCTGGGAGGAACTGGGAGCGGAAAATCTACTGCCATGCTCAATTTATTCTTGGCGGACGCACGAGAAAACCGCTCCGCTGTGGTCATCGACCCCAAGGCAACATTGGTTTCAGATATTTTGGAACGACTGCCTAAAGAACGGGATGAGGACGTGGTCATTTTAGACCCTAGTCAAGCTGGACAGACCATTTCGATAAATCCTTTCGATTTGGTAAAATTCGGCGTTCCAGCAGAATTGGTTGCAGATATGCTTCTGGGTGTTTTTCAAGAAATATTTGAAGAATCTTGGGGTATTTACACGCAGGATATTCTCAGCCATAGTTTTCACACCTTGGCAAAAGTGGACGGCTCGACGCTCCTTGACCTACCAAAACTCTTAACCAACAAAGCCTTTCGGCACGACCTTTTGAAAAGTGTTTCAGACCCATTCCTGCTGGATTTTTGGCAAGGTTATGATACTTTGAGCGACTCCGCACGCCAAACCATGATTTCACCTGTCCTTAACAAATTTCGAGGTGTTTTGCTTCGTCCAGCCCTCCGAGCGATTTTAGGAACATCATCTGGTGATTTTTCGTTGAAAGATATTTTCGAGAAACCAAGACTCTTACTTGTTCCACTGAATAAAGGCTTAATTGGCGCAGAAAACGCCAAATTCATCGGAGCAATTCTGCTAGGCTGCTTGTACCAGCTAACGCTCCTTCGAGCCAAAGAATCTGTTCGAAAACCTGTCTTCATCTACATTGACGAAGTCGCAGATTATTTGAAATTGCCTGTTCCGCTGGGCGACACACTCTCTATGTCTCGAAGTTTAGGTGTTGGCTATGTTTTGGCAAATCAATTTTCGAAGCAACTACCGAAACAGCTTCGAGAGTCTATTTACGCCAACTGCCACAACCAGATTATCTTTGGGCTTTCAATGAATGAAGCCAAGGAATTGGCTGGGCTTGCGCCTGAACTTTCTACTGAGGATTTTTACAAATTGCCTCCGTTTCAGGCTTACGCCAAAGTCCCTATTACCTCCAATATCTTTAAGTGGCTATCCGTTCGGACTTTGCCAGCGTCGCCTGCCTTTCGCAAGAAAGATGAGATTTATGGCGAGAGTTTCAAGCGATACGGTTCAACTTTCAACGAAGAAGCACCGACCAAAAACATCACAAAACCACTTTCTGGCATTGGACGAAAGAAAAAGGAGGTTTCAGATGAGGTTAACTAAACGAGATTATGAAGTTTTGAGCTTACTCAACCGTTGTCGCTACGCCACGACCAAGCAGTTAGTGGAACTGTATTTCAGAGAGAATAAACCTAAAACAGCCACAAGGAGAGCCAACCTCCTCACCAAAAAACTATCCAATCTTGGGCTCATCCATCATCTTGAACGCCGAATCGGTGGCGTGCGAGCTGGGAGTGGTTCCTACATTTGGTATATCACACACAAAGGAATTAAGGTTCTCCGCGAGATTGAGCCAAGTGTGAAACTCAAACTGAAAAATCGTTATGAGCCAACACGCAACCACCTCAAACATCAGCTGTTCGTGACACAGTTGTTTGTGGAGCTTCATAGACTTCAGAGTGAAAGAAAGCTATTTCTGGAAGATTTTTCCTTCGAACCAAGATGTTGGCGGAGCTTTGCGACCCTGTTCTCACATTTTACGCTCAAGCCTGACGCTTTCGTTCGACTAACCATTGGCGAATTCGAAGAAAATTATTTTTTCGAAGCCGACAACGCCACAGAACATATTGGTAGAGTGATTGCCAAATGCAAGCAATACATTGCCTACTTCAATACGGGTATCGAGCAACGTGAGAACGAGGTCTTTCCATTGGTAGTTTGGATTGTACCAGATGAAAAACGGAAGTTAGCCATTTTGAATCGAATCAAGGAAGATTTAGACGCTTATTGGGAGCTTTTTGAAGTGGTAACACTGGACGAATTTTCAGGGTTTATACAAGGAGGACGAGATGGTGCAAGAACAGAAACGTAAAATTGGCAAAGCGACATTCGTGATTGTGAGGAAGTTTACAGGAAAAGAATCTCTTGAAAATAAACTGAAACGGTTGATATTGGAGAAGTAATGAATTTTACTTCAAGTATCCACTGAATAAAAAAGATGTATGCATATTTACTATTAGTAATATGGTAGATATGTAATAAAAAATGTACATATCACCAGCTTTGATGAAGCTTAATAATAAAATAGCTAAAAGAACTAAAATATTTATAGAGTGGAGAGTCCCTTCTCTTCCTGAACTATGTTTTTTTACCTTAATGTATGTATAGAGATACCCTAGAATACCTAAAATAGCCATAGCTCTAACTAGAAATATAAAATCACTAACTTCATTATTACTAGAAAATAGTATTATCTGATGCTCTAAAGCGGCAGTAGTAAATACGACAAATAGATCTATGAAGTACAATTTCCAATACTGATATTTTAGAGCTGCTAATAATTGACTTTGGAATATCCTTAAAAATAATATGAATAAAAACAATGCTAATGCGATATTTTTATGGTTAACACCCCCATAAAGAATTTTGTTTAAATGTTCTAGGAAAATAAAAAATAACCCTCCATGAACAATAGATAAAATAAATAGATAGACTTCTTTGAAATCATTAAAATGAAGTCTATCTTTGTCTTTGCTAGCCAATTACTCCACCTCAATCTATTACTCCAGCTAAAATTGTCACAATTCCCAAAACAGCATGGCTGACGCAAACTCCTAGTAAGTTATTAGTTTTTCTGTAACTCCTATACCAGATAATACCTATACAGAATGTAAGAACAAGAGTCCAGAAGTCTTTATATATAATATGTACGAAGCTATATAAAGCTGAAGATACAATCATCTTACTTCTTTCACTCACATTAAGTCTGGTAAGAATTCTTACCAACGCACCACGATATAAAAACTCTTGAGCTGGAGAAGAAATGAAAATATAAAAAAGATAGAAGGAGACTGTTTCATTAGGTGAAAATCGACCACCAATACCAGTTAGATATAAAAGTACTCCCAGTATTCCTAAAATTACGGTAAGAACAGTAACATCCTTCATAGACTTAGCCGATGAATTGAAAGAAAGTCCCATCTCGCTGTTCTGGTTTCCTGCTACTCTCATTAGTAAATATATCAAAATGGAGCCCACGGTTAGATAAACAAATTTATGATTAAAATCCAGTAATCCTACTAGTATTGACGTCGGTAGCAGTATGTAAAATAAAATAATTATAGATAAATAAAAGTATCTTGCCTTCATAAAATAACCCCTCTTATTATCTTATTCTATCATAAAATATAAACTTTATCTGCTAAAATCGGTTAATTGACTGGACTTCCTGCCCACTTCGAGCTATCATGTCAGTGGGTTATAGGTGAATCGAAAGGAGCACACTATGAACAAAAGCACATTGACATTTGAAGAAATTAAAACGCAGAATTTGGAAAATCTACCAGATAGGATAACCGCTCTGTATTGTCGCTTATCCGCCGAAGACGCTAACGAAGGCGAGAGTAACTCGATTTCTAATCAGAAACAGATCCTCGCTCAAGTGGCTACGCGTGAAAACTTGCCAAATCCATTCTTCTTCGTGGACGATGGCTTCTCGGGTTCGAACGTCCAGCGACCAGATTTTCAGAGGATGATGAGTTTAGTGGAGGCTGGAAAAATTCAAGCGGTTGTTGTAAAAGATTTAAGTCGTCTCAGCCGAGATTACCTCTTGACTGGGCAACTGACCGAAATTACTTTTCCGTCAAAAAATATCCGCTTCATCTCCTTGAATGAAAATCTGGACAGTAACAAACGCAACAGCCAAGATGCCTACCTCGCACCCTTGGTATCTTTATTTAATAACTGGTATTCCCTCCAATGTAGCGAGAAAATTAAGTTATCTAAGCATACCAAGGCAAAGGCTGGTGAGAAAATTGGCTGGATTGCACCGTACGGTTATCTCAAAAATCCAGAAAATCCCAAGGAATGGCTGATTGACGATTATGCCAGTCAAATTGTGAAACGAATTTTCAAGGAGTATCTCTCTGGAAAACCAATCTCTTCTATTGCAAATGACCTTCGAAAGGACAAGGTCCTAACACCCGCCAACTACAAGAAAAAGTTGGGAATTTCGAATTATCGCGTGCTTGAAAGCGACCCATTCCACTGGAAAAGCCAGATGATTTGCCAGATGCTCGAGAAAGAGGAGTATACTGGAGCAACAATCAATCTCAAGACTGCAAAAATTTCCTACAAACAACGAGGATTCAAATTGCGACCTCGAGAAGATTGGTTGATTTTTCCAAATACACACGAAGCGATTATTTCACAGGAGGATTTCAAAATAGCACGCAAAATGCTTGGTCATAAGCGAGTAAAACGTAAGAACCACTGGAAAGATACCACTGGTCACGAAAATCTCTTCGCAGGGTTGGTCTTTTGCGAAAATGGTCATAAACTCAGTTTTTGTCCGCAACAAAAAGACAACACAAACCTAGACCACTACAAGTGTTACCATTATCGTCGAGCTGGCGATACTTGTTCGGGTTCGCACTATCTTCGCAAGGAAACTCTGGAAGAATTAGTGTTAGGCGACCTTCAGCAACTAATTTCTTCTATTCGATTTAATGAGGAAGAATTGCTTGCAAAACTGAAGTCTCGCTTCGACATTCGAGAGAGTAAAAAGCAGGATAGCTTACGCAAACATTTAAATAAAGCCAAAAAACGGTCGCTGGAGTTAGACACAATTATCCAAAGGCTCTATGAAAAGCAACTGTTAAGCGAGATTAGCGATGAGAGATTTAGAAAATTGGTGGACAGTTACGAGAGTGAGCAAGCTGAACTCAGCCAACAAATTCAGAAATTTCAAGAGGTTCTGGTTAGCCAGACCGAATCTACGCAAAACATTGACAAGTTTATGCGAACTATTCGCCAACACACAAAACTCGAGAACCTAACAACACAGCTAGTGAATGAACTGATTGATAAAATCGTCATTCACCAACCGACTGGACGTGGCAAAAACCGTCAAGTCACTATTGAACTGCATTACCGATTTATCGGAGAACTATAAAACGAGCGAACTAAAACTCGCTCGTAGAATAATAACTAATGGACTGCTCGTTGAGGGGTGGACATTATACCAAAAGAGTTCGTGATTTTTTGAACATTTTCTGTATGTTTTAGGAAAGCGCTTGCTTTCCACCTTGTAAACTGGTATGATAAGGATATTACATTTAGAAAAAAGAGAAGATGCTATGAAACTTCTAGGACTTGTCGGAACCAACTCCGCTCGCTCAACCAACCGCAAACTCTTGCAGTACATCAAACAGCATTTCGCAGACAAGGCTGATATTGAATTGGTTGAAATCAAGGACCTTCCTGTCTTCAATAAACCGGCTAATCGTGAACTGCCAGAAAGTGTTAAAGAATTAGTTGCAAAGATTGAAAGTGCTGATGGTGTCATCATCGGAACACCTGAGTATGACCACTCAATCCCCGCTGTTCTTATGAATGCACTAGCTTGGGTATCATATGGAGTCTACCCTATGCTTAACAAACCGGTTATGATTACAGGTGCCTCATACGGAACACTCGGTTCGTCCCGTGCTCAATTGCAACTACGCCAAATTCTCAATGCTCCTGAACTCAAAGCTACTGTTTTACCAGATGAGTTCTTACTATCTCATTCCATGAAAGCCTTTGATACAAACGGTGAGCTTATTGATTTAGAAATCAGTCAAAAACTGGATGCCATCTTTGATGACTTCCGTCTCTTTGTCAAGATGACAAGTAAACTGTCTAGCGCCAAAGAGTTACTTCAAAAAGAAGCTGAAAACTTTGACTGGGAAAACTTGTAAGAGAGGAGAACAATCATGAAATTTGTCGGAATTGTCGGGTCTAATGCAGACCAATCTTATAACCGCATGCTATTGCAATTTATTCAACGCCACTTTAAAGTAAAATTTGAATTAGAGCTTTTGGAAATCAAAGATGTCCCAATGTTCAATCAGGACGAAGACCAGTCTAATAGTTTTGCGATCCAATACCTTTACAACAAAATCACACGTGCTGATGGTGTCATCATTGCTACACCTGAGCACAACCACACCATCACACCTGCTCTTAAGAGTACTCTAGAGTGGCTAAGTTTCAATTTACATCCATTTGAAAATAAACCAGTTATGATTATCGGGGCTTCTTACTACGACCAAGGAACGTCTCGCGCTCAAGTCCACTTGAGAAAAATTTTGGACGCTCCAGGTGTCAATGCCTACACGTTACCAGGTAATGAATTCCTCCTTGGTAAAGCGAAAGAAGCTTTTGATGATAAAGGGAACATTATCAATGAAGGGACTGTGAAATTCTTGGAAAGCTGTCTAGACAACTTTATCAAGTATGTCGGCGTTGTATCTAAATTGAAACAACCCAAGCCAATTGCACCCGAAGATTTAGACTGTACCCATCCAATCGCAACGACCATCACAGGTGTGGACCCAGATGACCCAGATTGGCTGGATAAGGCTTCTAAATTGGTCAACGCTGTCGAGGGAGATACGTATGTTAAATTAGATAACGGTCTTTTAACAGTTAACCAACTCAATATGTTCCTCAACGCCATGCCATTTGAGTTGACCTATGCAGATGATAACAATCAGTTCCTCTATTACAACAATAGCCACCAAGAGCCTGATACTATGTTAGGTAAGCGGGTCCCAGAGCAAGTAGGAAACCGTTTGTCAACCGTTCACGGCACTTTACCACCTGCTCGTATGAAGAATGTCGAATGGGTTGTTGGAACCTTACGTAATGGTAACCAAGAGTACGTTCGAACAATCGTCCCGGGCACACCACCTGAAATTATTAATACTCATAACTACCAAGCTATGTACTATCCTGACGGGTCCTACGCTGGTATCAATGAAATTATCTTTAATTTTAAGCCATGGTTAGATTGGTATCTTGAAACCACTGGACAACGCTTGGTGGGGGGTGCAGGAAACACCGCATCTCCTGCCCATGTTGATGCAACCTCTGGCGCTTCAGATACAGGTAGTACCCATACAGCTTCCACACCGACAGATGCCAATTCTGGTGCATCTGCTCACTAACAAATAAAAACTAGTGGGAAGGGGCTCCCTTTCCACTATATTTTTCAATAAATTTTTGATGATTATGTCACAAGGAGGCCCCATGTCCCCATTTCAAGAAAAAATTTCGGTTGCAGTTTCAAAAAAAGAATCCCTTTTTGATGAAAGTCTAAGCCGTTACGCCTTACGCTCCATGTATGCAGGAGCTTATTTGACCATGTCAACAGCTGTTGGTATTATTGGAGCTGATGTCATCTCCAGTCAATTCCCAAGTCTATCGCGTTTTGTTTTTACCTTTATCTTTGCTATCGGACTGATTTTTGTTCTTATTTTTGGTGGCGAATTGGCTACATCTAATATGATGTATCTAACGACTGGTGCCTATTATAAGCAAATTACTTGGAAAAAAGTAACGCTGATGTTACTTTACTGCACCTTCTTCAACTTTGTAGGTGCTACCATTCTGGCTTGGCTTTTCAATCAGTCCTTCTCCTACCTTAACTTATCTAACGAAAGTTTTGTTGTCAACGCTGTCACCATCAAACTAGGAAAATCCGACTGGAGTAACTTCTTTGAGGGAATTACTGCCAATATGTTTGTGAATATGGCTATCCTTGGGTATATGCTACTCAAGGAACAATCCGCCAAATTCTTTGTTATTGTATCTGCTATTTTTATGTTTGTTTTCCTTATCAACGAACACTTAGTTGCTAATTTCGCATCATTCATGCTCTTAGCCTTTAATGCTGCTCGTACTAATGTAGATACCTTTACTATGGTAAATATTCTTCGTCAGTGGATTGTTGTTTTCTTTGGAAATTGGCTTGGAGCCGGACTCTTTATTGGAATTGCTTATGCTTGGCTCAATCAGACCAAAACCAACCATCTTGAACAGTAATGATACTACAAAAACAGCCAAGATAAACCACATCCTAAAAGTTTAAGGATTGTGGCCTGCTTATCTTGGCTGTTATTTTTTACTATTCAAACACAAACTGATTGTGGTAGAGTTCGGCGTAGAAGCCGTTGAGTTTAAGGAGCTGGCTGTGGTTGCCCTGCTCGATGACCTTTCCGTCTTTGAGGACGATAATTTCATCCGCATTGAGAATGGTTTTAAGGCGGTGGGCAATGACGAAGCTGGTCCGTCCTGCGATAATGGCCTCCATGGCTTTTTGAATTTTGGCTTCCGTTACCGTATCAACGTTAGACGTTGCCTCGTCCAAAATCAAGACCTGTGGATCTGTCAAGAGCGTACGGGCAATGGAAATCAGCTGTTTCTGACCTGTCGAGAAGACATTCTCATCATCGGTCACAAAGGTTTCATAACCCTCTGGCAAGCTCATGATAAAGTCGTGGATATGCGTCGCACGAGCTGCGGTTTCCACCATTTCTTGCGAAATGCTCTCATCACCAAAGCGGATATTGTCCGCAATAGTGCCAGAGAATAGGACCGACTCCTGCAAGACAATACCGACCTTATCCCGCAAACTATCCAAATCATATTCCCGAATATCGCGACCGTCAAAGGCCACGCTACCACCATTGACATCGTAGAAGCGGTTGATCAAGTTCATAATGGTTGTCTTACCAGATCCCGTCGGACCAACGACCGCCACCATTTTACCCTTAGGAGCCGAAATAGACACCTTGTCCAAGACCTTTTGACCTGGCAGGTAGCCAAAGTCGATTTCCTTGATTTCAACACCTTCTTTTAATTCGGTAAATAGCGGAGCGTTTTGCGGGCGGACTTCCTCAGGCTCATCAAACATTTCCTGAATACGATGAGCACCTGTGAAGGCCAACTGCAATTCTGCCCAGCTAGATGCAATCTGCATGATAGGCTGGTAATACTGTTGCGAATACTGAACAAAGGTCACGACCAGACCAAGTGCGGCAGCTGTTTCCAGCGAGCTATCATTGAGAACAATGCTAGAGCCTGCAAAGATAACAATGGCAGTATTAACCAAGCTCATACCGTTCATAAATGGAAAGAGAATCCCACCAAACAAACGTCCCTTGAAAGTTGTGCGACGAACTTCTTCATTGAGCTCCAAGAAACCATCAATAGTCTCTTCCTGCACACCCTGTACAATAATCGCTTTTTGTCCTGAAATCTTCTCATCCATGTAGGCATTGAGTTTAGACACCGCAGCCTGTTGCTTGTCAGTATATTTCCGTGACAGGCGAATGATAATCACTAGGGCAATCAAGGCGACTGGCGTAGATGCCACAGTTACCAGAGCCAAGCGAGTATCCTGACGGAACATCATGATAACCATACCGATGTAAAGAGCGATATTGGTCACTACCTGAGTCAAGGACTGGTTAAAAGCATTTTGGATATTATCCAAATCACTGGTAAAACGAGAAAGAATATCCCCATCCTTGTGGCTGTCAAAGAAGGCAACCGTCAAGCGTTCCAACTTGCCAAACAAACCTTTTCGCATGCGGTTGGTTGAATGAGCAACGATGCGTGTAAAGAGCAGAGTATAAATCAAGGTTGATACCACAGTTGCCACATAGGCCAACAAGAGATTGAGCATGACCCCATTAAAGTCCGTCATATCAGGCTTGAAACCTGACTGCCCCATCTGCTCTGCAGCAAAATAAGCCTGACCAATTTTCCCCATCTCTGCAATAGCATTACCCAGGAAAACAGGTGTCTTAACCTGCAAATAGGTCGCCGTCACAATAGCTAGAAAAATCACAGCAAAGGACAGCTTATAGCGTTTAAAATAAAACCAGAAAAATCTAAGTGTTTTCATAACATGATACTAAGGTCGCCCAGAAAGCGACCGAAAAATAGGAAACCAACGCCGCGTTCCGAAACGCTAGGAGGTTTATCTTTTTTCGAAGCTTTCCGACCGAGTTCAAATACAATCGTACTATATAGACTGCACTTGCTTAGTTTTCCTCCTTCCCTTTCTGTGTTTCGTAAATTTCTCGGTAGACGTCATTTGTCGCTACCAATTCTGCGTGTGTTCCCTGACCAATCAAGCGACCTTCATCAAGAACCAAGATCTTATCAGCTTTGACAACAGAAGAAATCTTCTGAGCAACGATGACCGTCGTTGTCCCCTTCAAATCATGGTTGAGGGCCTCTTGGACCAGCTTCTCAGACTTGGCATCCAGGGCTGAGGTCGAATCATCTAGCACCAAGACTTTAGGATCACTAATCACCCCACGCGCAATGGACATCCGCTGTTTCTGACCACCTGAGAAGTTATTTCCACGTTCTTCTACTTGGCTCTCATAGGTATCATCCAAGCGGTCGATAAATTCTTTGGCTTGGGCAATACCTGCGGCCCGCTCCAAACGTTCCAAATCTGCACCAGGTGCACCTTGACGCAGGTTGTCTGCAATGGTCCCTGAGAAGAGAATAGCTTTTTGCAAAACGATAGACACTGTATCTCTCAAGGTTTCCTGACTGATGTCTTTCAAATCACGACCGCCAATTGACACAGTCCCTTCCTGTGGATCAAACAAACGCGGAATGAGCTGAGCTAGTGTTGATTTACCCGCACCCGTCGCACCGACCACACCGACCATCTGACCAGACTCAATCTCAAAGGAGATATTTTTCAAGGTCGGCTCGGTGTCATGCGGATAGGTGAAGCTAACATTGTCAAAGACAATCCGACCATCCAAGTCCTCTTTTGCACCATCTTTAAAGGTCATCGCTGGCTCTGTATCTAAAACCTCACTCAAACGTTTAATGGAAATAGCAGCACGTGAAGCCTGCATCCCCATAAAGCTAGTCATGATAATGGCAAACATGATTTGCATGAGGTAACTCATAAAGGAAGTAAAGCCCCCAACTGCTTCGAGATTAGTGTCTAACATCCCAGAAACGAGATAAAGCGACACAAAAATCGCCATATAGGAGATAAACATCATCAAAGGTTGCAAGATAGAAAAACCATAACCAATAAAGAGGTTGAGATCCAAAAGCTCATTGGATACTTCTTTAAATTTAGCGTATTGATTCTTCTCCTGTACAAAGGACTTAACCACACGAATCCCACGGAGATTTTCCTTTGCAATGCTATTCATCCTGTCCATCAGGGACTGGAATTTACCAAAGCGCGGTCCCATCAAGCCCATCACGACTGCCATGATTCCCATGATGATGATGACCATGAGTACGATAATCCACCAAAGTTCTGGCAAAGTGCGCACTGCCATGATAAAGGCACCAACAAAGAGCAGAGGTACCCGCATCAAGATCGTAAAGAGCATCATGACAAGGTTCTGAATTTGGTTGACGTCGTTGGTCATACGAACCACCAAATTCCCTGCATTAAATTCCTCTACATTGGCATAAGAAAAGCTCTGAATTTTCCGAAAGGTCTTCTCACGAATATCCGCAGACACTCCCTGAGAAATCTTAGCTGCCATGATTGTATTGGTCAGACCAGCCAAGAGACCGATTCCCGCAATCAGCAAGAGGAACTTACCGACACGAACAATTTCTTCCTTATCATTGGCCAAGACAGCAGTCAATACATCCTGTAAATAACTAGGTTGCATCAAGGTCGTTGCTACGACAATAGACGTCAACAAGACCGATGCCAAGGCATACCATTTGTAACGTAAAATGGCTTCTTTAAACATGTTTTTTCTCCTTATAATTTCTAATATTTTCTTTTAATTGATCGACCACCTGTCTGATCAAATCAAATTCTTCCTTTTGAATACCTCGAAAGAGAGAATGGTGCATCTCCTCATGGAAGGATTTTAGGTGACAAATCTTGCTCCGACCTTTCTCTGTCAAGACCAACTGCTTATAGCGTCTGTCAAACTGAGAAGGTAAAACCCGAATAAAGTCATTTTTCTCCATTCGCTTAACTAGATTGCTGGCAACGGATTTGGAAATCTTCAACTCCGCTTCAATGTCTTTAACAAAGGTTTCAACTTCAGACCGTTCTGCTATGAAACGCAGGGCCCATCCCTGTGGTCCAGCTAGGTGCTCCACATCATATTCCTTTGCAATGGTTTCACTGATTTGTTCAATCTGATTTAATAGATTCCGAAAATCTGCAATAGTATGTCCCATAATAGCTCCTTTCTACGAAAATAATTACCATGAGAACTATTATAGTTCTCTTAGGAACTATTGTCAATTATTCCGTTTGCTCTTTTCTGAAAATATTTTGTTATTTCAGCACCATTACTTACTCAAAAACTATAATATATATACTGTATAACTTATATAAGATTTTATGTATCAATTATGGTATAATATATCTAAATTACACCAACTAGAAAGGATTTTTTATGACCAAACAAACCATTGCCATCTTGGGACCCGGTTCATGGGGCACCGCCCTAGGACAAGTTCTCAACGACAACGGTCATACTGTCCGTATTTGGGGCAATGTCCCCGAACAAATCGACGAAATCAATAAAGAACATACAAATAAGCGCTATTTCAAGGATGTTATCCTAGATGAAAACATCAAGGGCTATAAGGATTTGACTGAAGCCTTGGACGGTGTTGACGCTGTTCTTTTCGTTGTACCAACCAAGGTAACACGTCTCGTTGCCAAGCAAGTCGCACAAGCTCTCAAACACAAGGTAGTTGTCATGCACGCTTCAAAAGGCTTAGAGCCTGATAGTCACAAGCGCTTGTCTGAGGTACTTGAGGAAGAAATTCCTGCTGAACTCCGTTCTGAAATCGTCGTGGTTTCAGGGCCAAGTCATGCAGAAGAGACTATCGTCCGTGATTTGACCTTGATTTCTGCAGCTTCAAAAGACTTGGAAACAGCCAGCTACGTCCAAAATCTTTTCAGCAACCACTACTTCCGACTTTATACAAATAATGATGTCATCGGTGTAGAAACAGCAGGTGCCCTTAAAAATATTATTGCTGTCGGCGCTGGCGCTTTACACGGACTTGGTTATGGTGATAATGCCAAGGCAGCTATTATCGCTCGCGGTTTGACAGAAATTACACGTCTAGGCGTTGCTATGGGCGCAAATCCTCTGACTTACAGCGGTCTTTCTGGTGTTGGTGATTTGATTGTTACCGGTACATCTGTCCACTCCCGCAACTGGAGAGCTGGAGATCAGCTCGGTCGCGGTGAAAAACTCGAAGATGTAGAACGCAACATGGGAATGGTGATTGAAGGTATTTCAACAACTAAGGCAGCCTATGAGTTGGCTCAAGAATTAGATGTTTACATGCCTATTACCCAAGCCATCTACAAGGTCATCTACCAAGGTGCGGGTATTGAAGATGCCATCAAAGAAATCATGACGGGTGAATTCCGCCATGAAAATGAATGGCATTGATTCTTATTAAACACAAAAAAATAAATTATAAAGGATTACATACTTATGAAAAAAGTTAGAAAAGCTGTTATCCCAGCTGCAGGTTTGGGAACACGTTTCTTGCCTGCTACTAAGGCACTTGCCAAAGAAATGTTGCCAATCGTTGACAAACCAACCATCCAATTTATCGTTGAAGAAGCCCTCCGTTCGGGTATTGAAGATATTTTGGTGGTCACTGGTAAGTCAAAACGTTCTATCGAAGATCACTTTGATTCAAACTTTGAATTGGAATACAACCTCAAAGAAAAAGGCAAAAATGACTTGTTGAAACTGGTTGATGAGACAACAGGCATTCGACTACACTTCATTCGTCAAAGCCATCCACGTGGACTTGGTGATGCCGTTCTTCAAGCTAAAGCATTTGTCGGGAACGAGCCTTTTGTTGTCATGCTCGGCGATGACTTGATGGACATCACAGATACAAAAGCTGTCCCATTGACCAAGCAACTCATGAACGACTATGAAAAAACACATGCTTCAACCATTGCTGTTATGCCTGTTCCTCATGAAGAAGTTTCTGCATACGGTGTTATCGCTCCACAAGGTGAAGGTGTCAACGGTCTCTATAGTGTGGAAACCTTTGTGGAAAAACCAAAACCAGAAGACGCTCCTTCTGACCTTGCTATTATCGGACGCTACTTACTCACTCCTGAAATCTTTGAGATTTTAGAAAACCAAAAACCAGGTGCCGGGAACGAGATTCAATTGACAGATGCCATTGATACTCTGAACAAAACGCAACGTGTTTTCGCTCGTGAATTCAAAGGCAACCGTTACGATGTTGGGGATAAGTTCGGTTTCATGAAAACTTCTATCGACTACGCCCTCCAACACCCTCAAGTAAAAGATGATTTGAAACAATACTTAATCGATCTTGGTAAAAAATTAGATACAAAGAAAAACTAGCAAATGACGCTAGTTTTTTTCTTATATCAAATAGAATATCCCTAGTAGAAAAACAATCAAGCCCAAATATCCAATGAAACTGTAAAAAATCTGTTTTCCTGTAAAGAGATCCTTTTCCACAAGAGGTGGGAGGAAAATCACGACCAAGCATCCTCCAATAGCTCCTCCAATATGTCCTGCCATGCTAATGGTTGGATTAAAAAGTCCCAAGACCAAGTTCAATCCCAAAAGGACCATATAACGTTGACCGAGAACCTGTAGATAAGGGCTACGACTAAATTTCCTCAACAGCGCCATAGCTGCAAAAAGACCAAACAGAGAGGTCGATGCACCTGCACCAACTACATCTGGTGTAAAGAAGAGAACAAAAAGATTGCCCATAATACCAGATAATAGATAGAGAAGAAAGAACCTCCGGGACCCAAAAAGTCCTTCTAATTGATAACCCAAACCAAGCAAGGTAATGCTGTTAAAGATAAAATGTTCCCAACCAATGTGGACAAAGATAGGGGAAATCAAGCGCCACAACTGAGTTGGATCATAACGCACCACTTGACCGTACATACCACCGAATTCAAAAATCGTATAGGCTGTAGTGGTCTGCCCAAATCGAAATATTTGTATCAAAAGAAAAACAAGAGCCGTGACTGCCAACAAGGCATTGGTCACAGGATAGCGCTTATCAAAAAAGTTCTTCAAAAATCAACAACTCCTTTACTGGAATATCAAATACATCTAGTTCAAAATCATAGACTTGAAAGTCTGCCAAGGTCGATACCGTCCCCCCCTGATAATCTGCTAGGTAGCGATCATAAAAACCGCCTCCATAACCCACTCGGAAACCCGCTTGATTCCAAGCTAAACCAGGAACATGGATCAACTTAACCACAGACTTATCCACAGGTTGTGAATAAGTACCAGGTTCCCAAACTCCAAACCTAGATTTCACCAAATCATCAGGATTATATTCTACAAAATCCATACGACCTTGTGAATAGGCCTTAGGGATGAAAATCTGCTTGCCATCCTTTTGAGCCTGCTCAATCAGGTAAGAAGTGTCAAACTCATGGGGCATGGAAAGGTAGGTCCCAAGCGACTTTGTGCCTTGATAGGCCTCAGAAGCAAGGAGGCGCTCCGTTAGCTGCTGACTCCATCTTGCTCGCTGGCTACTAGTCAGGTCTTTCAAACTCTGCAAGACCTCTTGCCGAATTTCTTTTTTATCCACAGGAACTCCTTTTCTTTCAGAAAAAGACTGGAAATTCCAGTCTAATTTACTTTCGTTTTCAAAAAATTGCTCAACTTATCCACAGCAAAGGGAAGCACTTCCTCTTTGGGACTGAGACGTGGATTGTGAAGGGGATAAGGCGTATCCACACCCAACCAGAACATAACACCCGGAACCTTGTTAAGCAGGTAGCCGAAGTCCTCTCCCGTCATGGCAGGTGGACAATCAATCATCTCCACTCCGTCAACACCATCAAAGTAAGTCATGAGCTCGTCAGCCAGCTGGGGATTGTTCTCCACAGGCAGATAACCGCTTGGATTGAGCTCGATCTCCAAGTCCACTCCAAAGGACAGGGCGATTCCTTCTGCCACTTCTCGCACCCGTTTTTGCACCAAGAGGCTCATATTCTGAGTCAAGGCCCGAATGGTCCCGTGCAGAAAGGCTGTTTCAGCAATGACATTATTGGTCGTGCCCGCGTGCATGGAGCCGAAGGTCACCACAGCTCCCTCGATTGGGTCGACATTTCGACTCACCACTGACTGAACCTGGGTCACAAAGTAGCTGGCCGCAACCAAAGCGTCATTGGCGGTATGGGGAAATGCTGCGTGACCACCCTTTCCTGTAAACCGTATCTTGACTTCACAGGTCCCAGCAAAGAGGGTCGCACGGTTGGTGGCCATTTGACCGACTTTGAGGTCAGGTCGGACATGGAGCCCATAAAATTCATCTGGCAACCAATCCCCGAAAGCCCCCGCTTCATACATAAGCATACCACCTGCTAGATTTTCCTCCGCAGGCTGAAACAAGAAGAGAAGATTATTTCTCGGTTGCTGCTCTGCCATTTTCTCCAAAAGCCCCAGGGCAATGGTCATGTGGAAATCATGTCCGCAAGCGTGCATCCGGTCTGGGTGGAGGGACTTGAAGTCCAGGCCCGTCTCCTCCACGATAGGCAGGCCGTCAATATCTGCCCGCCAGCCAATGGTCTTTTCAGGTGCAGAACCTGTCAGATAGACCAGGATACCTGTCTTCCATGTACGGACTTGGGCAAAAGAGCAATCTTCCAGCAAGTTCTCAATAGTTTCCATAAGAAAGGCGTGGGTCTTGAACTCCTCCATGCCCAGCTCTGGAATCTGGTGGAGGGACCGGCGTGTCGCGATTAAATCTAGCATAGCTACCTCTTAGAGTGTCCGCAAAGCCTCTTCCAAGGCTGTTTTTTGTTGGGTTTGAGCGTCGATTTCCTTGATGATGCGAGCTGGCACTCCTGCCACCACTACATTTTCAGGGACATCTTGGGTCACAATAGCACCCGCTGCGACAACAGAGCCACTGCCAATTTGCACGCCCTCGATGACAACGGCATTGGCACCGACCAAAACATTATCGCCAACACGCACTGGCTCAGCCGAAGCTGGCTCGATAACACCTGCAAGAACCGCACCTGCACCGATGTGGCTGTTTTTACCAACCGTCGCACGACCACCTAGGATAGCACCCATGTCAATCATAGTACCTGGGCCGATTTCCGCACCGATATTGATCACAGCACCCATCATGATAACGGCATTATCGCCAATGGTCACTTGATCTCGGATAATGGCACCTGGCTCGATACGGGCATTGATATTACGTTTGTCCAGCAAAGGCACAGCCGAATTGCGACCGTCTTGCTCAACCACGTAGTCTACATTTTCAGTCAAGTTTGCCAAAAGTGGCTCGACGTCTTTCCAGTCACCGAAGAGGACATTACCAAGCTTTGTTACCTCAGCAGGAACAGGCCCAGCCAATTCACCTTCAAAAGTCACTTTAACAGTTGTCTTCTTCACAGCATTACCAATAAAGGCAATGATTTCTTGTGCAGTCATTTTTTGTGCAGTCATAATGATTCCAATCTAAAAATAATATTTTTTCTATTATATCAAAATTTTCTGAAAATTTGGGAAGAAATGCAAAAAAATGAAAAAGAGGCTAAGTTAGCCTCCTAAAAGTTATTGTGGTAAATCAAATTTTACAATTGCTGGTTTTATATCTGTACTAAACTGGAACCCTGGTTTAACCTCTAACTCAGAAGTTCCCTCTTCGTTTACTGCAAAGGCGGTTGTTGCGCCTTCTATACTTCTACCTGGTGCGATTGTTTCGAGTATTGTTCCAACTGGGTAGCCTTCAGTCACTTTATTGTTTACATACAAATCCATATCTTCACCGACAACATAATCTTTATCAGTCAAGTTAGTGACATTATAGGTTACCAAAAGCACTTTATTCGCAACAATATCGCTCACTTCATTTCGTTCGTCAGTCCATGCAATATTCGTAATTGTAATTTCTGCTACATCTTTAAATACAATTGTATCTCCTACCTTGTAGCTTGTACTAGTTGCTTGTTCAGAACTAGACTGCGCAACACTGACAGAAGTATCCGTAGCTTCTTTTTTACTTGGTTCAGTAGTAGAACACGCAGCAAGTGCAAACACTGACAGTGCAGTCAAAGTTAGGAAAGTAAGTTTTTTCATATAAACCTCCAAGAAATTGTTTACACTACCATTATATATATGCGTTGTCAAGTATAAAAATAAAAAAAAATTAGAAGTTTGACCTCCTAATTTTCAATCATCATCTAATCTTCAATTTCTTTTCTCGGATTGACAGATCCGACGATGTAATCCTGTACCAGACCCGCATCATCCAGTACAATCCCATGGAGAACTCCGCCGTAAACAGCTCCTCCGTCAATTCCCATTTTCCCATCTGGACTGGTCCAGATTTGACTAATGCGAAGTTGAGTTTGAAAGAGGTTATACACAGGTGTATGTCCAAAAACAATTATTTTTCCTGTGGTATTTTCAGCCTCATGGAAAGGGGTGCGTAACCAAACCTTATCATGATTATTGGTTTCACGCCAATCTGGTAAGGTCAAATCAACTCCTGCATGGACAAAGATATAGCGCTCAGTCTCCATATGATAGGGGCAAGATTTGACAAAATCAATCAGGTCCTCATATTGTTCCATCACTGTATTGGCATCCACCAGGCCATCTACCGGTGCATCCAAGGGACGCCCCAGTAAGGAATTGATGGTCGTATCTCCACCGTTTCTCCGATAGTGGTCGTAGCGATCCAAGGGGTCACGCAGCCAAGCCAAAAACATTCGTTCATGATTCCCAGTCAGACAGATCGCACCTTTTTCTCGGACTAATTGCCAAACCAACTCTAGGCAAGCCTTTGAATTTTCTCCACGGTCAATCAAATCCCCAAGAAAAATCAGCTGTTGCCGCTCTTCATTCCATTTCTTTAACATATCGAGTAGGAGTTCAAATTTACCATGAACATCTCCTACTACAAAAAACTCTCTTTTCATACAGTCTCCTATTTCTATGGAACTATTGTACCATAAGAAATTGGATAAATAAAAATCCCTTGTTTATTAGCTAGTGTCGATGAGATACCAACTAGTAAACAAGAGAAATGGTGGCCACAGTTATGCAAACAACTGAACGATACTATTTGCGTGTAAATCTGGCATCTTGTCCACCGCTACATGAAGTGTCCCTGGCAGAGATCCTTCTGAGGAACCATCAAAAGCAATGGTGATATGCCCCAATGCTAGAAGATTTTGTTCTACAACAGATCCGACAGCTGTAATTGGGTAATCCACACCGTCTATGACCAATCGCCCACCAACCTGGATAGGACCAGACAAATCCTTGTTACTAATCTTGTAGCAATATTCTGCTAAATCTGCAGGAGCCTCAATGCCAAATAAAATTAACATATTTGCTTCTCTAATCATTTCTGGGGCTTGTTCCCCGACACTTACAATCCTTGCTTCAAAAATTTTTGTCATCCTTTTATCCTATCCTATTCACTATTTTTTATCTAACTATAAAGTCCAAAGCTGGCCAACCAAGCAACGATGACACGTGGGACACCGTTCAAGAAACGTGAGTAGAGTACCGCTGGAACACCCACTTCAACTGTTTCAGATTCTGCTTCTGATAAACCAAGAGCTACCGGTATAAAGTCACAACCATTTTGCGTATTGATGGCAAAGAGGGCTGGGAGAGCCATTTGTGGCGGAATGTTGCCCTTGCCAATTTCCACACCAATCAAGGTTCCAATAATTTGGCTAATAACAGCACCTGGCCCCAGGAGCGGAGATAAAAATGGAAGCGAGCAAATGAAACCAATCAAAATCAAGCCCCAAATATTTCCTGCTAGCGGAACCATTAACTTGGCCAACCAGTTCCCTACGCCAGAACCTTGAATAATCCCAATCAAGAGAGATACAAAGGCCATGAATGGCAAAATAGTATGTAGCATTGTTTGAATTGCATCTCGTGCTGCTTGGTTAAAGGTTGCAACCACCTTACCAGCTCCCATACCAATCCGAGCAATCAAGCTAGACTCTGCACGTTGCTCAGTGATTTTTTTGCTGGTATCATAGGTCGGCTTCTTCTCAGTCGCCACACTTACTGCTGCTGCATCTGTTCCATCTGCCAATGTAATCTGTTCCACACCAACGTTTGAAACGTAGATGTCCTCTGTGATGTACTGAGCCAATGGACCACTCTTACCTGTTGGAATCACATTGATGGTTGGAATCCCTTTTTTAGGATAAATACCACAACGCAGGGTACCGCCACAGTCAACGATTGCAAGTGCAATTTCTTCATCTGGAATAGAGGTCTTGAAACCATTGACCGCTTCCATACCTGTTAATTCTGCGATTTTATCGACAATAGCTGGCTTTTCACCGCCACCAGTGATATATATAAATTTATGTTTTTCATCTGTCGGAGTGATGACCAGAGGACCACCAAAACCACCGCTACCTTTTACAACTTTTATGCTTTTGTATGCCATAGGAATATCCTCTTTCTATCAAAGTGTCTTGCTGAGTGTGATACCTTGTTGTTTGGAAACGTAAGCTGTTGTAAAGTCTGTGACCCAACCACCTACAAAGTTCATCACCAAACCAACCAAGAGATAACGAATCGCCAAGTCCATGGTATTCAAACCAAGAGCCTGAACACCTGAAGCAATCCCCATCCACACGAACAATTCACCTGGGTTGATGTGGGGGAAGACACCATTTGATGTATGACAGAATTGCATCTGTGCTGCAACAAATCCTGGCTTATAATATTCTGGCAAGAAACGTCCCATACTGATAGACATCGGGTTGCCCAAGATAAAGGCAGATACGAACGGCAAAATCATGTAACGACTGACTGGGTTTTTAGCAGAAGCCTGTGCCAGCTTATTGACCTTTTCTTCACCCAAGAGGGCAATCAAGGTATTCATAGCCACCAAGAGCATGAGAACAACAGGGACGATACCAGTCATCCAGCTAATAAAAGTTTCTCCGCCTAGCTTGAAAAGATTCATAAAGCCTTCGGCAAATTTTACAATATAGTCCATAATAAACTCCTTTGTTTTTTATTTTTTGAACTGTAATTTAAGACGAGTGGACAAGAGTTTCAATTGGTTGCCCACATTCAACACTGGTGCAAATTTGGGAACATCTTTATAATTTCCTGCCTCAATTCTAAGAAAGAGTTCCCTCGCATCTTCAATCGCAATTTGTAACAGCTTATTCTCCTTTCTAACGACTGGGTTATAAGTATCTAGATAATGGATATCTTGACCAATGTAGCTCGGCATAGACTTAAATCGTGCTACAACTGTCACTCCCTGCATTCGTTTAGCATCAAGTATCATGCCCTTCCTATCCACTGCAAACATGACAATGGTACCAGCCTTGATTTTTCCTGATCGACGTCCGATAGCCACACGACCTTTTTTTCGCAATTCAGAATAGGTTGTATTAAAATGTTTCAATTGTTTCAGGCCGAAGATGATTTGCAAGATATAGGCAACAATCACGACCGCCCCCAATATATAAATAGAATCCATTTTTTCCTCCTATTCCTCTACCTTACAAGGTCAGCATATCTGACCGCTGGTCAATTCCTAATCGCCCTTTGATATGCGACCGTTTGCCCATGCGGAAGGTATTGTCAAAAATATTAAATAGTAAATCTTGATTAAAATCATCCAATTCTGACGGAACAAAAATCAGGACAAAATCATGGACCGCAAGGCCTGTCTGACTGGATAAGTGCAAACTATCCTGAACAGGCACCACCAGTATAATCTGCTCCAGACTAGCATCTGTCAAATGTGGATAAGCATAGCCATTTTCAGAAATGGCGGGGTGAGCTGCTTCTTTTTCCTGCAGCTTATCTGCCACTTCCTGTCCAATAACCTGTTTGGCGACTAATTGTTCCAGCAAGGCTTGCCTGTTGTCCTCATAACTCTTGCCTTCATCAAATCGAGCCAGTTCCACCTGACAGTGCATCTGAATCTTACGACCTAGCACTGTACGTTCCAAGGCTTCCCGCTCTGCTTGGTTTTCCTTCGTAACCAAAGACAAGGATAAGAAGGGCTGGAAGAGTTCCTGGCTATACAAGAGATTATCTGTAAAGATGAGGTCATAGGTCCGATTTAGCTCCTCATACGGCGGATGATTGGCAAGGTCCAAGAAATCCAACTGCACTTCACTGTTGAAAATCTGGCGAATCTGATTGTCCACCAAGTAGCTGAAGGACTGACCCGACTGGGTGATGACAGCCACCTTGGCAATCAAGGGCTTGCTTTTACGGGCCAGCAACAATTCCATCCAGGCGGCCAATAGGACCACTTCCTTGTCTGATATGCTCAAACCTGTCCGTTCCATGACACGCTCTACAAAAAATTGAGAAACCACCTTGGAGAAGGAACTTTGAATCAGTTGTTCACGCAGGCTAATCTCCGTAAACTGCCACTTCATCACACTGCGATTGAGCATATAGACCAAGTGACGTTGCAGAATAAGAGCACTTTCTTCAATGTCCAAGCTAATTCCGAATTCTTGAACTGTTAATCCCAAGACTTCTTCGGCCATTGCCAGAATATCTGGTCGTCCAATCTCTGAAGCCAATAAGCCAATCTGCATAGGAAAGGTTAGAAAGGCTTTTTCTGCTCTGCTAATTTCTCTTCCTAAGAAGTAGGCCAGAATATCATAGAAGATAGACGGCAGGTCCAGCTTGTCTTGGCTGGTAAACCATGACAAGCCTTCTTCTCCGACTGCCTTCTCTTTTCGAAGAATGGTCAATTTCAGAGTAGACAAGAAGGTCCGCTCCACATCTAGGGGAAAGCGGTGGTTGTCCATAAAGTCTGCATAGGTCGCCAGCAACTCGTGGGGCAATTCCAACTCGTGCTCCAAATAATCCATGACTTCATAGAGATAGAGCAAGCGTTTGTTCAACTCTGTCCCGACAAGTTTTATCCCCACACCCGACTTGGACTCCAAATCAAGCTGGTAGGTCAACAAGACTTCCTTCATCCGATTGATATCGCGACTAAGGCTCCGCCTACTGATTCCCAGCTCTTCTGCAATCACATCGGCTGAAATAAAATCATCCGTTTCTAATAAGGTTTGGAAGAAAATTGCCTGCCGCTTATGAAAGGAATTCAAGTCTGTTGACAGTAGCAAATCCTCTGTCACCAAAATCTTGAAGGCTTCCTCGTCAAAAATGTGTAGGCTTAATTTTCCACCTTGTTCTTGAATGGAAAAGATATGGTCGTAGCTATACAAAAGCCCCTCTATCAATAACTTCAAGGAATGTCTAGATAGATTCAATCTCTCTTCCAAGCTATCGTAACTGACACTGGCATGAGATGACAAGTAATACAAGAAGGCTTTTTTGTTTAGCTCTAAACTCATTTCTCTTTCCTAACCTCTAGTTTTTCCGCCTGCCACGTTGGTGGTCACACCGGTAATGTAGCTGGCCCTGTCTGACAGGTAGTAGCAGACCAAGTCCGCCACCTCACTCAAACGACCGCTACGTCCCAGTGGAATAGTGCTGGTATTTCCATACCCTGCACGCAATTCTTCAACTGTTTTTCCACGTGTATAGGCTAATGCTTCTTCGTAAGCTAGAGTGCGAAGTCCAGTTGCTTCCATGATTCCCGGTGCAATTCCTACCACGCGAATACCGTGCTTGGCCAATTCCTTAGACCAAGACCGAGTCAGTGAATAAACCGCTCCTTTGGTAGCCGCATAGACACTTTGTCCCTCGCTACCCTCTAAACCTGCTTCTGAAGCCATGTTAATGATAACGCCTGAACCCTTGGTGGCCAAAACGCGAGCAACTTCTTGGGATACAAAGAACAAACCTTTGAAATTGATGCCTACCATCTTATCAAATTTAGCTTCGTCAAGTTCATACTGACTAGCTTCTTCTTTCGTATCGACCAACAAGCTTGGAATATTGATTCCCGCATTATTGACCAGACCATCAATGGTTCCAAAATGTTCCACAACTCTTGCAACTGCCTCTTTTACAGCCTGATGACTGGCTACGTTTGTTTCTATAAAGAGCAGTCGCTCGTGGGTCAAGTCTGAATCTCGGATATCCAAGTTGGCGACCTTGGCACCCTGTTCCAACAATCCTTCTACAATTGCTAGGCCGATACCTGAACTTCCACCCGTAACAACATACACCTTGTCATGAATATTCAACCAATCTGACATTATCATGTCCTCCCTTTGTTTTCTAACACCTACAGTATAAACTGAAAACGCTTCAAAGTTAAGGACAGGATTTTCCAGACCGATAAAAAATAGTGTCTAGAAGTTCTTCCACTTCTAGTATAGTAAAAATTTAGCCCTTACTAAATAGTTTCTGAAAAATGCTACCATTATGATTTCGAGGCAAACGAAAAACAGCCCCGAAGGACTGTCTCTATATAGCTATTTCTGCTACTGCTTACAAACGTGCGTTCAATTCTGCACCCAGTTCTTCAAATCCTGGTTTGCCGAGTAGGGCAAACATATTTTTCTTGTAGGCTTCTACACCTGGTTGGTCAAATGGATTGACACCGTTGAGGTAGCCTGACAAGGCAATGGCCAACTCAAAGAAGTAGATGGTATAGCCAAGTGTGAACTCGTCTTGTTGCGGAAGAGTGACAAACATATTTGGCACGCCACCGTCCGTGTGGGCAAGGAGAACACCGTCTGTCGCCTTCTTGTTGACAAAGTCAACGTCCTTACCTTGAAGGTAGCCAAGTCCGTCCAAATCTTCTGCCATTTCTGGAATCAAGATATTTTTGCGTGGCTTGTCAACACGGATAACTGTTTCAAAGAGGTTGCGGTAGCCTTCTTGGATAAATTGACCAAGTGAGTGCAAGTCCGTTGAGAAGTTAGCAGATGTTGGGTAAATGCCTTTTTGGTCCTTGCCTTCAGACTCACCTGCCAACTGTTTCCACCATTCGCTGAAGTATTGAAGTGATGGCTCATAGTTGGCCAAAATTTCTGTTACGTAGCCTTTTCTGTAAAGGATGTTACGAACAACAGCATACTGGTAGGCAGCATTTTCAGCAATCTTGTCAGAGGAGTAGTCCTTACGAGCTGCATTGGCACCGTTCATCAAAGCAGTGATGTCTGCACCTGCTACGGCGATTGGCAAAAGACCAACGGCTGTCAAGACTGAGAAACGTCCACCCACATCATCTGGGACAACAAAGGTTTCCCAACCGTTTGCATCAGCTTCCACTTTTACTGCACCACGTGCCTTATCAGTCGTCGCATAGATACGTTTGTTGGCTTCTTCTTGGCCATATTTCTTAACAAGCAATTCCTTGAAGACGCGGAAGGCAATGGCTGGCTCCGTTGTTGTACCTGATTTAGAAATCACATTGACAGAAAATTCCTTGTCTGCCACATAGTCAACCAAGTCTGCCAAGTAGCTAGATGAGATTGAGTTTCCAGCGTACAAGATTTGTGGAGCCTTGCGTTCTTCCTTGGTCTGCAAGTTCACAAATGATGTGTTCAAGAAGTCAATAGCAGCTTTAGCACCAAGGTAGGAACCACCGATACCGATGACCACCAAGACATCGCTGTCTGCTTGAATTTTGGCCGCAGCTTGCTTGATACGGGCAAATTCTTCCTTGTCATAGTTTTCTGGCAAATCAAGCCAACCGAGCATTTCAGCTCCTGCACCAGTTCCCTTGCGTAAATCAGCATCGAGAGCTGTGACCTGGCTTTGTAAAAAATCAATTTCTTGTGGAGCAACGAATTGTCCCAAGACTTTTGAATAATCGAATGTAATATGTGTCATGTTATTCCTCCATTTATGTACCCTAATATGATAACGCTTTATCATATTTTTTTCAAGAAATTTATCAATTTTCATTTATTTTCATGAAATGTTTTATGACAGCTTATTCCTTTACTCGACAAACATAGACTTGTTGGTTTAAAACATAAATATTCTGAGCTCGCTGAAGAGCTCCCCAGACAAATGTTTCTTGTTGCTGGTCATCCCCAGTAAAACGAAGTCCCATCAGTATATTTCTTCGATAGAGATTTCCCCAGACCTTTGTATAAAATAGATGGCGTGCATTCGATGCCTGCATTTCATTCGCAATTGTGGAGAGTGACTTACGTGCTAATCTATATGGAGGATAGGGGAGGAATTGAAAACGACCACTTCTAAATCTAGCAAATGCACCTACTAACACATCCGACTCGGTTGACTCTGCTAATTTATATAGAACGGCAATACCTTCATCAAAAACAAAATCACCCTCTTCAACAAAAAGAATATATGGTCTACTTGCTGCCCGTAATCCCCTCTCTCTAGCTTGGTTTAATGATGTGGCAGCCTGGTAGTGATACTGAATACGACTGTCTCGCTGAGAAAAAGTTTGACAAATTGTCGAAGATTGATCATCGGAGTTTGCATCAACTAATATAATTTCTATATTATGAAAAGCCTGGTTAACAAGAGCTGATAGGGTGTGACCTAATGTTTCCTCTTGGTTCCGAAAAGCTACAATGACACTGACACCACCGTACGCTTTCATTACTTCCTTATAATTATTTCTCCAAAGAGAAATAATCTCACCTACAGGAGATTCCCAATTTTTATCCCATTTTATCCAAGGCTTAATATGAGCAGAATTGTAATGGAATATTGCTACTTCTTCAATCGGTAAACGATTTTGTCGCATAGCCTCAGCAGTATAGTTATATCGTAATGGTACCTCTACGATTTTACCCTTCAGAGCAATATTTATAACATCTTGGTCCTGAAACTGAATCTGTCCCGTCAAACGCTCTGTTTCTGCGAAAAGTAGATTTGTGATATTATCTCGTCTCATTGCTTCTAGGTTCATCAATAAGACACCTGCATTCACATAAAGTTCATCTAATTCAAAGCCAATACTCTTCTTGTAGGCCGCATAATGTCGAATAATATCCAATTCTGATACCCCAGCTAAGTAGGCATCTGAAAGATCTGTTTCCCAAAATTCTGTCAGATCTCCCGCAATTAGTAAGTCACTATCCAAATAGAGTACCTTATCCCAGTCAGATAGTAATTCTGGTAAAAAGTACCTAAAATAAGTTTCCAATGTGATATGGTGCATTGTCATTGGAAGTTTCTCAACCTTGCCTCTATCTAGCTCAGTATAAAGTCTTAGTTCTTCGATTGGAAGACGATTTAACTTTTTCCTAGATACATCTGATAAATCAGATGAAAGAATGGCTACTTTTACCGTGGAATGATAAGTACAAATGGCTTCAATAGTGGTAATAACATAGTCAATGTGTGAATCAGTTACACAGAAGGCTACTTTCATAAAGGATTCCTAATTTCTATTTAATCTCCACCTCATTTTACTATAATACCATTCCTTTAACAAGTCCTTTATGGTAACAGTCTTTTCTAATAGAGAGACTCTTCAAGCGATAATCCTCCAAATTCTCTCCCGACTGGGTTACTGTAATCCATTTCGGGAAAATCTTCGATAGTAGGTAAAGCGGAATGAGGGCAGGATACCAAATGAACATGACTTCAAAGATGAACCGGTCGTTGTTGCCTCTTGAAATGTAACGTTGGCGGTATTCTTCTTTGAGAGAAGGGTGGGGAATATAGATATGAAATGGTACACCACCGCGTATAGACATGGCCAGCAACATTCTCATCAGAAAATTCAGCGCTACTAGGACTGTCTTTCCTTGTCTATGAAGAGTGTAGGCCTTATTGACATAGATTGTTTTATAGCGTCTATCCTTCAGTGGACGTTTGGTGGATTTTCGCTCCTCTTTCGTTAAATGACGAACACTGCTATTATCGTACTTAATGTCGGACATTTCTAAGTCCACAACATCTGTATATTTCTTAGCAAGTGTCGTTTTTCCCATACCTGGAAAGGCAAATAAAAACATAGGCTTTCCTCCTTATTCCTCAGTAGAATAGCAGAGCATCCAAAAAGTTTTCTTAAGCCGCCCCTATCTTGCCCCTATTTCTAAAAATAAGACAAAGAAAACCTCTGAAAGCTTGATTTCAAAGGAGTTTTAGATTATACGCAAAAAGAGCACACACTCGACCTCGCTTAGGGCTGCTGGATTCCTCCCCTGACCCGCTTCACGCACGAATGTTGCTCCGTTTATTATTATAACACAATTTGGCCAGAGTGCAAGTGGGGACCTAACAAGATGGATTGTCTGCATGGTCCTCTTGGGCTTTCATGATAAGCTTAGCAGCCTTCTGACTTTCTCTGCGTTGTCTGAAAAAATCTTGCATGATATTGGCACATTCCGCTTCTAAAATACCTGTTTCTACCTTGACACGATGGTTGAGCCGCTCATCTGTCAGAATGTCATAGAGACTCCCTGCAGCTCCAAACTTTTTGTTGGTTGCTCCATAGATGACCTGCGGAATGCGTGCTAGGCCAATAGCTCCGCTACACATCACACAAGGTTCAATCGTCACAAAAAGGGTCGAATCGAGCAAGCGCCAATTCCCCTCAACATTGTTAGCCTCTTGGATTGCCATAACCTCAGCGTGCATGATTGCCTGATTGAGTTCCTCACGTGCATTATGCCCTCTGCCAATAATCTGGCCATCCTTGACAATCACACAACCAATTGGAATTTCATCCTTTTCTAGCGACTTTCTAGCTTCCTGCAATGCTTGAGTCATAAAATATTCTTTTTCTTCATGTGTATAGTTCATAAGTCTATTATAGCACAGCCCTGATAACAGTTCAAAATCACTTCTTTATTCTCTACTATCAAAATTAATCTAACACTACTTCTTCCTTGTCACACATTTCTTTCAAAATGCTGCCCTTCTATCACCTTAAAAATATAAAAATACCTCCTCAGTCGAGAAGGTAGGGGGAGCAATATTTATTTTTGCATATATTAATATATTACATTGTCGATATTGTCAAGAAAATTTTTAAAAAAAATGTCAAAAACAGCATCGAAAGGCTGTCTCTGACATTTTCTATTACAATTCGCCAACTAATTTCACAACATTTTCTACTGTGAAGCCGTAGTTGTCAATAACTGTTTGGGCTGGAGCTGAGGCACCGAATGTGTCGATACCGAGAACTTTACCGTCAAGGCCGACATACTTGTACCAACCTTGAGTTGCACCCATTTCAATTGCCAAGCGACGACGGATGGCATTTGGAAGGATTTCTTCCTTGTAGGCAGCGTCTTGGGCATCGAAGAGTTCAGTTGATGGCACAGAAACCACACGAACCTTAGTGCCTGCTGCTTCTAGTTCTTTGGCAGCTTTAACAGCCAAGTTAACCTCTGAACCAGATGCTAGAAGGATAGTATCAAAGCCTTCTGCTTCGTAAACCACATAGGCACCTTTTGCAACCTTGTCAAAGTCTGTTCCTTCTTCAACTGTCAAGTTTTGACGAGTGAGAACAAGGGCTGATGGTGTAGACTTGCTGGTCAATGACAAGTACCAAGCTGCCTGTGTTTCACGCGCATCTGCTGGACGGAAGACATTGAGGTTTGGCATAGCACGAAGTCCTGCCAAGTGCTCGATCGGCTCGTGAGTTGGACCATCTTCACCGACTGCGATAGAATCGTGTGTGAAGACATAAGTCACAGGAAGACCTTGAAGAGCTGACAAACGAACTGCTGCTTTCACATAGTCTGAGAAGACGAAGAAGGTACCACCGTAAACACGAAGTCCACCGTGAGCTGCCATACCGTTCAAGATAGTACCCATAGCAAATTCACGCACACCAAACTGGATATTGCGGTTGAGTGGATTTACTGAATCTTGCAAACCATCTTCCTTGATATAGGTCATGTTTGAGTGAGCCAAGTCAGCTGAACCTCCAAGGAAGGTTGGCAAAACTTTAGCCGCTGCGTTGAGGGCATCTTGTGATGAGTTACGAGTTGCTTGTGAGAAACCATTTTCGTAAACTGGGAAGTCTTCTGGCTTGATTTCAACTACGTCACGACCTTCCAAGATAGCTGTTACTTCAGCTGCTAATTCTGGATGAGCTACTTTGTAGTCTTCAACTAATTTCACCCAAGCATCGTAGGCTGCTGCACCGCGATCAGCTACATTAGCTTTAAAGTCCGCATAGACTTCAGCTGGAATTTCAAATGGACCATAGTTCCAATCAAGCGCCTTACGAGTTGCTTCTGTTTCTTCTGGACCAAGTGGAGCACCGTGAACGGCATTTGTACCTTGTTTGTTTGGTGAACCATGACCGATAACAGTCTTGATTTCGATAAGAGATGGCTTACCAGCTGCTTTTGCCTTTTCAATAGCAGCAAAGATGGCATCTACATCTGTACCGTCTGTTACGAGGTCTGTATGCCAGCCATAAGCATTGTAACGGGCACGTACATCTTCTGTGAAGGAGTCTTTTGTTTCGCCATCCAAGTTGATGTCATTTGAATCGTAAAGAACGATGAGTTTTTCTAATTTTTGAAGACCTGCGTAAGAAGCCGCTTCTGCAGAAACACCTTCCATCAAGTCGCCATCACCACAGATTACGTAGGTATAGTGATCAAAGATTGGGAAACCATCACGGTTGTACTTAGCTGCAAGGAAACGCTCTGCTTGGGCAAAACCTGTTGCAGTTGAGATACCTTGTCCAAGAGGACCTGTTGTTGCATCTACACCTGCTGTGTGACCAAATTCTGGGTGACCTGGTGTTTTTGAACCCCATTGACGGAAGTTCTTGATTTCATCCATAGTGACATCTTCAAATCCTGACAAATGAAGAAGTCCGTAGAGGAGCATTGACCCATGACCTGCTGATAAGATAAAGCGGTCACGGTTCACCCAGTTTGGCTGAGCTGGGTTGATACGAAGTTCTTTAGTAAAAAGGCTGTAGGCCATTGGAGCCGCACCCATGACGACACCTGGGTGACCTGATTTTGATTTTTCGATGGCATCAATACCAAGGAAACGAATCGCATTGACTGAAAGATTTGACATGTTTTTCTCCTTTTTTAAAGTCATGAATTTATTATACCATAAAGCGTTTTCTATGTCTGTTTGAAATGAAGCGAGAAATAAATTGTCCGTAGAAAAGAGGCAGGACTTTCGTCCCGCCCTTGGAGTGAACAGTAGTAATTTGCACATTTCATACTTTATCAGAGTTTATAGTACCTCTCCTCGTCTCTATGGAGCAAGAGAGTTCTCAATCTTATAACAAAGCCTTAAATTGAATATTTGAGTCTTCTAAGAAGCAATCATCAAAGCCACGTGGGTGGTGATATTCAATACGGTCCTTGTCCATCGGATAAGTATACTTGCCACCAACTTCCCAGATGAATGGATGGAAATCATATTGCAAGCGTTCCTTACGCATTTTCCAGAGCTGCAAGATTTCATCTGTTGACGCCATGAAGTTAGACCAGATGTCATAGTGAACAGGGATGATTACCTTAGCACGCAAGTTTTCTGCCATACGGAGAAGGTCGATTGAGGTCATCTTGTCTTGGATACCGATTGGGTTGTCACCGTAGTTGTTGATAGCAACGTCGATGTTGAAGTCGCGACCGTGTTTTGCAAAGTAGTTTGAGAAGTGGGAGTCTGCACCGTGGTAGATGGTTCCGCCAGGTGTTTCAAAGACATAGTTGACTGCCTTGCGAGCCATGAGTTCATCTGTCACAGGAAGTCCTGCTAATTTACCACCATTTTCGTCATAACCTTCGATTGGCAAGGTCACCAAGCAAGTACGGTCGAAGGATTCTACAGCGTGGACCTTGATGTCTTTGAACTCAAAGCTGTCACCTGGTGCGATACGAATAATGCGGTCTGCTGGAACGCCCCATTTTTCCCAGATGTCGCCACTTTCAACTGGACCGACAAATTTGACGTGGTCCAATTTAGGATTGTTGATGATGGCAGCAGCTGTGCTGATGTCCATGTGGTCACTGTGGACATGCGATACCAAGTAGTAGTCCAATTCATTGATGGCGAATGGATCGATAACCATCGGCTGCACACGCAAGTTTGGTTGCAATTTGCGAACACCTGCCATGTTAGCCATTTGGTGTCCCCAAACCATATCTTTCACTTTTTTAGTTGACTTGCCGCGCGATGACCAAAGGTCCATGACCACGTTCGCACCACCTGGTGTTTTAATCCAGACACCGCAGTTTCCAAGCCACCACATAGCAAAGTTGCCTTCTGGCACTACTTCTTCTTCAATTTCTTCATTGAGCCAAGTTCCCCATTCTGGGAAGGTTGAAAGAATCCAGGATTCTCTTGTAATATCTTGAACTTTAGCCATTTTCCATTCCTCCTATAAGGTACGTTTCTATGCTTCTAGTATATGCTCCAAAGGCAACAAAAAAAAGACCAAATAAAACACAGGCTTGTGTTCACACTTGGACTTTACCCTAATACAGATCTGTTTCAATATCTTGACTGGATAAATTGGTTAATAATTCATTGGTAATCAGTTTTTGTAGCCGTTGTTTGAGTTCTCGAGCGGTCCTTCCGTCTGCGATATATCCCGACAAAAGCTTGTCTAGTTCTACTGCAAAAACTTGTTTTTCATCTGCCAAACTACGATATTTTGCAAAATGAGTCATGTTTAGCACATCATCAAAATCTAAAATGGGGTGAACCTGAACCAAAGGGAAATCCGTTTCCAACCCATCGCTGGTTGTAATCAAGAAATCAACCTCTAGTAAGTCTTCGACACTCTTGAATTGTTCAGTGGTAAAGACGGCGCCAATCTTCTTATCTGGCAAGTGATGCTGGCATTGTTTATAAAGTAAGCGTTGGACTGACACCCCTTCATCACAGATTAAATAGACAATCTGTGTCTGTGCCTTGCGCGTCCCACTACGTCGAATAGCACCTCCTAGATGAATCGTCAAATAGGCAATATCTCCATCGGATAACTCAATCTGCCACTCCTCCTCCAAAATCTTTCCAGAAACCCGTGTCATAGCAAACAGGGTGCCGTATTTATCTTGGATTTGTTGGACCATTGGATTTTTAGATAGGATGCCGTAGGTTTTTCTGAACAACAGAGCCTTGCAATGTGCCAAGAGATGTTTGGCTAATTCATCTGGATTTTCCAATTCAAATGGTGAATGTATCTCAAAATGATGAATAAATCGCTCTACCACACGCTTCAAGTCAATGAAATCTTGGCTGAATACATGAACATCGCTATCCTTTCGATAGGATAGGAGTAGAATGGCAATCAGGGAGATTTCTATTTCATCCAATTTCAAATCAAAGGTTTGCAACAAGGCATCTTTCAATTCCTGAGCAACTCGGTACTCTATACGCTCTCGAACTTGTTCAAATTCTTTGAGAATGGCTCGTTCTTCCAAGTCATCCAGCTCCATATTGCGATAGCTAAGGAGCAAGAAAGGCAATACTTTGAGCATAAACTCGATTTCGTAGCGATTGATCTTCTTGCCTAGTTTCTTTTCTAGCTGCGATACTTGTCCCTGTAAAAATTGTGCCATTTCTTCTGAGAAGAGCAACTGACACCCTACCAACTCAAACAACTTATCTTCTAGAACCTGCAAAAAACCTTTATTGGCGTCCAAGAAGATGGTATAGAGAAGCGAGTGGACATATTGGATTTTATTTAAAGGGTGACAAACCAGACTATAGCCCTGACTCTTAGATACATAGAGGGTCATCTTGTATTGTTCTTGAGCCAACTGGGTTCGAATTTCATTCAAATCATTTAAGACAGTATTACGAGAGACTTCTGTCAACTCCATCAGCCGTTCAATGGTCACTCTTTCTGGTGTGATACAGATATATACCAACATCAGCTGAATGCGCTCAGGCATGCTCATGACGTAGGTGTACGAATCAATAGAATCGAGAAGATCTCGACAGGCTAGTTTTTGCGCTTCGGTAAGTCGAATACCGATGCGAGGTAAGCTTTCAATACTCTCTACAGTTGTTGGTAAGGCATCATTGATTTTTTCTAGATGGTAATAGATTTTTCGACGTGATTGTTGCAAGCCCTTGGAAATAGCCATGATTGTCTCTGGTTCCTGCAGACCAATCAGGTACCTCAGTAGAGCGCAACTACTCTTATCTAATAACAAGATTCTCCTCCTCTTTCCCCCGTCCTGTTACTATCTTAACATAATTACCTTAGATATTCTAATAATTATTAAAATTCATCTGATTATTACTTGTTTTATATTGCATAAATATCTTTAGTTAGAATTAATAGATGCTTTTAATAATTTCTACTCGGGTAATCAATTCTCCGTGCATGTTATCTATCCGAAGGGCAACATTTTTCAAATATACACAAGCACCAATAGCAATGGTTTTCTCCTCTTCATTGAGTTTTCGTGTCACAAAATCTCTCAAAGTCTCGCTACCTTCACTTGGAATTTTTACTCGTGCGATGATATTAGCCACTTTTACTTTCTGGCTGGCACGCATGATAATATTATTGGAATCATCAAACTGAGTAAAGAGGTATTTTCGCACTGCAAATAGGATGGCGACCGAAATAATTCCAATCAAGTAATCACTACTAGAACCATGCTCTACAATCAGTTGGCGAGCAATGGCAACCAGGAGTACCTCAATCACGGTGCTAGGTGACTGTTTGCAAAGCATTTTAATAAATTCGACTCCGACCGCCAAGGTCATTGCACGACTCAGAAAATTTTGAATAAACGTATCCGCTTGGATATCACTAGCTAATGAGCTGAGCAGGTCTGCAAAAAGAAGCGCTGACAAGGCTAAAAGGGCTAAGCCAAGTATGGCAGATAAAATCAATTCTAAATAGTAGGCTGTCTCTGTCAGACTATCCTGTAAAAATTTCCTCATCTTTCTCCTCATCAAAAGGGAAAAAGCAGTTCTCCCTTTTGGGGAGTCTGCTACTTTTCCCTACTGTTTTTTTTTCACACAAGAACTTAATGTTCGTCACCCTTTTGTCCATAGTAGGCATTAGGACCATGTTTACGGAGGTAATGCTTGTCCATGATATAGCTTGGCGCTGGCTCCACCCGTGGATTTATTTGTTCGGTGTAGCGGTTCATCCGAGCCACTTCCTCAAGGACAACGCTATGGTAAACTGCCTGAGCAGGATCCTTGCCCCAGGTAAATGGTCCATGGTTACGGACAACAATACCTGGTACAGCAACTGGGTCGATACCTCGACGCTCGAATTCCTCGATGATAACTGCACCTGTTTCTTTTTCATAGGCAGCATTCACCTCTTCAGCCGTCAAGGAACGGGCACACGGTACCGGACCGTAGAAATAATCCGCATGAGTTGTCCCATAAAATGGAATGTCACGACCAGCCTGAGCCCAACCCACTGCCTCTGTCGAATGCGTATGCACGACAGCATGGACATTGGGCCAAGCCTTGTAGAGGGCAACGTGGGTCGCCAAATCAGACGAAGGATTCAGATCTCCTTCCACTACATTTCCGTCCAAGTCGGTCACCACCATATTTTCTGGGGACAATTTTTCATAGTCCACACCAGAAGGCTTGATGACGATGCGACCAAGTTCACGGCAGACTTCTGATACGTTGCCCCAGGTAAATTTGACGAGTCCATGAGCAGGTAGGGCGACGTTGGCTTCATAGACCCGTTGGCGCATTTCCTGTAAATCTTTTGGCATTAGTTCAACCCCGCTTTCTCAATCAATGGATAGAGGAAATCTTGTGCCTCCTTGATAGCAGCTCGTGTTTCCTCAACCGTTTCGCAGTTTTCAGACCACATCTCAATCAAGAATGGACCTTGGTAATTGGTCTTTTTCAATACTGCAAACATATGCTCCCAATCCACACATCCCTGACCGAATGGGACATCACGGAATTGACCTTTAGAAGTTTCCGTTACCGCATAGGTATCTTTCAAGTGAAGGGCTGCAATGGAACGGTGACCCAAGTAAAATTCGCTGTAAATGTCATTGTGCCAAGCAGACACGTTCCCAGTATCTGGATAAACAAAGAGATATGGCGAATCGATTTCTTTCTCAACAGCTAGGTATTTTTCAATGGAGTTGATAAATGGATCATCCATAATCTCAATAGCCAACATGACCTGAGCCTGTTCTGCCCAGTCGCAAGCCTTACGAAGATTCTTGATGAAACGCTCTCTGGTTTCAGGCGATTTTTCCTCGTAGTAAACATCGTAGCCAGCCAACTGGATGACACGGACACCAAGGTCCTGAGCCAGTTCGATACACTGTTTCATGGTTTCCAAGGACTTGGCTTCAAGAGCAGGATCATTGGAGCCTAGCGGGTAGCGACGGTGACCAGAGAAACAAATAGTCGGAATGCGGACACCTGTTTCATAGATAGCCTTGACCAGCTCCAAGCGTTCTTCCTTAGTCCACTCCAAACGTGCTAAACGTGCATCACTCTCATCCACCGACATTTCCACAAAATCAAAACCTAATTCTTTGGCAAACTCCAAACGTTCTTTCCATGTGAAATGCTTGGGCGTTGCCTTTTCATATATTCCGATTGGTCGTGCCATGGGCCTTACCCCCAGATACGACGGATTTCGTCTTTGAATTCACGTGCTGCAGCTGCTGGATCTGCCGCTTCTGTGATACCGCGACCTGCGATAAAGGTGAAGACATCTACACCCTCAAAGAGTTTTAGGGTATCAACATCCAAACCACCTGTTACAGAAACACGGAAGCCCATATCAACCAATTTTTTCACTTTATTGAGGTCTTTTTCGCCCCAAGTTTCGCCAGCAAGGAGGGCATCACGAGATTGGTGGTAAATCGCTTGGGAAATGCCTGCGTCCAACCAGAGTTGAGCCTGTTCATAAGTCCAGTCACCATAGAGTTCGATTTGGATTTCACCCTTGTCACCACGCACTTCCTTGATGGCCTTCAAAGCAGCTTCCATAGTTGGAATAGTTGCAGAACAGATACAAGTCATCCAGTCCGCACCACGAACGGCATTGTTTTTGGCAACCGTACCACCCGCATCCGCACACTTGGTATCTGCAACGATAATTTTGTCTGGGAAGAGGCTACGAAGCACTTCTACCAATTCGCTACCAACTTGAAGCAAGCAAACGGTACCTGCCTCGATAACATCCACTTCATGACCAACAGACACTGCAGCCTTAATCGCTCCCTGCAAGTCTGAATGGTCAAGGGCAACTTGTAAATTTGGAATATGTTTCATGTTTTTTCTCCTAACTTTCTAAATCTAAACCTTCTAGGTAAGGACTGTTTTGGGACTCTTCTACCATTGCCAAGACTTCCTCAGGAGTTTGACAAGCAATCAAACGCTCAATCGAATTTTCCAATTCAAAGAGAGCAATAATTTGTGGAATCGCTACGGATGTATGAATCTTTGGATCGGTAGCTGCAAGAGTGAGCAGAACAGACACTTCTTTCCCATCTGAGAAAACGACTGGTTTTGTCAAGGTAATCAAAGCAAAGGAATCCTTCAAGACGCCAACACCTGCTTGGGCGTGAGGCATAGCCATACCAGGCATGAGCACATAGTAGGGACCATATTCTTCTGTCGAGGCAATGATGGCATCATAGTATTCTTCTGTCGCAGCACCACTTTCAATCAGCGGTTCAACAGCCTTGTGAACAGCCTCCTGCCAGGTTTCCGCTGTCAATCCCAAGCGAATGGAATTATTTTCTGTAAATGATTTTTGTAAATTCATAGTTTTTCCCTTCTACACGCTATATGAAAGAGGCTGGGCAGAAAGTCCAACCTCGCTTCTCAGAGTTCGTGTCAACATCTCAGCGCAGTGGTTGATTGGCAGATTTGTTCGTGTTTCACACTCCAAATCTGACCTAATCAACTGTGCGGGGGTGGGAAGACGAACTCTTTTTAGACTGGTCGAGTTCTTTCCCACTCCCTAACGGCTATTTATAGCACTGCTTGTAATTTTGTTTTGATTTCATTGTCGTCCATGAGGTTGTCAAGACCAACCAAGTGACCTTTCGTGCGACCTTCCAACTCAGAAATCAAGTGGTTAGAGGCTACGACAATATCATATCCTGCCGCCAAACCTTTTGCTTCACCAACTGAGCAGGAAGCTGATTGAAAATCTGTTACGCCGAGTTGACGAAGGGCGTTTTCTACCTTCATCTTGATGACCATAGATGAGCCCATGCCATTTCCGCAGGCTGTTAAAACTTTAACCATAATTTCACTCCTATTTTATTTTTAATACATTATGTTCTGATTTTACAGACCAAGGATACTATTCTGCTTGTGCCTCGCCACGATAGTATGCTTCCTTATCTTTTGCTTTCGCAAATTGAAGTTGCGGAATAGCCAATAAGAAGAGGCAGACAAGAACATAACCAGCAATACCGAGGTACTTAAATGCAAATCCAAATGGTAACCATGGCACTTCGAAGTCAATGTTTCCGTGGTAACCACCGCTCAATTCAAGCAAGCCAACGCAGACTGCACCAAGAGCAACTTGAAGGACACCTGAGATGAAGGAAAGGATAGCTGCGGCTTTCCAACCACCACGTTTGTCAGCGTACACTGCGATTGCTGCGTTATCAAAGAATACAGGTACGAAACCAGTGATGATGAGGATTGGACTCTTGAAGACAATCAAGAGAACGATTGTAATCAACTGACCGATTAAACCGAAAGCAAAACCTGAAAGAACTGCGTTAGAGGAACCGAAGCCGTAAGAAGCTGCAACGTCCACCGCTGGGAATGAACCTGGAAGCAATTTGCTTGAGATACCTTGGAAGGCATTTGTCAATTCTGCTACGAACATGCGGACACCTTGCATCAAAATGAAAAGATATACTGAGAAGGTGAAGGCTGTTTGTAAAACATACATGAAGAAATCTTGTTTAGCTGGGTTGTATGGAGCACCTGAAGTGATAACTTCTGGATTTGCCATGATTTCTGGACCCAAGATGAACAAAATCACACCGAAGAACACAAGCATCAATGTCGCTGAAGCAACAACTGTATCGTGGAAGATGTTGAGGAAGCTAGGTAGCTTCAAGTTGTCCAAGTTTTCTTCTTTTTTACCAAGTTTTGGTGCGATCTTATCGACAAACCAGATAGCGAATTGTTGTTGGTGACCGATGGCAAATCCACCGCCGCCTGTTAATCGTTGCGTTGCTTCAACTGTCATATTTGAGCTGACTGCCCAGTAAATACCACAGATGATACCGATCGCTGCTGTACCGAATTGGTTACGAAGAGCTGGGATGAGGAAGAGTACCATCAAAGAGATAGTTGCCGCTTGTTGTACCATGATGTGTCCAGTGATGAACAGAGTACGTACTTTGGTAACCTTACGTAGTGCCACCAAGAGGATGTTGACACCGAAACCAATCAAGAGTGCTGTAGTGGCTGCTGATACGAAATCAGGGAACTCCTCAGCAATTTTCCCATTTGCTGCCGCAAGACCGAAGTAAGGGTCAATAACTGCTGCATCAATTTGGAACTTATAGTTCAAAGCCGCCAAAATCGGACGGAAGGTTGTTACCAAACCACCGGCTGCTACGTTCAAAATCATATAGCCGACTGTCGCTTTGATAAACCCTGCAAAAACATCATGAGGCTTTTTCTTTAGAAGGGCATAGCCCACCAATACTAAAAGACCTACGAAGAAGGCTGGATTCTGCAGGATATTCTGTGAGAACCAGTTTAATGGGGTTTGAAGGAAATCCATTTTTCATTCTCCTTTTTTGAAATGATTTTTATGGTTTTATTATAAGTTATGTAAGCGGAAACAAAAAGACCAAATAAAGCACAGGCTTGTGTTCACTATTGGACTATTTCCGAACTTTAATGGCTGATTTAATCAGAATTCCTCCCTATCGTTCACCAGCCCATTTATTCTAATAATCAATAAATAGACGTTATTTTACCTAAAAAATTAGAAGAACCTCAAAAAACACAAAAGAAGAGGTTGGTTTAAAACCAACCTCTTCTAGAGGGAAGTGATACTCTCAATCCTTGTATTTATAAAAGATTCACAAGGTTTTGAGTAGTGCTCCACTGGAGAGCCAAATATTATTACTCTTCCGATTTTTTATTTCTTCCTTGCGCAGCAACTGTCAATCCAAGTCCAGCAAGTCCGAGACCTAGAAGCGCCAAATCGCTTTGTCGGTCACCCGTAATCGGCAGACTCACCTTGCTTGCAGCACTTGTCGCTTGTCCAGATGCTTGAGCAGTAGTAGAAAGACTCGGTTTTTCAGCCTCTTTCTTAGCCTCCATACTGCCTTTCACAACAATACGTGTTTCGCTATCAACAACTGTTTCTGATAACAAATTAGTAGCAACTACCTTACCATCAATCAAGACTTCCTGATAAACCAGAACTTTCTTACCAGTTTTGCCTTCTTGAAGGACATGAGATTGATCGGTAGAGAGACTTGCATCATAGCGAATTTCCTCTACGATAGGAAGAATTTTTTCTTCTGTACGTTCCTTGGTAGTAAAGTCTAGACTTGGTTTTTCTTCAGCAGTAGGCGCTGTATCTGGAACTGCCGTAGTGATGTAAGGCAAACGAATCACCGTTGCAGTCAATGGCGCAAGTACAACTGCATCATCTGTCAATGTCACACCTACCAAATCAGTCAACGCTGCTATTCCAGCCCGCTTACCATCGACCAACACTTGACCCTTCAGCAATTCTTTGTAAATATCAGAAAGAACAAAACTGCGCTCCTTGCTGTCTGCGTTAACAAAGACAGCATAGCGGTCCCCATTGCTTGCAATGGTTTGATAGGCAATGACCACATCATTTTTGGCAATGCCATTTTGACCTGGAATTGAAATCAAGCTAACCTTCTGTTCAACTTCTTCTTTTGTTCCCAAACGGAAGGCATCTGTTGATTTACGCAAGGCAATCAATCCTTTTGTAAAGGCCTGAGTACGGGTATTCTCTGGATAGAGCGCCTCATCTGTCGCTTTGGTCCAGTCAAACTTGTTGACCGCATCCGATGAATCGTAAGAGTCATGAATGTAGTATGGATAGTCAAATGGCGTTCCATCTGCATTGGTCAACAAATGCGCCTTGTTTGGTACCTTGTCCTCTGTAACAGGGTTCTTGTAATCAGGATGGCGGAACTGTTTGGTCCGTCCATACTCCTGACCAGAATGGATAAACGGTGTCCCTTGAGCAGTCAAGACTAGCAAATTACCCAATCGTTGACGTTGGTGAATTTCAGTATAGTTTTCAGCAACTGACGGATCCTTCTTGATGGACTGAGCGATAATATCAAAGAGGGTCAAGTTATCATGCGCAGCAATATACTGGATCACATCACCTGGATCGTCTGCCAAGAAGTTGCCTGGTTGTGCCTTGATGTTATTGAAGACAGACTCAACACTCTTAGCACCGCCTGTGATAAAGGCTGGCTGACCTTCGTTTGGATAACCAGATTTGAGTGTGTTACGAATCTCATCTGAGAATACCGCAACCGTATCTGTTGAGCTCATCCAGTCTTGGTCCGCTGGCTGAACAGGCTGATTGGCATCGCCTGTAAAGGTTCGCCATCCTTCACCAAGCATAATAATGTTTGGATTGAGTTTTTGAGCTTCAGTAAAGGCCAGCTCAATTGCTTCGGCATCATGGTCACCCATCATATCGAAGCGGAAACCATCTACCTTAAACTCATCCACAATATACTTGATGGAATCAACTAAGACACGACGGCTCATGTAGTGAGTGGTTCCCAGACGACCACCACCAAAGCTTGATTTAGCCGTACCATCTGCCTCCATGAAGTGATAATAGTTTGGCTCCAAATCTTCAAACAAGAAGGTCTTAGAAGTGTGGTTATAGACCACATCCAAAATCACACCCATGCCTTGTTTGTGGATTTCATTGACTAGGTTTTTGAATTCCTCGATGCGTTTCATTGAATCTGTCGGATCTGTAGAATACATACCTGTAAAGGCAAAGTAGCTCTGTGGATCATAACCCCAGTTATAGTTACTGTTGCTTGATGCGTACTCGCTCATCCGCTCTGCATTTTTCAATTCATTGACAAAATAGTAGCTCATAACTGGGAGCAGTTGAATATGGGTCACACCCAGTTCTTTTAGGTAGCTGAGACGTTCTGCAAAGGCCGCAAAGGTACCGAACTGAGCTGTCAATTCATCGGAAATAGCAGGATCTGATGTGAAGTCACGGACATGTGCTTCATAGATAATGGCATCTTCACGCTGATTGAAGTTAGGAATTGTGGCATAGTCCAAACCACTTGGACCAACTTCTGATGGATCCACAATCGCAGCTTTTGCAATCCGATAAGATGGATCTGTATCTGCCAAATCACTATTCCACTCAGCTAAAGACTTAGCATATGGATCTAAAACAAGAACAGCTTGATCCCCACGAGTGATTTCATAATGGTAGTAGTAACCACGATAGTCCGCGATACCAAGACCTGATTGACTGTTTAATTCGAGGTCCCATTGTCCCTTATCGCCCTTGGTCATGGCCAATTTACCGACCACCTTAGACTGGTCATCCTTATCATAAAGAACAACTGCTACACTGTCTGCACTTGGAGACCAGAGAGTCATATCAACGACACTACCAGCCTGACGCACACGCGCACCAAGCTCCCCATCATAAGCATAGAGCTCATCCTTCAATTGCCAGCTCATAGTCGTTGTGAAGCTATCATTGCCATATTTGAGGGTATAGCCCGCATTTTCTTGGTTGAAATCCCCGAGGACTCGCACCTTGTTGCTAGTAAGATCCAAGACAAGGTCCGTCACAGCAACTGTCTGGCCATTTTTATCTGTTACAGACAATTTCTCCAAGATGCTATCCTTATCCGCACCTTCAAGCGTTGTAAAGGCTGCTTCTAGAGCTGTTAGGCTAACATGAGAAACACCTGTTACACGGACATTATTGACAAAATAAGGGTTGGTGTAAATAGTCGCATCATCATCCTTGAGGAAGATTTGTGTCTGATTTTTCAAATCTTTAAAGCTATAATCTTTCTGCTGAATCTTCACATCATCTCCTGACTTGCTTTCATCCAATAGCAGGAAGCCAATGGAACTTGGTAAATCTGTCAATTTAACATCAATATAGGCACCGTACTTGCCTTGGTTTTCAAAATCAATACCATTTGGCCAGTCACCCAAGGCAACATCTGTCACATCTCCCCAGATCCAGAGACCTTTTTGGTCATAATCGCCATCTGTACGGAAGTAATTGATACGGATATAGCCTTCTTTGAGTGGTTGATAGAGGCTGAGTTGATAGTTTTCATCAAACCAAGCTTCATTCATCTTGGTGCTAATCCGTTCAATGGTCTTATCACCTGTGATGTTCTCACCAGAAGTGTTATTAATCAAAAGACTAATCTTGCTAGCTGTTTCATCTTTCATCTTGATGTCCAGATAATAGCCATAGTCATCCTGTTTAGCGGTACTGAAATTGGTTGCACCCGTTGGCCAAGCACCAACATCTGACGATTGTTTTTCGACATCATCCCATGTCCATAAACCTAGGCTAGATAAATTATCAGATGGTAGAGTTTTAAAGTGAACACGGAAGTAGCCTGCTTCAATCGGTTCTTCAGTTGCTCCTTGCACACTTGCATTGACGATGTCACCTGCTTCTGTCTGAAGGAGCATGGTGCCACCTTGACCGATAGTTGGAAGTTCGACCTGAACAACCCATTTACCGTCTTTCTCGATAGCTTGATAAGATTTTCCTGTGTAGGCATCTGTAACAACCACATCTTTACCAGATACTTCAATCGCCATTTCCTTGTTCTCGGTATTGGTTGAGAAGACAAGATAGGCAGCTTGATCTTGGTAACTGCGTTTGCTGATAAGCCAACCTTGGCTATCATTTCCAGCAAGTGTTGTTGTATCACCACGTGAGAGCAATGTTGAATTGGCATTACGGAAAGCCAACAATTTTTGGTAATGGTCCTCTATGTCACTTGTCTCTACCTTACTCCAATCGAAATCGTACCGGTTGTCATAAACTGGCCAGTTGTTTTGTCCAGATTGACCTAATTCTTCACCGTAGTAGATGACTGGCTGACCTTTAGCAGTAATCAAGAGACTAGCAGCCAATTTCAGTTTATCCAGATTTCCTTCTTTTTCTGCGCCACCGAGACTGTAAAGGAAACCATCTTCGTCATGACTGCCCAAGAATTGACCCAGAGAAGCTGCGCTAGTCAGAACCTTGCTACGTTCTTCTAGCTCTTTTCCAGCTGCTTTCAGTTGACCATTGACTAAATACTTGGCGATATCCTTGAAGCCAAAGTCCAACAAGCTGTCCATCGTACCGATTCCCAAGTCACCCTTGGTATCTTTATAGTTAGCTCCCCATGTTTCTCCAATCAAGTGGAAGTCAGGGTCTCTATCCACCAATTCATTTTTGAAATGTTGCCATGTGGTATCATCAACGTGTTTGACTGTATCGACACGGAAAGCATAGATAGAGTTGCCCTTGGCAGTTGTTGAGCGTTCCAACCAAGATGCCTGCCAAGCAACCAACTGATTGCGAACAGCTGCTTCTTCTGTCTTGAAATCTGGTAATCCAGATAACGAACCTAGTTGGTCATCTCCCTGCTTATCTTCTTCCTTAGTCCGTACCATACCTGCAAAGGTTTCTTCTGTACCATAGCCAGCATGGTTAAGTACCACGTCAACAATAATATTGATGCCTTTTTCGGCTGCGGCATCAATCAATTCATGGAAATCAGCTAAACTTCCCAAATGCGGATTTAGTTTCTCAAAATTGGATGCCCAATAACCATGGTAAGCATAGTACTCTCCATCTTTTACGCTGCCAACATTCTGTGGAATATTTTCAACAATTGGTGTCAACCAGATAGAATCTACACCCAATTCTTTCAAGTAATCCAGCTTGGCTGTCACTCCTTTGAAGTCACCGCCTTGGTAAAGACCGCGAGGATTGGTCACGTCTCCGTCAACCACCTGATCATTGCTGGTGTCTCCATTGTAGAAACGGTCTGTCATCATGAAGTAGATGACTTGCTCGTCCCAGTCTTTTTCACCATCTGCCTTGATACGCTCCGTAATGGTCACATCCAATTTTGTTTCGTAGTAACCGTTGTCCTTGTCATAGACCTTTACAGGAAGACTATAGGTACCTGGCGCTGTGCTAGACGTCGCTTTAATGGTCACACGATTGAGCTCAGTAGAGATTGGCACAAGACCTCCGCCGATGGCACTTGTATCGACTTCCATTTTGACAATCTCAGCATTTTCAGGGTTGGTGACAGTTACAGATACCAAGCCACTTTCATTGTAGTTGAATGGTGCTTTCACACTTGCCTCAACAGTCACATTTTTTGTACCCGGAGTAGCTTTACTTGTATCTAATTCTACTTTCTCTTCGATAAAATATGGATTGGTATAAACTTTATCGTCATCATTTCGAAGGAAAATTTGGCTATGCCGTTTACGATCTGCAAAGGCTAAATCGATGGTTTTATTGCCAGCAAGATCTGGATTATTCTGATTGATTAGTAGAAACCCAAGCTTAGAATCTAAACCGTTCGATAGAGGAATGTCAACATAAGCACCGTATTTACCAAGTTTAAAGTCCACGGCACCTGTTGGCCAGCCATCACTCGCTTCAGTCGTATCGCCCCAAGTCCAAACGCCCCAACCTTCATAATTGTTGTCTTCACGGGTGTAGTTGATGCGGAGGACATTTTCATCTTTGAGCGGCTCATAGCTAGACACGCTGTAGTCACTAGCGATCCAGGCTTCATTCTGCTCAGGGACCAGAAGCTCCACTTTTTGGTCCGATTCTGTTATTTTTTCCCCATTCTTGAGGACCAGATAGCCAATCGTTCCCGGTGTCTCAGATTTTTTAATATCAACGTAATGACCGTAGTCATCTACCTGACTGCTTGAAAAATTCGCTGTATCCGTTGGCCATTGATTACCATCGGACGGCTCTGCCACTCCTCCCCAAGTCCACAGTCCTTGACTTTCCGGTGCTGTTTCGTCCACATTTTCAAAGTGCAGACGAATGCTTCCTTCTTCGATAGGAGCTTCCTCTGAAGCAGTTGCATCGGCTGTTTCTCTTACCGCTGTCGCTTCAGCTACCATAGAATCTGTAGCTTCTATCTCAGTTGTGGTCGCTTCTACCGCGCCGCCATCCTGTTCCGAAAGAGTCGTTGAACTAGTTGACGCAGGGAGGACGACTTCCTCTGCCTGCACTAGTTGACCTGCTCCACTTAAAAACAGAGCAGCCGCAATCCCAACAGAGGCTACACCTACATTTAGTTTACGAATGCCAAAAATCTGTTTCTTCTCTAGCATCCCTGTTCGTTTCATATTCTGAACGGATTTCTTTTTCATAGACTCCTCCATATAAATAAGTTTGAATTGTACACTACCAGTATATACAATTCCAAGGAGTCTTTGCAAACGTTTTCTTAAATGTTAGCGGTAACAAGTTTTGAACTACTATCTAACTAAAATAGAATAAATAGCTCCCTCCTCTTTTGCTCCTAGACGGCCTACTGACCAAAAAAAGAGACTACTGAGGTGTAGTCTCCCTTTCAATTAAGGTTGCCTGGCAGTAATGCCCCTGTCTAGCCAGAGGCTTGCCATCCAATATCGTCATTAAATGTTTGACACTAAGAGCCCCCATTTGTCGAATCGGCTGCTTCATCGTCGTCAAGGCTGGTCTGGACATCCGATCTAAAAAGAAGCCGTCAAAACCAATTACCCCAACGTCATTCGGAATAGACTTTCCTAGAGCCTGTAATCCTCTTGTAACCCCAAGAGCGAGACGATCCGATGCGCAGATAAAGCAGGTGTTTTCTGGTAAATAATCAAGATTTTTCACAAATTCTTCCGCAACACGAGAACGATTTTCCAATCGATAGAGATGAGTTTCTCGGCCCTGCATCGCATCTTTGTAACCTTCTTCTCTCCCTTTTTCAAAGGCTTCGGGCAAGTCAATCCCTACAAAAACAATCCTCTCATAACCTTTTGATAAAGCAAACTGGGTTGCGGACCTAGTCGCCAAACGATTGTCTGAATCTACAAAAGGAAGGCCTTCTTGATTCTCCCCGAATAAAATCAATGGCTTCCGCAGACCTTTCAGCCAGGGATAGTCATCCTTTCGAGCACCAGTCACAATGTAACCATCACATTGATCAGTAATCTGACTTGGATTGGTCACCAACTGCAAAGTATAATTTCGATGATTGAGCTCATCAGCGATTCCTGCAAGAAGGTCGATATAGTACGGCTCTACCACATCCATCTTTTCGAGAATGACAGCCTGAACAATCAATGTCCGTTGCTGAGCCAAGGCCTTGGCCGCCACATTTGGCTTATAGTTTAATTCTTCCATCGCAGCTGTTACGAGTGTCCGCAGCTCTTGTGTAACTTGTTCTGGATGGTTGATGACACGCGAAACAGTCATCTTTGATACATTGGCTAACCTAGCCACATCGGCTAATGTCGTCATAGAACTCCTCCCTAATTCTATTTCTGTTGCTTATCTTTTAGCAAGCAAACAGTCAAAATTGTGCAAACGTTTTCTTTAGGTTATTATATACTATTTATTACTAAAAAGTAAAGACCTTTCGAATACATTTATCGTCATTTAGTTTTCCTCCTACTACTTCCTTAGCCCACCTTGCCTAACTTCATCTATGCCTGCGGCTCATCGCCTCGTGCTAAAAGTACTATATAAAAATATCCATTCCCTCTAAACAAAAAATACTCCAACCGCTAGACCAATCAATGTCTAACAATTGAAGTATCTTTGTTAAATTCTGTCCATTTTCTGTACGATTATGGAAATGAATAAGATAAATTAATTTGCTTAGCTTACTCAACATCTACCTTTTGAATGCGAGCTAAGAATTGCTTAGTACGTTCTTCTTTTGGCTGGTCAAAAATGTCTTCTGGTCGACCTTCTTCGATAATCCGACCACCATCCATAAATATGACTCGATCAGCTACCGCACGCGCAAAGCCCATCTCGTGCGTCACAACCACCATGGTCATACCTTCTTTTGCCAACTGCATCATGACAGCCAGGACTTCACCAATTAACTCAGGATCCAAGGCCGAGGTTGGTTCATCAAAATAGATGACCTCTGGATTGGTCGCAATGGCTCTGGCAATGCCGACCCGTTGCTGCTGACCACCGGACAGCTGGCTTGGATAGAAACCATATTTATCAGATAGTCCCACCTTGTCCAAGGCTGCCTTACCGATTCTTTCAGCCTCTTGTTTGGGTACTTTCCGAGCCACAATCAAACCTTCTGTCACGTTTTGTAAGGCAGTCTTATTGGCAAAGAGATTGTAGTTTTGAAAAACGAAGGCTGTGCGCTTGCGAATACCTGCAATGTCCTTCTTGGTCATCTGAGCCAAGTCATAGCTGTCCTCACCGAAGACTAGGTGACCCGCGTCAGCTTTTTCCAAAAAGTTTAAAGAACGAAGAAGAGTCGTTTTTCCTGATCCAGATGGACCTAAAATGACGACCACCTCACCTGGATTGACCTCTACATCAATGCCTTTTAACACCTGCTGACCACCGAAGACCAGCCTTACTCCATTTGCTTGAATCATCTGAACCTCCTAATAGACTGCCAACTTCTTCTCGCCATAGGCTTGAAGCTTGGTCAAAATAGTTGAAAAGAGTAGATAAACAAGGGCCACCTCACAATAGAGGGCAAACGGTTCATAGGTCCTTGCCGCAATCTGCTGAGTCGCCATAAACATCTCCAAGACCGTGATATTGGCAGCCAGCGATGTATCCTTGACCAATCCAATCAAGGTATTCGATAAGGGGGGAAAGGCCACTCGAAAGGCCTGTGGGAGAATAATCCGACGCATGGTCTGGGCAAAACTCATCCCGACAGAATAGCCAGCCTCCAACTGCCCCTTAGGCACGGACTCGATAGAAGCCCGTATGGTTTCCGCAGCGTAGGCACCTGTATTGACAGAAAAAACCAAAACCGCCGACGGAAAGGCATCCAAGACAATTCCTAGACTTGGTAGCCCAAAGAATATCACATAGAGTTGAACCAAGAGTGGTGTCCCTCGAACAACCCAAATATAGAAACGAGCCACTTGTTTGAGAATGGGAATCTGAGCAATTTGCACCAAGGCAGTCCCAATAGCAATTAACAAGCCAAAGGTAAAAGACAGGATTGTCAGTGGGATAGTCACCAACAATCCTGGAACAAGTATTTGTGAAAATGAATCAAGCAATAGTTGCCATACTCTCTCTGTCATTGTTTCTCCTGATTACTTAGCTTTTGATACGTCTTCACCAAAGTATTTGTTTGAAATTTCAGCTAATTTTCCTTCACTAGCCAATTCTGCCAAGGCTGCATCAATCTCTTTCACAAGATCTTCATTTCCTTTTGCAACTGGGAAGGCTGTTGTCGATACGTCATCCGTCAAGGTCACAACCTTAATCGGTGCATCAGCATGCTGTTTCACATAATCCAAGTACACCAAGTTGTCATTGATGGTAGCATCCACACGACCTGTATTTAACAATTCAACTGCCTGAGAGAATCCATCCACGCCGACAACTTCTGCACCATTTTCACGCGCCAAATCTGCCCAGTTGCTTGTCAAGCTGTTGGCTGATTTTTTACCAGATAAATCTGCAAAGCTTGTAATGTCAGTATTATCCTTCTGTGTTACCAAAGCTCCATAGATGTATGTATATGGTGTTGAAAAATCGTATTTTGCCTTACGCTCATCTGTAATACCGACTTGGTTAGCGATAGTATCAAAACGGCCTGCATCCAAACCTGCAATCATGGAATCCCATTCTGTTTCAACAAATTCCACCTTAACACCCAATTTCTCAGCAACGGCTTCAGCTACTTCTACATCATAACCGACCAACTTTCCACTCTCGTCGTGGTAAGAATAAGGAGCATAGGCACCTTCAGTACCGATTTGAATAACGCCTTCTTCCTTAATTTGTGCCAAGAGGGTTTGGTCTGTACTATTCGATGTACCTGCAGATGAATTGCATGCTGCTAACACGATACCCGCAAACAATAAACTTGTAAACATAGCTATTTTCTTCATAATTAAAACACACTTTCTTTTTCAGATTTTACAATAGTATCATGAATAACTATTTCCAGCCAATATATTTTTTCTATCGGGGACATTAAAAATTTTAATCAAGTATCGGAGCATAAAAAAAGACCTACTCGGTCTCAGAACGTAGATAAACTCCTAAAAATATTAAAAATTGAAGAGGTTTGCGAAAGATAGCAAGTCATTAAACTCTTAGAAACATTGATATTTCGGCGTTTCTGAGAGTTATTTTATTTTCAACATAAAGAAAAAAGATTGAAGAAAATTGCCCAAAATGGACTTTTTCTTCAATCTGAGACCTACTCGGTCTTTATATCTCATATTAATTATACTCCAGCTGGTGGGTAAATATAGCTGACTGTCCCTTCGCTAGTCGTTGTCGGATCAAAGAAACCTCGGACATTACTTGGGTAGTATACTCCACCATAGTTTGATTCCTTAACTTGAATGTGCCCGTTAGCTGCCACATCTGTTACATAGGCAACATGACCGTAGCCTCCATCTGTCCATACAGCAATAGCGCCAACTTTTGGAGTAGTTCCTACTTCATATCCAAGCGCTGCCGCACTAGCTGCCCAATCTCCACCATTACCCCAATAGTTCCCAACCCAAGGAGCCATTTCTTTGGCACCCCAAGTACACTGACCAGCTGGATAGGTATTAGCCGTATATTCCACAGCAACCTCTGACACCATATTGGTAGCCAAAGCAGCCTTTGCAGCGGCAGCAGCTTTCTCAGCCACAATTTTTTCTGCAGCAGCTTTGGCTGCTATTTTTGCAGCTTCAACCTTTTTTGTTAACGCTGATACTGTCGGACTATCGCTTATAACTGTATCATCTGCACTGACATTCACCATCCCCAACCATAAAAGATTTCCTATGAGGGCTGTAAACAGTCCCAATTTGAATTGTTTTTTTATCATTTGATAACTCATAATATTTGATTCCTTCGTGTTTTTTCTGCCCTATCTATCCTAAGGGATAATCCTTGCAGAGAGCTTAAAGAAATGTAACAAATATTACAGATAACTTGCAATCTCTTAACAATCACAGTGTTCGAACTTTTTGTCAAAAAAACGACCTCCAATACGGAAGTCGTTTTCTTATTATTTACATTTATTTCGCTAGGATATTCACTAATTTGGTTACTTCACAACAATATTGACTAGTTTGTTCGGTACACTAATCACCTTCACCACTGTTTGCCCAGCGATTTCAGCTTGGACTTTTTCGTCTGCAAGGGCAACTTTTTCAAGTTCAGCTGGTGCTAAGTCTTTGGCTACGGTCAAGCGAGCTTTTACTTTGCCTTTGATTTGGACAACGATTTCCACTTCGCTTTCTACCAGCTTGCTTTCGTCATAAGTTGGCCATGCGACATAGCTGATTGACTGACCAGTATTTGTCAGACCCTGCCAGAGTTCTTCTGCCAAGTGTGGTGCAAATGGGGCGATCAATTGGACAAAGCCTTTGGCGTATTCGACGTAGAGCTTGCCTTCCTTGTTGGCTGCGTTGACAAAAATCATGAGCTGGGCGATAGCCGTGTTGAATTTCAGGTCTTCAATATGTTCTGTCACCGTCTTCACAGTTTCATTGTAAACTTTATCAAGCGCTCCGCTATTTTCCGCCACAATATCTTTAGTAGTCAAGAGGCGGTAAACACGGTCAAGGAACTTACGGCTGCCCTCGAGGCCTTCTTCTGACCAAGCGATTGACGCATCAAGTGGACCCATGAACATCTCGTAGACACGGAGGGTGTCCGCACCGAACTGCTCAACCACATCGTCTGGGTTGACCACGTTTTTAAGAGACTTAGACATCTTAGCAGGTGCCTGCTCCAACTCTTCACCAGTTTCGATGTTGAAGAAAGAACCATCGCGTTTTTCCACCTTGTCGGTCGCTACAAGAGCACCACGGCTGTCGCGGTAGCTAGTTCCCAAAATCATACCTTGGTTAAAGAGTTTTTGGAAAGGCTCTTTGGTCGGCACAACGCCGATGTCATAGAGGAACTTGTGCCAGAAGCGAGCATAAAGCAGGTGAAGGACCGCGTGCTCAGCACCACCGATGTAGATGTCCACTGGCAACCAAGCCTTGAGAAGCTCCTCGTCTGCCAATTTCTCATCGTTGTGTGGGTCGATATAGCGGAGGTAGTACCAGCTCGAACCCGCCCATTGTGGCATGGTGTTGGTCTCACGGCGACCTTTGACACCATCTTCACGCACCACTTCCAACCAGTCTGTCAAGTTAGCAAGTGGTGATTCACCTGTACCTGAAGGCTTGATGTCTGAGGTTTTTGGCAATACCAGAGGTAACTCATTTTCTGGGACTGCTGTGGAAGTACCGTCTTCCCAGTGGATGATTGGAATCGGCTCACCCCAATAACGCTGACGGCTGAAGAGCCAGTCACGGAGGCGGTAAGAAATTTTCTCCTGACCGAGACCATTTTCTTCCAACCAAGCCACCATTTTGGCAATAGCTTCTTCCTTATTCAGACCGTCTAGGAAATCTGAGTTGATGTGGGCACCGTCTTCTGTGTAAGGTGCTTCTTCTACATTGCCACCTTCCAAAACTGGAATGATGTCCAAACCAAACTGTTTGGCAAATTCCCAGTCACGCTCATCGTGGGCAGGAACTGCCATAATAGCACCTGTTCCGTAGCTTGCAAGGACATAATCAGCAATCCAGATTGGAATTTCACGACCATTGACTGGGTTAATCGCGTAGGCACCTGTCCAAACACCTGTCTTGTCTTTGGCAAGGTCTGTACGAGCAAGGTCTGATTTAAGAGAAGCTTGGCGTTTGTACTCTGCCACAGCTTCTGCCTGCTCAGGCGATGTAATGCTATCGACCAAGTCATGCTCAGGGGCAAGGACAGCATAGGTCGCACCAAAAAGGGTATCTGGACGAGTTGTGAAAACAGTGAAGTCCTTGTCTGTGTCCTTGATTTTGAAGGTCACATTGGCACCAGTTGACTTACCAATCCAGTTGCGTTGCATATCCTTGATTGACTCTGGCCAATCAACGTCTTCCAGGTCATTGAGCAAACGCTCTGCGTATGCAGTGATTTTCAGCATCCATTGACGCATTGGCTTGCGGACAACTGGGTAGCCACCACGTTCAGAGGTTCCGTCAGGAAGGACCTCTTCGTTGGCGATAGCTGTTCCCAATTCCTCCACCCAGTTTACAGGCACTTCTGCCTCGTAGGCTAGGCCTTTTTCATACAACTTGGTAAAAATCCACTGGGTCCACTTGTAGTAGTTAGGGTCAGTCGTATTAACCTCACGGTCCCAGTCGTAAGAAAAGCCAAGGGCGTTAATCTGACGCTTGAAGTTGGCAATGTTTTCTGCTGTAAAGTCAGCTGGGTCATTTCCCGTATCCATAGCGTATTGCTCCGCAGGCAGACCGAAGGCATCCCAACCCATTGGGTGAAGAACGTTGTAGCCTTGGGCACGCTTGTAACGGCTGAGAATGTCCGTCGCCGTATAACCTTCAGGGTGACCAACGTGCAGGCCCGCACCAGACGGATAAGGGAACATGTCTAGGGCATAAAAGTTTGGCTTTTCTGCATCTGTTCCCGTCTTAAAGGTATGATTTTTTGCCCAAAATTCCTGCCATTTGGGCTCGATTTCCTTGTGATTGTAGAAGCTCATGTCATTTCTCCATGTCAATAAATTATCTTTACTATTATATCACGTTTTGGGGGAATTGGGAAAGACAAAAACAGCCAGTTTTCACTAGCTGTTTTCCCATTTCTACCAAATAATCACACGGTCTTCTTTTGCACGCCACATGCCGTCGCCTTCTTGAACGCCAAATGTTTCATGGAACTCATCGAAGTTTGGCAACTGGATGTTGGTGCGTAGGTGACCTGGTGCATGGACATCGACACTCGCCAACATCTGCATGTACTCAGGACGAGCCTTCATTCGCCAGATGCGAGCAAAGTTAGTGAAGAATTCCTCTGCGGAGAAGTCTTCCTCTGACTTGGCTGCTTCTAAGGCTGCAGCAATCCCACCAAGGTCGGCAATGTTTTCTGACACGGTCAACTTACCATTGATTTTTGCACCGTAAGAATCCTGACCCTCAAACTGGTCGATGACCTGCTGAGTACGAGCTTCAAAGGCTGCATAGTCTTCCTCTGTCCACCAGTTATTAAGGCTACCATGCTCATCAAAGGAAGCACCGTTGGAGTCAAAGGCATGGGAAATCTCGTGAGCAATAACCGCACCGATACCGCCGTAGTTAGCTGATGAAGATTGCTCCAGCGAGTAGAATGGCGCCTGCAAAATGGCTGCTGGAAAGACAATCAAGTTCTTCTGTGGATTGTAGTAGGCGTTGACCATGTGAGCTGGCATGCTCCATTCCTTAATGTCCACAGGCTTGTTCCACTTGCTCCAACCATGAGCAATGTCAATCTTGTTTAGTTCGATGGCATTTTCCACCAAGGACTTGCTTGGGTCAACAATTTTCTTATAGTAACGCTCTGGCAAGGCTTCTGGGTAGCCGATGTAAGGCTTGATAACATTGAGTTTGACAATAGCCTTGTCACGCGTTTCCTGAGCCAACCAGTCTGCCGTTTCCAGACGAGACTTGTAGACCTCAATCACCTTAGCAACTTTTGCTTCCACATCGGCCTTGGCTTCTGGTGAGAATTTTTCGCCAGCATACCAAAGACCGAGGGCTTGGTTAAAGTAACCTTGTGCCAGATTGTAGGCTGCTTTTTCTTGATTTTGAGCCTGCGGTGTACCAGAAAGGGCACGGCTGTAGGCTCCTGCTAAAATACGGATTTCATCCGACAGGAAGGCTGTATAAGCTCCTGCCGCTTTCAAAATCAAGGTCGCTTTCAAAAGTTCCCAGTTATCCGCACTGTAAATGTCCTTGGCAGCCTGCCAGAAGCGTTCCTCAGGCACGATAATCTTGTCTGGCGTTTGCCCTAAAATAGCTGTAAAGAAAGCATCCAATGGCAACTCTGGTGCCAAGGTAGTAAAATCTGCCCACTCATACGGATGATAGAGTTTGGCATACTCAGACCCCTCTTCATTTGAAAGAACATACTTAGCAACCTTGGCATCCAATTCCAAACGTTTATCTAGGAGGTCCTTGATTTCCTCATCGCTGAAACCGAACTTAGGCAAGAGAGCTTCTTGACTCTCTCTCCACATTTTAAGCAATTCCACTCCTTTTTCATGGCCTTCTTCATAGTAGGTCGTATCTGGCAAGATAATGCCTAGAGAATCTGCCCACAGAACATTGGTTGTCGCATCCATAAAGTCAGGTGCCACACCAAAAGGCATGAGGTTTGGCTTACCGGCCAACTCATATTCTGCCAGCTTGCTGGCAAATTCTTCGAAAGAGTTGAGAGCCTTGTACTCTGCAATCAAGGCTTGTGCCGGTTCTGCTCCCAAACGGTCACGGGTTTCATAGTCGGCTACTTGTTTGTGGAAGGCCACGAAGTTTTGCAAAACGCTATCTTCTGGGACGTTTTCTCCCGCTAACCAAGCATTGGTCGTGTCAATCATGAGCTTTTCAATCTCGTCCGCCAGGTCTGAGAAACCACCTGTTCTTGGCTTATCATCTGGAATCACGGCTGTTTTTGCCCATTCACCATTGACGTATTCGTAAAAATCATCTTGTAAACGTGTCATTGATTTTCTCCTTTGTCTTTCTTAATGACTATAATAACAAAAAATTCTGACAATTTCACTTATCAGATGACCGTGACCAAGTATTTTTTAGAATAATACTCGAGCAAACCACAAGAAGGCTGACAACGGCACAGGTCCCTGACAGGGTTAAATCCAATTGATTGGCTACTAAAAAACCAAGCACAACCGTTAGAATAGCGATACCTTGCCCTAAAAGAAGCAATTGCCAGAAGGATTTGACCCAACGTAGGGCAGCCATACTTGGTGCCACCAAGAAAACAATAACAGTCATCGAGCCAATCGCTTCAAAGGCCAGAACAGTAGTTAAGGAAACTAGAATCAAAATAACCATTTCTAAAATCCTTGTTCGTAAGCCAGACAAACGAGCATGGTTGCTGTCAAATAGGTACACTTGTAAACGATGGTAAGCCCAAGCAAAAAATAGAACGATAACCAACCAAGCCAAACTCGACTTGACCAGACTAACAGGGAATGACCAGGCTAGAACATCCATACGATGGAGCGGAGCAAAAAGTACTTCCCCCTGCAAAACCAGATCCACATCCAAGTGAACATTGCGAGCAAAAAGAGAGATAAGCAAAACCGCCACCGCAAAAAAGAAAGAAAAAACCAGACCTGTTGCGGCATCATGCGCTATCTTTCGACTATGCAGACGGTCAATGGCAAGAACCGATAATAACCCAAACAGACTGGCACCAACTATTAGCAACGGCGAATCCAAACTGTGACTAATAAAAAATCCCAGAACAATCCCAAGCAAGACAGAATGCGATAGCGCATCTGCCAGCATCGATTGATTTTTTACAACCAGTATCGAGCCGAGCAAGCCACAAGAACTAGCAATAACCATCAAAATGAGTAATACTTCAAACACGACCATTCTCCTTTCTGACATAGGTAACATACACAAATGCAGACAGGGTCAGACCTGTCAGACAGACGATAATAGTCGGTCCGGTCGACAAACCCGATACACTAGAACTAATCCAAGTCCCTACAAAAGCCGACCCAATTGCAACGATTCCTGCCAGTAACAGACTCTTGTGATACGATTTTCCCAGCATCAAGCCAAAGACAGCTGGTGCAATCAAAAAACTACTCATCAAAATAGCCCCGACTAACTTTAATCCTACTGCAATTAGACAAATCATCAAAAACATCGTCAACTGCTGTAAGTACTTTACACGAACACCAATGACCCTTGCAAAAGTTTGATCAAACAGATACAGCTTATAGTCTTGATAAAAGAAAGCAAACAATACCAAAGCCAATAGGGAAATGAGTCCGATGAGTATCACATCATCCAGCTGAATAAAGGCTGCCTGTCCAAATAGATAGGTTTGCAATCCAGCTTGGGAAGCACCTGCAAAGACTTCATTTCCCTGAATAGCATTTTTCAAGACCATTCCCAAACCAAAGAAAGAAGCAGACACCAATGAAAGGGCATTGACTAGACTGTGACCACCTTTTCGACGCAGCCAATGGACAAGTGCATAAGAAAGGTAGCCTGACAACACTGCTCCTAACAGCAAGTAGAGAGGATGTCGCGACTGAAAAATCATGAAAGAGACAATCACTCCAGGATAAGAAGCATGCCCAAGAGCATCCCCAAGCAAACTCTGTTTAGTAAGAACAGATATACTTCCGATAGTACTGGCTGCCACAGCTAGGCTAACGGTCCCTAAAGCAACTGTCCAGAAAGAATATTCTTTGAAAACCTCAAACATGACTGCCTCCTTTGGCATTTCCTAGAAACAGCCCATTTCCTATACCGTAGGTTGCCTGATAATTCTCACTTGTCAAAGTCTCATCCATCGGACCAGAATCAATCACATGCTTATGAAGCCAGACAAGGTGATCAAAGTAGGCATCCAGCGTCGTTAAGTCATGATGAATGACAATGGAAGTTTTCCCTTCACATTGGAACTCCTTGAGCATATCCATGATCATGATTTCTGTTGCCTGATCAATCCCTGCCAGAGGTTCATCCATAAGGTACAATTCTGCTTCCTGTGCCAGGGCTCTCGCTAAAAATACCCGCTGACGCTGCCCACCTGAAAGCTGATCAATCTGACGATGGCGTAAATCCGCAATTTTTAACCGCTCTAGAGCCAGCTCAACAATCTGTCTATCAGCCTTAGTCGGTCTTCTAAACATTCCCTTACTATGAGCGAAGCGTCCCATCAGAACAATTTCAAAAACTGTTGCAGGAAATTGCCAGTTTACTTGACTGGATTGGGGAATATAGGCTACTTTTTGAGCAATCACCCTCTCTAGACCTGCCTCCTGACCAAGCAAACGAACCTGTCCTGTGTCAGGTTTTTCCAACCCCAAAATGACCTTGAATAGACTGGACTTCCCAGCACCATTTGGTCCAACAATAGCCGTCCGACTCCCTCTGGGAATCACCAAATTAACATCTTCTAAAGCCAAGGTCTGGCTGGCTGTATATGCTAAATTAACATCTTTTAATTCAATGATTGCTGACATATTTCCTCCTATTTTAAAAAATGATATACCTCATTCATACTCAATGAAAATCAAAATCAGACCAACCTACCAAGCTGAGAAAGTCGATAAGATTAAGATACGTACCAACAAATTGCTGGCAAACCCTATACCTCACTCATTTCAACACATCAGTATATGAATTTGATTTTCGCAGAGCACCAATGCTTCTTTCAATTGTATGTTTATAATTCTGTTAAAAATGGTCCAAAAACGGAAAGAACTCGACCTAGACCGAGTCCTTTTTACTACTCATTTGAAATCCCTATTCACGCACAGACTACTGATATATAAAGTCCCGCTGTGAACCAACAGCACCGAGGTCTACAAACAGTATTTCTAGTCAAGGACCTCAGATTTGCTACTAACGCCTATCCTCCCCCAAGCGTTGCCACCTCCTATGAAAAGAGTCCTATACTGCTTGTGCTCAAAACAATTGATTGTCCCTCATATTGGTACCTATCAACTCTACCTTCGGCAATTTCTCTAGTCTTCATTGAATAGCAAGTCCGTTGGATCTGTACTATTTCAGATATTTAACCATCAGTTTAACATTATGTTTGTACATGTCGATAAAGGTATCCCCTTCCTCGCCTTCTGGTGCCAAGGAATCTGAGAACAACTCCTTACCTTCGCCTGTAACAACTTCAACCTGACCGCCTTTGGCTTTTACTGCCTCTTGCAATTTCTCCATGCGTTCTGGATTAGTTGTAGACTCTGTAAAGATAGCCTTGATATTATGGTCAATGATTAGGTTAACTGTCTCAATCATGTCACTATTAGCCACTTCTGAGTCGGTGCTCACTCCTTGAGGAGCATAGAGAGTGAAGTCATAACTAGCAGCAAAGTAATTAAAGGCATCATGTGGCGTTACCAAATAGCGACTTTCTTTTGGAATCACACTTAATTCTTTTTCTACCCAGGCATGCAAATCATCTAGCTGCGCTTGGTATTTTTCTGTATTTTTCTGAATCATCTCAGCTTTAGCAGGCAAGAGTTTTTGTAGTTCCTCTGAAGCTACAGCTACAGCTGACTTGTACAAGGGAATTGAAAACCAAAAGTGCGGATCGACAATTTCTTCCCCATCCTCATCCATCGTATTCAAGTCTTTTGCATTAAAGTTTTTAGAAACAGCTACTCCGGTCTTCTCCAAAGCTTCAACCATTTTACCTTCAAAGTGCAAACCGTGGTAGAGAACAAGGTCAGCCTTTTGTAATTTTGATAAATCACTAGATTTGGCTACGTACAAATGAGGGTCTTCTCCTGCTGGAATCAGCAAATCACGTTCCACCTCATCGCCTGCCAACTGATAGACCATGTCATTGAGGAAGGAAGTAGTCACAGCCACTCTTGGCTTACTAGAGCCTTCTGTGGTTTGCGATGGACGACAAGCTCCTAGTCCTATTAGGGACAATAGCAGAGCAAAACTGAACAATATTTTCTTCATATAGGTTCTCCTTTTATTTTTATTAAGCATACCTAACTTTATAATTAGATTAATCTAAAAAAATCATTTTGTCAACTGATTTTTAAATTTTTTGATATAATAGTCTCAGTAGAAAGCGAGTTCTCATGACACCAAACAAAGAAGATTACCTAAAATGTATTTATGAACTGGGTCAATTAGACCAAAAAATTACCAATAAACTCATCGCAGAGAAGATGGCCTTCTCCGCACCAGCCGTTTCTGAAATGCTCAAAAAAATGGTAGCCGAAGAACTCATTTCTAAGGATGCCAAGGCAGGTTATCTCCTCAGCCAAACCGCCCTCGAAATGGTAGCCAGCCTCTATCGCAAACACCGCTTGATTGAAGTATTCTTAGTTGAGCAACTTGGCTACTCCCCAGAAGAAGTACATGAAGAGGCTGAAATTTTAGAACACACCGTTTCAGATCACTTTATCAATCGCCTAGACCTGCTACTGGAACAGCCTCAAACTTGTCCTCACGGGGGAAGCATTCCTCAAGCAGGACAACCGCTCATCGAACGCTACCAGACACGGCTGTCACAGCTAACTGAGACAGGGAACTACCAGCTTGTCCGTATCCATGACTTCTATCAACTCCTTCAGTACTTGGAACAACATGAATTAGCTGTCGGCGATTTACTAACTGTCACAGACTTCGACCACTTTGCCCAAACCATCACCATCCAGTACAAGGACAAAGAGCTCGCCGTCCCAACAGCCATCGCTCAACAATTATTCATCGAAAAAAGCAATCGCCCAGCCTAAACAAGCTGAGCGATTTTTTCTTCTAAAATAAATAGTTACCTCTTTTTCAAATTACGGAAAATAGATCTGGCTGCAAAAAATAGTTGCCCACATACATACACTAACCAAAGTAGGAAACCTATATAAAAACAGCCCAATAGAAAGTGAGGGTTATAGGTTAAAGGCTGCAAGACAAACATGAGAATCCCTACCAACCCCCACCGCATGCCCCAGGTCATCTTTCTCTGGATAACCCACTCCAGCCAATCTTCTCCAACTGAACTTCTGGTTTCCAGATACTCTTGATTAAGGTCTTGAAAAAATTTTCTCATATTCCTAATCACCCCTGCACTTGATAGTTAGCAATTATAAAGTTACCAACTTCATCTTAGTATACAGGCATTTCCCAAAAATGTCTACTGTCAATTTTTATCCACCAATCCGCACCAAACCAAATAAAATTTGGAGGAGTAAAATGGAGGCATTATAGAAGCTATGTGCAAGGATAGTATCCGTCATTCGTCTATTGCACATATACAGATAGACCAGATAAGCCCCTGTTATAAAGTGCCCTAAAAATGCTACTGAACCCCCCAAAAGTATGACAATAGGCAAATAGAAGGGCAGAAAATACGATGACCATTTGAGGATACTTAGGAAAATACTGGGCTGTCTTTTCTAACAAAATTCCTCTGTATAGAAACTCTTCTAAAACTGGAGCAAACAAGACAACTGAGAGAGCCATCACCCTAAAATTTTCCGAATTTAACTGATTGACTGTATCCAAGGCGTTATAGTCGTTTAGTTTGCTTTTAGTACAAGGCAACGAGCAGCAGGCTGTACTGGAGTACGGCAAAGCGAGTTAACGAAGTAATCAAAGATAAACTAAATGACTATAGAATCACTAGCTAAGACCCAAATACTACCAAAGGAGGTTCAGGCAAGTTTGTCCAGTAAATACCAACGCTGTCATACCGACTATTTTAAAAATATTCAGCTTCTCTCTTGAAAAGACTTGATTCTTCACCATTCCTCGTCTGATGACAGAAAGTAGTGCCAATATTGCAAGACCAAGCCCTGTCATGACTGTAAGTTTTAGTAGCACACTCTCTTGAAAGGCTGTTATCCCCACATAAGCCGGAAATTGAATGAGCAAAGTGAGAAGCAAGGTACCCACTGCTAAACCGATGGATTTTATTGTTTTCATATTCTCACCCACACTTTCTTCAGATATTTCAATCCTAATTTTTCTTGTTTCTAATGTATTGTCGAACGACACTCCATTTATTTAGCATTTTTATTGATTTGACTCAAAATAATCAACCAAGTGCCAATAATAATCCAGTCTTTTACAGAAAGCACCTTACTTTCGAGGTAATAATAGACAACTAGGGAAACATTCATAAAAAATAAAATAAAAAATAATAGCTTTCTATTCATAAATCCACTGCAAAATGGAAGCTGAAAAAATCAACCATTCATTCCTCCTGTCAATGTTATTAAACTGTTTTTACTAGATGTTATTTCAAATACTACTTATTCTTTTTCCAATCTTTCATAGCACGAATTCCCCAACAGAGCAAGATTAAAAAAGTAATTGCTATGATGAATCCGATAAAACTGATTATTTTCTGGTAGAAATATTCTGCAGTCAAACCTCTATACAAACTTACTAGTCCTATGATTGAAAATAAGACTATGAAACCTAACTGTTGCAAGTACAAAGTAAGCTCCCTCACTGTATGTTCTCCCTGCTTTCTTACTTCTTTCATAAAATAATAATTGACGACGAAAGAAGTAGACATACACATTCCAATTGTCACACACCATAAGATTTGAAGAGATATGACCTCTCTCATCATATAGAGAACAAATAAAACAATTAGAGGAAGTTGACCAGCCCAAAATCGAAAGAATATCAATTGTTTTTTCCTTGAATTATTTTCCTTCATATATAGTACCTCCAGTGTATATTACTGCTACACAATTGTTTTTCCTATTTTAGTATAATCTAACTCACCCTGATTTTTTCAGCCATGTCATGAACGGTCGATATTTTGTAATGAATGACCATTTTTTCGAGAAAATGCAAAAAAATCCAGCCTTTCGACTGGACTTGCATCTATAAATCTTAATCTATAAACACCAACTCCTGAACAAATCGATGATTGCTACTGTTCGTCGATATAGAAAATTTAGGATAGTTATCTAAAATAGCTTTTACATTAGCCAAGCCAATTCCTCGATTATCTCCTTTTGTAGAGTGACCATACTTAAAGATATGACTTGTTACTACCTTATCTTCGACAGTAGTATTTTCTACAACCACAATTTTTCGGTCATATTCCTGGAAGTAGGCAAATACAATATTTCCATTTGTACACTGCTCTGCAGCATCGATAGCATTATCTAATAAAATAGACAGAATCGTTATGAATTCTATCAACTCTAAAGCAGGTGGTTCAATTTCAGCATCTACTTCCACAGAAATTGCAATACCTTTTTTTTGTGCCTCCAACATCTTAGATGACAGCAAACTCTTCACAGCAGGATTTTGTATATTGGATAATCTAGCTATATCGTACTTTCCATCATAGAATTTTCTATCAGAATCTGCTATCACTTCCTGATAAATTGAACGAATCGCAACAATATCCTCTTCCTTAATTGCTTCATTCAGACTAACAAGAATATTAGTGTAGTCATGTCGGAAACTTCGAATTTCTTTATAAAGTGACTCAACATGACGACTATAGCGTCCCAAATCAATAATTTGTTTATCCTTCAATTCTTGGAATTCTCTATCACTTTTTTCTTTCTTTTTATAGTTTAAATACAATAGACTAACAACAAATATTATAAAATATACCAACAAAATATTTGTTCGAACATAATAAGGATCCCAATTTATAGTAATTTTATTATTTATACTTAAAAACTCAAATTGAGCCGTTGTTCTCACAAGTAAAAAATAAGTAATGAATGAAACATTGAACCACCAAAATATCTTTCTCAGTTCTCTGTCTAATGTATCTACTTTTAAATCTTTTGCCTCAATTCTTAATCCTTTAAAAAATAACCGATAAAAAGGTATAAGAAGTAAGGTTAAAACTATATCAAATAGTAACCCTAAACTAGAATAGTTCAATTGAAATACAAATCTTAAGTATAAACCGATAATACGTTGAAACATATCCCCGATTACAAATGGTAATAAGCCATAAAATATTTTTTGAGTATTATTCCAATTTGTTTTTAAAAAAGGGAGAACAACCAAAAAAGAGAACGGCTCAAATAATAAAGAAACATCATAAAAAATTATTTGACAACCAGTTAAAAGAAAAGCAATCCAACATTTTTTCCAATTGCTCAAAAATAAACCACTGATTTGTTGAAGAATCATCAAACGAATCAGCATGTCAATAAAGAAGACCGTATCATAAAAAGGAGATATAAAAATATTCATCATTTAATCTCCAGCAAATCTGCAAGTTTCTTCTGCTTCAAACGAGAAACAAAACAAGAATCTCCATTCTCAAAATAGGCAATGTGGTTTGCTCTGTCCAACTTCGTTATATTTAAAGGATTCACTACACAAGAACGGTGTGCCTGGTAAAGTCGTTCGTCAGCTTTCGCTATATCGGATACCTTCCCGTAAAACTCAGTCTGACCTGTTTTCGTTTTTAAAATGACTTTATGTATTGTTGATGATGTTTCAAAATAAAGGATGTCACTAAAAGGAACTTGAATATGAGCAGTTTCAGTTTTGTATACAAAAGAATTTTCAGCTACAGTATGATCAATATTTTCAAAAGCATGCACTAATACATCTGATACTGCCTTTTGAAAGTCACTATCCCCCAGGCCTTTATCTATAAAATCTAAAGCAGAAACCCGATAACGATACGTTACCGGCATAAATTCTGAGTGAGTTGTTACAAAGACAATAACAGCGTAGGGATCGCGAGCACGAATTTCTTTAGCGATTTCCATTCCTTTCTTTTCTTCGCCTTTTATTTCAATATCTAAAAAGAAAAATTGGTGATTGCCTGCTTCCTCAATTGATTCCAATAACTGATTTGGTTTACCAAAAACTTCTAGGAATTTATATCTTACAGACGTTTCTTCAACACACCGCCTAATAGCATTTTCTAACCTACTCTGCTGAAAAAAATCATCTTCTAATACAAAAATATTAAGCATCGCTATCTCCTAAACTTTTTGTAAGTTATAATCATTATTATAGCATATTCAGGTAAAAGATAAATGTCCAACTTGACTTGATAGACCTACCGATGTATAATAAACATAGAAAAAGGTAGTTGCTGGAAACAACTACCCCTTGCAGAACCGTTTAAGACGGTGGCTTGTTATAAATTATTAAAAAATAGCCGTTAACCTGCCAAAGTTATAGACGGTTATTTTTTTGTTGTTTTTACCAATTCAAGAACTAACATCACGAGAGCGATAACAAAGTTACCAGCTACAAACATGAGTGTCAGCACCTCAAAGGTTGACAAGCAATAACCTCCGACGTGAGAGTTTTGAAACGATATTTTTCAAAACTCGAGCTAGTGCGAGCCCTAGACAAATCTTATAGGATTTGTCGTTGCCAGATGAGTAAGTTCACTTACCAGCTGGCTTGGGCTAGCCTTTCTGTTAGATTTTGATGATTTGCAGAGTAGAACAAAAAGTTCCATTCCACTTCTCTTAATTCTCGTCAACATCTCAGCGCAGTGGTTGATTGGCAGATTTGTTCGTGCTTCGCACTCCAAATCTGACCTAATCAACTGTGCGGGGGCGGTAAGACGAACTCATTTTCTACTAGTTGAGTTCTGTACCGCTCCCACCTACCTTTCAGAAATCAGAGCCACCGTCTTTACTTTTCTGCAAAAACTATTATAGCATATTTAATAAAGAATTGTAGTCCAATTTATACATCAAAAAACCAGCCTACTTGGGCTGGTTTTCTTGGAGTCGCTCTTTTAGGCGACGACGGTATAAAATCTGCGATGGAATGAAATAAAGAAAACTTGCCAAAATAATCCAACGTTTATCTATTCCACTAAAGTAAATCACTAAAATCAAAAGAAATGCAGTCGTCAAATAAAAGAAATGATTTGTGAGCAATTTTTTCATAGCAGCCTCCATACCTATTTTTTCAATATTAGTATATCAAAATACACAACTAGAGTACATACCATTGCCAAAAGTTTTACTTATTTTTCGTATCCAAAACAATGGTCACCGGCCCATCATTGACCAGACTGACCGCCATATCCGCCCCAAAAACGCCTACTTCAACAGGCACAAAGGCTGACAGGGCTTTGTTAAAAGCATCATAGAGTTGGCTGGCTAGGGCAGGAGCTGCCGCTCCTGTAAAAGCAGGGCGATTGCCCTTTTTGGTGTCCGCAAAAAGGGTAAACTGGGAAATGGATAAAATCTTGCCCCCTATATCTTGAACGGACTTGTTCATCTTACCTGCCTCATCTGAAAAAATCCGCATATTAACAATTTTTCGAACAGCATAGTCCAGGTCTTCCTGGCTGTCATCTGGCCCCACACCGACTAGGAGCAAAAGCCCTTGTTCAATTTGCCCATGGATACTTCCTTCGATGGTCACACTGGCCTGCGATACACGTTGTAATACAATTTTCATCTTATCCGTTGGTCCTTTTCACTGAGTAAACTTCTGGCACCGACTTGATCTTGTCCACCAGACTGGTCAAGGTTGCCAGGTTGGAAATACCAAAGGAAACGTGGATGGTCGCAAACTTCATATCCTTTGTTGGCTGGGCATTGACCGAAGAAATGTTCTTGCTGGCATTGGTCAAAACCTTGAGAACATCGTTGAGAAGACCTGAGCGGTTGAGACCGTAGATGTCAATGTTTGCCATGTATTCCTTGGTCGAATTCTCATCCTCCCAGTCCACATCAATCAGGCGGACATCATAGTTTTCCTGACTCTTGAGGTTCATACAGTCTACACGGTGAACAGCTACCCCACGCCCCTTGGTGATATAGCCGACAATTTCATCGCCAGGTACTGGATTACAACATTTGGCAATCCGTATCAGCAAGCCTGACGCACCTTCAATAACCACGCCACCTTCGTGACGGATTTTCAAACTATCTTTGTTGTCGTGTTTGACTTCGCCACCGTTGACCAATTCATCCGCGACAGCTTTGGCCTTAGCCCGCTCAGCTTCGCGACGCTCTTTTTCTGTCAGACGGTTAAAGATTGATATGGCAGAAACTTCTCCAAAACCAACTGCCGCAAAAAGGGATTCGTCGGTCTTATAGCTGGTCTTTTGCAGGACCTCATCCATGTGACGACGGTCCAGGTATTGGTTGGGAACGTAGCCATTTTCTTGGAGTAGGTTCTGAAGCATCTCACGCCCTTTTGAAACAGACAATTCCTTGTCCTGATTCTTGAAGAACTGCTTGATTTTATTGCGAGCCTTGTGAGTTTTAACCAGGTTGACCCAGTCACGACTTGGACCGAAAGAGTTGGCTGAGGTAATGATTTCCACCTGATCGCCTGTCTTAAGCTTGGTTGTCAGAGGCACCATACGGCCGTTGACCTTGGCACCTGTCGCCCGCTCGCCGACCTTGGTATGAATTTCATAGGCGAAGTCAATCGGTACGGAGTCCTTAGGCAATTCACGCACCGCACCATCTGGCGTGAAAACGTAAATACGCTCTGTAAAAATATCGTCCTTGACAGAATTTACAAAGGTTTGCGCATCCCCAGCTCCTTCTTGGAGTTCAATCAGGTTGTTAATCCAGCGCAACTCTTTTTCACTGGCAGTTGCCTTGCCACCACGCTTGTAAGCCCAGTGAGCTGCCACCCCGTATTCCGCCACCTGATGCATTTCCATGGTCCGAATTTGGAACTCGATTGGACCTCTCGGTCCGTAAACCGTGGTATGAATAGACTGGTAGCCGTTAGCTTTTTGGTTGGCAATGTAGTCCTTGAAGCGACCTGGCATAGGTTTCCACAATTCATGAATATACCCTAACATAGCATAGACATCGCTCGGAGTATCCATGATACAACGAATGGCAATCAAGTCATAGAGTTGATCAAACCGCTTTTTCTTATCGTGCATTTTGCGATAGATAGAGTAAATATGCTTGGGTCTACCGTAAATCTGACCATGTAGATGACGCTCTTCTGTATAGTCTCTTAGCTTATCAACAACTTCATTGACCAACTCTTCCCGTTCACGACGCTTCTCGCTCATCATTCGAGTAATCTTGTAGAATTCAATCTCATTGAGATAGCGGAAAGACATATCTTCCAATTCCCACTTGATAGAAGAAATACCTAGACGGTGGGCAAGCGGTGCATAGATTTCCATTGTTTCACGTGAAATACGTTCCTGCTTGTCCTTGCGCAAGTGCTTAAGAGTCCGCATGTTATGTAAACGGTCGGCTAATTTGACCAGAATTACCCGCATATCTTGAGACATAGCAATCAGCATATTTCGGTGGTTTTCAGCCAGCTGCTCCTCATGTGACTTATACTCAACCTTACCCAGCTTGGTCACACCACCGACAATATGGCGAACCTCTGGACCAAATTCAGCCTCCATATCATCCAAGGTTACATCCGTATCCTCAACCACATCATGTAAGAAACCACAGGCAACCGTCACAGCATCCAGCTTGAGTCCTGCTAAAATACCTGCTACCTGGATCGGGTGTACAATATAGGGCTCGCCCGATTTACGAAATTGGGACTTGTGTGCCTCTGTCGCAAAATCCAAAGCTTTCTTGACAAATATAACATCTTCTTCCGGTAAATAGGTGGCTGTCAAGGCAACCACTTCCTCCCCAGTGTAGTTAATTTCTTTCATATCTCTACTCTTCCTCTTATATTTCCTACTATTCTACCATTTTCACGAAAAAAGAAAAAGGAATCTAACATAAGACTACTAATTACAAACAATCTAAACCAAGTTCAGATTCAACGAACGTTCTTGTTTTCTTTTGTTTTCTCGTTGTTTTCACTCATTTTTCAAACGAACGTTCAGAATTAGTCTTGAATTTTGCATTTCTTAGCTGTATAATGATTGTAGAAGATTATTACAAAAAGAAAATGGAGGATTCTTATGAATTTTCGTTTCAGTAAGTGTGCCGTAGCACTCACACTAGCTCTCTTAGCTGCAAGCAATCCAAAATTAGCTCAAGCCGAAGAGATTCTCAACACAACTCCAGCTTCTTCAACAGAAGCAAGTCAGGCTGTACCAGTTGAAACTGACACCACAGAGAAAGCTGATAGTACAGAATCTCCTGCTCCTGCCACTACCGAAGCTGAAAATCCAAGCTCTTCCGAGACAGCTGAAACTAGTGATCCTACGAGCGAGACAACTGACACAACTGCTTCAGAAGCACGCACGGTCACTCCTGCTGCAACTGAAACTAGCCAGCCTGTTGAAGGACAAACTGTTGATGTTCGCATTCTCGCAACAACTGACCTCCATACGAACTTGGTCAACTATGACTATTACCAAGATAAACCAGTGGAAACGCTGGGTCTGGCAAAAACAGCTGTTCTTATCGAAGAGGCAAAAAAAGAAAATCCAAATGTTGTATTGGTAGATAATGGAGACACCATTCAAGGTACTCCTCTTGGAAATTACAAGTCTATCGTTGATCCTATTGAAGAAGGCGAACAACATCCTATGTACGCCGCCTTAGAGACTCTGGGATTTGATGTCGGTACACTTGGCAACCACGAATTTAACTACGGCCTTGCCTACCTCGAAAAAGTAATTCGTACAGCCAACATGCCTCTAGTCAATGCCAATGTCCTCGATCCGACTACGAAAGACTTTCTCTATACCCCTTATACCATTGTGAAAAAGACATTCACAGACACCGAGGGTAAAAATGTTACACTAAATGTCGGTGTTACAGGAATTGTTCCCCCTCAAATTCTCAACTGGGACAAAGCTTATCTAGAAGGAAAAGTGATTGTCCGTGATGCAGTTGAAGCCGTTCGCGATATTATCCCAACCATGCGAGAAAATGGCGCAGACATCGTTCTGGTCCTTTCCCACTCAGGTATCGGCGATGACCAATATGAAGTCGGCGAGGAAAATGTCGGTTACCAAATCGCCAGCCTGTCAGGAGTTGATGCGGTCATCACAGGTCACTCCCACGCAGAATTCCCAGGAACTGCCGAAAAACCAAGCTTCTACGCTAAATATTCTGGCGTGGATGATACAAATGGTAAAATCAACGGTACTCCTGTCACCATGGCGGGTAAATACGGTGATCACCTCGGCGTCATCGACCTCAATCTGGTCTTTAAAGATGGCAAATGGACAACTACTTCTAGCAAAGCAGCTATTCGTAAAATTGATACAAAATCATCTGTAGCAGATGGTCGCATCATCGACCTTGCTAAAGAAGCCCATAACGAAACCATCAACTATGTGCGCCAACAAGTCGGTGAAACAACTGCTCCAATCAACAGCTTCTTTGCCCTTGTTCAAGATGATCCTTCTGTACAGATTGTTAACAATGCACAAATTTGGTATGCAAAACAACAGTTGGCGGGTACTTCAGAAGCTAATCTACCAATCCTATCTGCGGCTGCACCATTTAAGGCTGGTACTCGAGGCGATGCTTCAGCCTATACAGATATTCCTGCCGGCCCAATCGCCATCAAGAACGTAGCAGACCTTTACCTCTACGACAACGTTGTAGCCATCTTGAAAGTCAACGGTGCCCAACTCAAAGAATGGTTGGAAATGTCCGCAGGGCAATTCAACCAGGTTGACCCAAGCTCAACAGAACCACAAAACCTAGTCAACACAGATTTCCGCACTTACAATTTTGACGTTATTGACGGAGTAACTTATCAGTACGATATTACGCAACCAAATAAATACGATCGTAATGGTAAGGTAGTCAACGAAACTGCCAGCAGAGTTCGGAATCTGCAATACAATGGGCAAGATGTGACGGCTGATCAAGAATTCATCGTCGTGACCAACAACTACCGTGCAAACGGTACTTTCCCTGGGGTCCGCGAAGCTTCTGTCAACTACTTGCTCAACCTGGAAAACCGCCAAGCCATCATCAATTATATTATCGCTGAGAAAGTTATCAACCCTACAGCAGACAATAACTGGACCTTTACAGATAGCATCAAGGGACTCGACCTCCGCTTCTTGACAGCAGATCGTGCGAAAGCTCTAGTTGCTGACCAAGAAGGTATTGTCTACCTACAGGCTTCAACTGCCAGCGAAGGGTTCGGTGAGTTCAAATTCGTCTATACTGAACCTAAAGTAGTGACTCCAGATGAACAGCAGTCAGATCAAGGTAACACAGGTCAAGATATTGTACTCGAATCTGGTCAACGAATTACTCTTCCAGCGGTAAATCCACCAGCTCCTGCTCCACAACATAAATTGGCTAGTCCACATTCACAAGCGAGCACCAAGACACTCCCTGCAACAGGAGAAGCTACCTCTATGCTTAGTCTGCTTGGTCTCACTTTGATTGGTTTTGTCGGCGCATGGACTAAGAAAAAAGAACATTAAAATAATCAGCAAGAGTTTGGGAGCCCAAACTCTTCTGTTTTATAAAGGAGAAATTATGTTCCAAAACATTCCACGCCTTACTAGCGCAACCTTATGCCTACGCCTCATCCGAGAAAACGATTTGGAAGACCTCTGGGAAATCTATTCCAACCCCATTCACTTTCAGATGACACCCAACACCTCCACACAAAATAAAGAAACTCTCCGCAAGCGCATCGGTCATTTCCAAAGAGATTTTGACAAGAAAAAACGTCTGTTTCTAGGAGTAGAATGCGGGAGGAAATTGATTGGCATTTTGGAAGTTTTTAACCACAAGAAACGGTCTGCGTCGGTGACCATTGGTTATCGGATTCACCATGCCTTCTGGAATCAAGGTCTAGCTAGCCAAGCAGTTAGCCTGCTCTGCCATTACTTGACAGAAGAATGCCAAATAAAAGAAATCGTCGCCCTCGTCCTACCCGAAAACCAAGCCTCACAAAAGGTACTGATAAAGAATAGCTTCCAACAAATCGGGCGAGTTGAGGAAGACTGGAAGGGATTGGGACAAGTTAACCTTTTAAGGTTTGAACGAAGACAGTAAAAAAAACAGGGCAATAATCAAGAGCTTGTTTTTTCAAGCTCTTTTTTACCCTCATATACTCTCTAGATGAATTAATCAAAGCATATAAAAATAGCTCGAAGACGTACTCGAGCCGTTTTTATATTTATATCGCTACTCCCAATAAATCGGTACATAGCGGGTTTCTTTGGGACTTTTTACTGTATAGATTCCCAAATCTACCCAGTTTGATTGATTCGCTAACCGCTGTTCTACTCTAAACTCCTGACAAAGTATCGTTGTTTCCAAGCGAATGTTTCCATACTTCCTTGCAAAAACAGGGTAAGAAACGCTTTCTGAAGCAAAAATGAGATTCCCCAAAGCCGTTTTTCTAGGACGACTAAACTCCATAATTCTGCCTTCTTCTCCACCGTAAATCGAAGAAATCAGATTTTCACTCATAATGGTTTCATGATAGGTTGCTTCGAGAGAAGTACGACTATCAGACGCTTGAAAACCTCGACTAGACGTACTCGATAATTGACGAATAAAAGCCTTTCTCACTTCATGATTTTCAAACTCATAGGTCTGCTCTGTTGCTTGATTATACAAAACCAATTCCGAGATAATCTGATAGCTAGTCCCTGGAACTCTACCGAATTGATTAAGAGCAACAAAGACTATCAAGAAAAATCCAAGAGCAGCAAAAATAGGGGTACTCAATCTTTTCATGGGCAATCTCCATCACATATCTCCTCAATCTTCGCTAATTGCAACGACCATTGAGCTATGAACGAATCCATCATGATCCTGTTTGTTCGAATCGTTCGGAGCTATACATTCACTATTTGCTAACGTGTTTTCGGGACAAACTTCTTCCTTAAAACGACAGATCATTCATCTTTATCACAATTTATAGTATATCAACATGTTCTTTAAAAAACAACTAATCAAGTATGTAAATGTAAACCAAATCATGTAAAATATGACCAAATAACTGCAATCACGATGGCTGGCAGCATATTGGCCACTCGGATTTTCCTATCCCAAATGATATTGACACCGACACAGAAGATGAGGGCGGAGCCGATAAAGGAGAGATTGGCAAGGGCCTGATCCGTCATTAGAGGCTCAATCAGGCGCGCCAAAAGAGTGACTAATCCTTGAAAAATCAAAACCGGTACTGCCGAAAATCCTGCCCCCTTGCCCAAGCTGGCCGTCATGATAAAGATGATGATAAAATCCAGAATACTCTTAATGGCGAGGAGGGTATAATCTCCCGTTAAGCCGTCTTGGATAGAGCCGATAATGGCCATGGCACCGATACAAACAGTAAGGGATGCTGTTAGAAAAGCATCTAAAAACTGTGAAGCTTGACCGTTTCCTGACTTTTCTCGGAGCCAGATCCCCAAGCGCTCAAACCAACCTTCGATATGAAGCACTTCTCCTAAGAAAGTACCGAAAGCCAGACTGATGACCAGAAGCATACTATTCTGACTTGTGATCTGACCATCTATAACTGTCAGTAACCCCTCTAAACTACCAGAAATCCCCAGAAAAAGAACAGCAACACCACTCGCCATCGTCAACCCAGACTGATGCCGTTCTTTCAGTAAATGTCCAAACCAAGACCCTAGCAAACCTGCTAGGGCAATGGCGATGGTATTGATAATCGTCCCTAAGGCAAACATATACTACCTCAACAATTCCGTCGCGTAGCTAATGGCAGAAAGGGCGTAGAGTGGAGCCGTCTCCGCTCGTAAGATACGTGGACCAAGACCTGTCTTGACCGCTCCTGCTCCTTCAAATGCAGCGACTTCCTCAGGCGACACGCCACCTTCTGGACCGACGATGACAAGGACTGATTGGCCAGCTTCTAAGCCAGACAAGATTTTCACTAGATTGGCTTGCTCGCCCTCTTTGGCGGCCTCTTCGTAGGCTAAGATAATCTGGTCAAATCCTGTCAGCTGAGCTAGGAAATCTGATTTTTTCTCAAATAATCGAACAGCTGGAATGCGATTGCGTTTGCTTTGTTCGGCTGCGCCTTGGGCGATTTTTTCTAACTTTTCTGCTTTTTTTGCCAGTTTTTTACCGTCCCATTTGACCACAGACCAATCCGCTGGGAAGGCCCAGAGGGATGCCATGCCCAATTCCGTTGCCTTTTGGGCGACAAATTCGAGCTTATCTCCCTTGGGAAAGCCCATGGCGATGGTCACGGAAACGGGCAATTCAACATTGTCTGCCAGTTCTTCGATGATTTCAACAGATTGGCTCTGGCTGTCCACTACCCGTGCCAAGCGTTTGATGCCGTCATCAAAGACCAGGACAATTTGGTCATCTGCCTGCAAGCGCATGACAGAAAACATGTGCTTGGCAGTGTCCTTATCCTTAATCTGAAAAATGCCCTGCGGTGCTCTGCCATTGACAAAATACTGCTGCATCCTAGCCTCCAATCACACCTGAGCGGTCAGCTGTTTTCTTGAAGACGCAGCAATTCCACTCGCCCTGAATCATGTGGGTCTCAAGGAAGAAGCCAGCCGCCTCCGCAGATGCTCGTACCATGTCCCACTTGTCCGCGATGATGCCGCTCATAATCAAGTAACCCTCGTCCTTGACCAGACGGTAGGCATCCTCGGTCAGATGAATGAGAATATCCGCCAAGATGTTGGCAACGATGACTTCTGCTTCAATGTCAGCGCCACGAAGCAGGTCGCCTGCCGCGACATGGATATTGCTGGTGTGGGTATTGAGGTCAATGTTTTCCTGGGCCACACGCACCGCCACTTCATCCAAGTCATAGGCAAAAATCTCCTTAGCACCCAAGAGGGAGCTGGCAATAGAGAGTACACCTGAGCCTGTGCCGACGTCAATGACCGTTTCGCCACCACGCAGGACCTGAGAAAGAGCATAGAGGCTCATCTTGGTCGTCGGGTGGGTGCCCGTACCGAAAGCCATGCCTGGATCCAGACGGATAATCTTCTCACCAGCAGTCGCCTCATAGTCCGTCCAAGACGGTACAATGGTCAAATCGTGGGTAATACGAGCTGGCTCATAGTATTTCTTCCAATTGTCCGCCCAGTCTTCCTCTGCCAATTCCTGACTTTCTAAGCTAATCTGACCTGTCTCCAAGCCAAAGCCTGTCAAATCCGCCAAGCGAGTGGCCAAATCTGCCTTGATTTTCTCAATATCCAAAGTGTCAGGATAGTAGGCCGTAATCGCAATCATGTCTGACTGCTCCACCTCGGGATAGAGTTCACCGAAACGGTCCTCCTGCCCCACATAGTCAGCTGAGTCGCTAATTGCCACCCCCTGACTGCCCGTTTCAATCATCAGATTTGAAACTGCTTCTTCTGCATCACGATGCACGTGAATGGTTAATTCTTGCCATGAGTTCATGTTTCTTGTTCCTTTTCTTTTCTATGCGTCAATCACTGTATTATTGTACCGATTTCTAGCCTTTTTTACAAGTTAATGTTACGCAATGGAGCCCTAATAATACTTTTTCGAAAATTTTCTAATCGCACTGCGAATAAACATGTGTAGGAAAGTTTGAGACGGTGGTTCCAAGTTTCTGAACGGAGGTGATGCCCATGGAAGTGGACAGCAAATCTGCTAGAAAGGCTAGCCCATGCCAGATGGTAAGTTAACTTACTCATCTGGCAACGACAAATCCTATAAGATTTGTCTAGGGCACGCACGCACTAGCTCGAGTTTTGAAAAATATCGTTTCAAAACTCTCACGTCGGAGATCTCTGGATTTATATTTATCAAGTCTACTTGTTGAAATGCTGAGCTTGATAATCGTCATCATTTTAGCTATTCGAGATAAAAAATAACCGTCAGCAAACTTTGACACAGTTCTGACGGTTATTTAATCTAACGAACTGAACCACCGTTTAGCGGTCCTACTGGGCGTTGAGTTCCAGCTCAACGCCTTTTCTATTTTTATAATAGCAAAAGTTTCGCCTGCAGTCAAGCAAGAGAGGAAACGGAATGTCAAATAGAATCTATTACCCTCAATTCTATACCTACTGCACCATATTGTTCTAACTGTTCTCGCGAATAGTAAACTTCCATATCTTCTGGTTTCGCCTCTCTGATACTGCTTTGCGTATACCCACAAGATAATAAATCCAGTTCTTTGTATAACTGAGCAAAATTATCAAATATGTGAAGATCTAATACTTGCACCTCGATCGTTTGCGTCTGATTCTCTGTACAATAAAAACGGATGCGATCTCCAATTTGTATATGCTTGCGCTTCTCATCGTAAAGTCGTAGCTCAATGGTCTTCTGACCAGACTTCATCATTTCAAACGGTTTTGGAGCCAGTAACATTTCATGAACCATCTCAATACCTCGGATATGGGTAGAACTCCCCTTCCACCAAGGCTGCTCTGCCTTTTTCAAAAGCCTCACCGTCCCAAGCAATCGCGAACTCTTGGGCTTCTGGGTCCGCCAAAAAGTCCATGAGGTCATCTAAACCTTGGTCGGCGGTGTCCTTGAGAAAACCTGCGAAGTAGGTCAGAAACTCTGCTGAAAAGCCCTTCTTGGCGTCAAATGGCAGAGCGACCAGGTAGTCTTCCGCATCAAAGCGGGACTTGTCCTGGTTGTAGAAAAGGACATACTCCTCTAGGAAAATATCCTCCGCAGAAGCATTGCCTTCGTCGTCCACTGTTTCAACCCCAGCCGCGTTCTGTGCTTCCAAGATAAAAGCCAACTCAACTGCGTGGTTTTTCTTGTCCCAGTTAAGCTCGTAATCGTAAGTAAAATGTTTGTCCAGTGCCGCTTCCAGCACATCTAAAAAGCCATGTTTTGCCATATCAGACCCCTTTCGATTTTATGTTATAATAAGTGTACCATATTCAGCTAACAAAAGAAACGAAAGGAAGCCTATGCCAGCCAATCTCGCCCTTCGTATGCGGCCAAAATCCATTGATGACGTCATCGGTCAGGAACACCTGGTCGGTCCTGGAAAGATTATCCGTCGCATGATTGATGCCAATATGCTGTCGTCCATGATTCTCTACGGTCCGCCAGGGATTGGCAAAACCTCGATTGCGTCCGCCATTGCTGGTACGACCAAGTACGCCTTTCGAACCTTTAATGCCACGACGGACAACCAAAAACGCCTGCAGGAAATCGCTGAAGAGGCCAAGTTTTCTGGCGGTCTGGTCCTCATGCTCGATGAAATCCACCGTCTCAACAAGACCAAGCAAGACTTCCTGCTTCCTCTTTTGGAAAATGGCAATATCATCATGATTGGGGCAACGACGGAAAATCCCTTCTTCTCAATTCTGCCCGCCATTCGTAGTCGGGTGCAGATTTTTGAATTGCATCCTTTGCAAACCAGCCACATCCGACAGGCCTTGGAACTGGCTCTGACAGACAGTGAACGTGGTTTTGACTTCCCCATTACCATTGAGCCTGAGGCTCTGGATTTCCTAGCCAACGCCACCAACGGTGACCTACGTGCTGCTTACAATTCGCTAGAATTAGCTGTACTTTCGACCAAGGAAAGTGATGACGGTAGCCGCCACATTGATCTGGACGCCGTGGAAAATAGCCTACAAAAATCCTACATCAGTATGGACAAGAACGGCGATGCCCACTACGATATCCTCTCCGCCCTACAAAAATCCATTCGGGGTAGCGATGTCAATGCCAGCCTCCACTACGCCGCTCGTTTGATTGAGGCCGAAGACCTGCCTAGTCTGGCTCGTCGCTTGACGGTCATTGCCTACGAAGACATCGGCTTGGCCAATCCAGAAGCACAAATCCATACGGTGACCGCCCTTGAAGCTGCCCAGAAAATCGGCTTTCCAGAGGCACGGATTTTGATTGCCAATGTGGTCATTGATTTGGCCCTTTCTCCCAAGTCCAATTCTGCCTATCTGGCTATGGATGCAGCTCTGGCTGATTTGCGGAAAAACGGTCATCTGCCTATTCCAAATCACCTGCGGGACGGCCATTATGCTGGTAGTAAGGAGCTGGGAAATGCTATTGGCTACCAGTATCCGCATGCCTATCCTGAAAAATGGGTGGACCAGCAATACCTGCCCGATAAGTTACTTCATGCGGACTACTTTACCGCCAACGACACCGGTAAATACGAGCGTGCCTTGGGTATGACCCAAGAAAAGATAAAAAATTTGAAAAAAAATAGACGCCAAAATCCTTGATAGAACTGGTTTTTTGGTACACACCCTTTGACACCGCTTACATTTTTGCTGTTTTTCTCTTGATTTTTCAAAAAAAAGTGGTATTATTAAATCATAAATAAGAACTGCTGTGGTATACGAATTCATACCTATGTGTTGACCGACTATTTTTGTATTACTAGGGAGACAAAGATCCTCTGACAGTATGCAAGCTGGCACACCCAGAAGCAACTAAGTTAGAAACGCGTCACCCACCTGCTTTTAGCGTGCGGGATCAATACAATCCATGGATAACCGGTACCAATACAGCATTTTTATTTTTTACCTTCCTTAGCTCAGCTGGCAGAGCAGCGGACTCTTAATCCGTGGGTCGTAGGTTCGATCCCTACAGGGAGGATTGGTTGATATGAGGAAAGTCTTGTTTTATCAAGGCTTTTTCTCGTTTTTTGAGTGAATTTGGTCAAAAGTTGGTCAAAAAGAACCCTTTCACATTGTGAAGGGCTATTTTTTTAACTTATCCCACAGGACAACTCGTTTTTCCTGCAATGATTTCTGTACATCGATGATGCGTTGATTCGATGAGCCTCGAAATTGCAGCATAAGATTGCGCTTGGTACGGTCATAGCGACCGTCAACTAGAATATCTAAATAGGATAGCAACTCTAACTTATCCGGAGTTTCTAACATCATTTCTTCCCATGTGTAGCCTGTCCAAGACCAAATGTCCTTTTCTGGCAGTTCTTTCCGAATTCGCTTTACGAGTGGGAGTACCGTGCCTGTGTTCAGAAAAGGCTCACCACCCAAGAGGGTTAGGCCCTGCACATAGGGCTGGCCCAAGTCTGCTAAAATGCGGTCTTCAAGCTCCTTGGTATAGGGAATCCCTGCTTTAAAAGACCAGGTTGCAACATTGTAGCAGCCCTCGCAGTGAAACAGACAGCCACTAACATATAGAGAGCAACGGACTCCTTCTCCATCCACAAAGTTAAAGGCTTTGTAGTCCATTATTCGCCCTTGGCTAAGTTCCTCGCTCTTCCATTCTTGTGGTTTAGGATTATTCATTTCAAATACCTGAGCATAAGCAAATGAAATCTGATCGTTTGGATGAATTCCGTTTTACCAGTACACAGACTGTTTTTATCCATAAATGGTACTTCCAATGCTTTAGCTCGGATTGATTCCAGCAAGCTTAGTGCGGAACCAATCTCAATTCCTTTCCTGTTTTGATTCAGTAGTTTGTCACTCCCATTAATCCTCAATCCAGTATCTTTCTACCCCGTCTCGAACATCTTCCAAAACGCCACCACAAGCCACAATCGTGCGGCGACTGGCTTGATTGTCTGCCGAGCAGGTCACAAGGACCTTGGAAATATTTTTGGTTGCGGCTTCCTGCAAACCAAGTCGAAGTTGTTCCTTGGCATGGCCCTTTCCTCGCTCGGTCGGGCGAATGGAATAGCCAATATGACCGCCTTTATTGAGCAGGAAATCGTTGAGCCGTAGGCGTAGACTGAGAAAACCAAGAGATCGACCTGTTTGGTCAAATGACACATATTGAATAGAAGGAACAAAACCGTCTGGCAGATTGAGACCTGCCTCATAATCTTGGTTTCTCAAAATCCAGTCTTCAAAGTCCACATCTTTGGAGATAAAGCCCCCATCCATAGCAGAACCTGCCGCTTCAAACTCTGCCAACATATCCAAAATCGTTTCCTTATCTGCCACAGTTGGTCTTCTTAGTTCCATTCTAACCTCCATATTGTCTCTTGAAAAATTCGCTGATAATGTCAATATCCAGTCCCAGGTCCTGCACAATTTCTTCCTTGTGGAAATCATCATAATTGTCCTTGCCGCTCCAAACAAAAGAGTTGGTCACAATCTGATAGACCTTATCTGGCTCGACTGCTCTGCCATTGACCATAACCCCCTCACCGTCTGGGACTATGCCCCACATCTGAGGGTGGAGACCTATCTGTAGGTCAGAATCCCCTTTTTCTCATTACCATCCCGAATATCCGCAATCAGTTGTGCCTTCTTTGGAAAATTCTCCATGTAGGAATGCATATCATTGGTATGGAGAATACTAATATCTGTATAGTCCATACTATTTTTTCTTATTTTTTGCTTGTTTGAGCAATTCCTGCACACGCGCTTTTTTATCCTGCTTCACATTAGAATTCTTCTCATGATAGCGTGCCACCAAGGCCTTGCCCTTATCGTCTAGTTGGTATTTTCCCATTGTTTTTTCTCCTTTTCTCTAACAATAATTCTTTGAATATATATTCCATCCAATTATATCCCACTATGGTAATAGAATAATAAATCGGAACAATTGTTAATGTTACTTCGTTCAATGTTGCTATATATGAAAGCAAAGCCAATACAAACATTAACACACAAAAGCAAAATATACCAAATCTTAGTACAAGTACAGGAAACATCGCACCTTTAGTACTCAAAAACTTAGAAAAAATATACAAGGTAAAATAAGTTAGCAATACCCACTTTAGTTCATCTAACATATCTATTAAGAAAAATAAAAGACCTTCGAAGTATAACAACAATTCGTTAATGTATACAATTTTTCTAATTTTATCATCCGATTTACAAGTATAGAAAATGATAACTGATAACAATATCGGCCAAACAATTGTTTTTATTATGGAGCGATATTTATAATAAAACCTTTCGGTTTTATTCATTAATGCATCATATTTCTTTATATGCCTTCTCTTTCTTAAGCCATACCTAAATTTTGTATGTTTCAATATTTCCTCCTAAAGCTAAATAATTAGTATCATCAATTTACTCAATAAAAATTTAACAACGACCTACCTAAGAGAAAAATTTTTGAATATTCCTGCTATAAGCTCGACCCATTCATGTGTTTCACACGCGCCGAAATTTCCTTGTGACGGCCTTTTACCATCGGACGGGCCTGTGGATTGCCTAGATACCCACAAGTTCGTTTAACAACATCTACCAATTTAGGATCACTATTTCCGCAACTTGGACACTTGAAACCACGCTCCGTAGGCTCAAAATCGCCCTCAAAATCGCAAGCGTAACAATGGTCAATCGGAGTATTGGTCCCCAAGTAACCTACACGGTCATAGGCATAGTCCCAAACTGCTTCCAAGGCCTTTGGATTTTGTTGCAGCACAGGGTATTCACAGTAATGGATAAATCCACCACTAGCACCTACAGCAGGATAAATTTTCTCAAAGTCCAATTTTTCAAACGGTGTTGGATTTTTGCGTACATCATAATGGAAACTGTTAGTGTAATATTCTTTATCCGTAATGTCCTTTACGATGCCAAATTTCTCTGTATCCATACGGCAGAAACGGTCTGTCAGGCTTTCAGATGGTGTCGAATATACTGAGAAATGATAACCATATTCATCCGACCAGTCTTCAACCAAGTTTTTCATTTTCTTGATAATATCCACCGTGAAATCTTTTGCCTCTGGGTTGGTCTCCCATTGACCACCGTAAAATACTGTTGCGACTTCATACAAACCAATGTAGCCCAAAGATACGGTTGCTCGACGATTTTTAAAGACTTCATCTACAGCGTCTGTCTTAGCCAAGCGTTTTCCGAAGGCCCCATATTGATAGAGAATTGGAGCATTGGCCGGGGTTGCTTCCTTTACTCGTTCCACACGATAGACCAGAGCATCCTTGGCAATGGCCATGCGTTCTGCAAAGATTTCCCAGAACTTATCCTTATCTCCAGCAGACTCCATGGCAATCCGTGGCAAATTGACGGTTACGACACCGAGGTTCATACGACCAGATGTCACATCTTGGCCATTTTCATCCTTCCAACCTTGAAGGAAAGAACGACAGCCCATTGGCACCTTGAAGGAACCTGTCAACTCAACAATCTTGTCATAAGAAAGCATATCTGGATACATACGCTTGGTAGCACATTCAATCGCTAATTGCTTGATGTCATAGTTTGGAGAATCTGGCTCCAAGTTCAAGCCACGCTTAACTGTGAAAATCAACTTAGGAAAGATAGCTGTCCGACCCTCTCGCCCTAGACCCTTGATACGAATGTTCAAAATCGCTTTTTGAATTTCTCTCTCAAACCACGATGTCCCTAACCCAAAACCGAGTGAGGTAAAGGGTGTTTGTCCATTGGAAGTAAAAAGGGTATTGATTTCATACTCCAAAGACTGCATAGCGTCATAGATGTCTTTTTGCGTTTTAGCACGCGCATATTCTTCTTGCTTGTCTGCTAACACCCAATCCTTGGCATCTTTCAAATGCTTTTGGTAATTGAGTTCCGCATAGGGCGCCAAAACTTCATCGATACGGTCAGCTGAGCAACCACCATATTGACTTGAGGCCACATTAGCAATGATTTGTGAAATCTGAGCCGTAGCTGTTTGGATAGACTTCGGACTTTCTACATCCGCATTTCCTATCTTGAAGCCCTGTGCCAACATCCCTTTAAAATCAATCAAACAACAGTTGGTCATTGGTGTATAAGGGCTGTAATCCAAATCATGGTAATGAATATCGCCTTTTTGATGGGCATTGGCCACATGAGCTGGCAATAATTTGAGACCGATAGACTTGCCGACAATACCTGCTGTCAGGTCCCGTTGAGTATTGAACACATCCGCGTCCTTATTGGCATTTTCATTGACCACAGACTGGTCCTTGCTCAACAGCTTATGAATTTCAAAATTAATATCGGTAGCCTGATGACGGCGAAAATCACGGCGTGTTCGGTATTGAATATAAAGCTCCGCCAAATCATACAAATGAGCCTTTAACAATTCTTGCTCAACAACCGTTTGAATTTCGTAAATTTGAACATCTTTTTCAAATCGGCGACCAATTTCAGCCAAAACAGCTTCTAATACAATTTTTAAACCTGCCTCTGAAACAGGATGTTCTAATTCTTGGTTTGCCCGCCGAAGAGCAGAAAAAATCTTATCCTGGTCAAAGGATACTGTCCGTCCATCACGTTTCAAAACCAATAATTCTATACTCGGTAAGACATTTTCTTGCACATTCATCTGACAAACCTCCAAAATTCTTCACTTCTATTAGTGTAGCACTTCACAAAACAAAAATCAATATCTTGTGTAAAAAAATATTAAACAACCTATCCATGCACTATATATAGGTCTTAAAAATTCTATCAATTGAAAAACAACTGTGCCCAATTTCACCATTTGACAAGGATGAATTACTAGATTGAAATATGAAAACAGATTGGGCAAAGGTCTAACTTCTCTATCAGAAAACCTAAAAAACAGCCCTCTAACAGGGCTGGCTCTATGTATTGAAATAGGCTAGGGCGGGTCACCACATGCCTCTTTAAAATTGAGGATTTGAATAAGAGGCGAAAAATTCTCTAGTTCGTTTTTCTTTAGGATGATGGAAAAGCTCCTCAGGTGTCCCCTGCTCCAGGATACGGCCGTTTTCTAGAAATAATACCTTATCCACCACTTGGTAAATGAAATTCATGTCATGACTAACTAAAATCATCGTTTGTCCTGTCTTAGCCGCATCGGCAATGGAACGTTCTACTTCTCCAACCAACTCTGGATCAAGCGCCGAGGTCGGCTCATCTAGTAGCAAAATGTCTGGTTGCATGGCAAGAGCGCGTGCAAGAGCCACACGTTGCTTTTGACCACCTGACAGATGTCTTGGATAATGGTTCTCACGTTCTGACAGACCGACCTTTCTCAATTCTTCTTTGGCAAGGGCAGTTGCAGAGGCATCATCCATCCGCTTGACAATTTTAAGCCCTTCCTTGACGTTATCAAGAGCTGTCTTTCGTTCAAACAGATTAAACTGCTGAAAGACCATAGCCAGTTTGCGGCGTAAGGTCAATATCTCCTCTTTTGAAATATTGGTAAAATCAACTATAAAACCATCAATTTCGATACTCCCCGCATCTGCCTGCTCCAGATAGTTCAGACTACGCAAAATTGTTGATTTTCCTGCTCCAGATGGTCCAACAAGGGCAATAACCTGACCTTTTTCAATGTCCATATCTATTCCATCTAGTACTTTTTGTCCTGAAAATTCCTTGACTAAATTGCGAATTTTAATCATTAGCGATCACCTCCAACTCCAGAAATATCTACTGATTCAGGGGCCTGAATAGCCATTTTATTTTCAAGGAAACGGCCGAAAGACTCAATCAGAACAGAGAGCGCCCAGTAGACCAAAGAGACAGAAATGTACCGCTCAAAGTAGCGATAGTCTGCCCCACCTTGAATCTGTGCCTGTGCATAGACCTCAACGATGCCCGCACTGAAGGCTAGGGAAGTTCCTTTAGTCAGACCAATCAAGGTGTTAATCAACGACGGAGTTGCAATCACAGCCGCATTAGGAATGATGATCCGACGATAAACCTGGCCAGAAGTCATACCTAAGGAACGAGCTGCCTCAATCTCCCCTGGACCAACAGCCTGAATCGCAGCACGAATAGACTCACTCATATAGGCTGCCTCATTAAATGCAAAGGCTGTAATCGCAAAGACAGCTGCAGGAATAGCATTGATATTCCAATCAAGACCATATTCCTGATTAAGCCCTCTGAGAACCAATGGAATTCCATAGTAGGTCAACATCAGCTGCACCAAAATAGGAGTGCCTCGCAAAAAACTAACAAAAACTGCCTGAACGGGATATAAGAATCGCACACGATTAATCTTTACAATCGCAAAAACCAAGCCCAATATCAAACCAAAAAAAGCACCAGCGAGCGTCAAGCCAATCGTAATCGGTAAACGTTCAATAATGGATGGTAGGGCATCAAAAACAGCCCTAATACTAAATAGCTTACCATCCGGTAACCACTCTAAAAAACCTTGATACCATGCCGGTCCTGTTATTCCTAATACACCAATCATACTCTTCTCCAAACATTTAAAAATGACAGATTTTCTGCCGTATACTCTATTTTATCATGTAACCACCCACATCAACCTTATATATATTTTATGGCTGTGATAAGTAATCTTAATGATTATAAAAAGACAATGAAAAAGAAACAGCCCACCTGGACTGCTCCCTCCTGTCACAATACTATCGACTCCTATTCATTAGGAACAGCTAGTTCCTCCGCCGTTGGAGCATAGTCTTTTCCGAAGAATTGCTCTGTCAATTTTGCAATAGTCCCATCTTCGTTCAAAGCCTTGATACGGTCGTTGACAAAGCTTTGTAGAGCCGTATTGTCCGAAGAAAATACATAGTAAATAAACGGTTTTTCTGCTGCTTCAAGCTCGATTGTTTTAAGATTTGTCAAATTTTGATCTGCAATAATAGCATTAACCGTAGGGGCATCAAAAATTTTAAAATCATACTTGCCATCATTTATATTGGTCAAAATCTGTGTGATATTTTCACCAGTATAGTTGATGTCGACTGGTTTATCCGTATGCTGAGTATTGTATTCCTCTAGCTGAGCAGCTGTTGTTGTTCCTGTAACTACCTGTGTAGAATGACCACCAATATCATTATAAGACTGAATATCCGTATCTTTTGGCACAGCTAAAACAGACGGTGTAGAGGCCGTTGGATAAGAATAGAGGTATTTTTCACCACGCTCTTTTGTATAGGAAGTATTATTCCCTAACAAATCAAAGCGTCCCGAATCCAAGCCAGGGAATTGACCGCTACCATCTGTTGTTTCAAAGGTCAATTCATACTGGTCAGAACCATCAAAGATAGCTCGAGCCAATTCAATATCAAACCCTGTCAACTCTCCATTCTCATCTCGATAAGAAAAAGGTTTGGTAGTCCCAACAGTTCCCATTACGATGGTTTCTTTTTTATCCGCTTCTGAAGAGCTAGTGTTTGATGAGTTTGAGGTAGACGAGCAAGCTGCCAAAGCAACTGTCGCAAGAGCTGTAATACCAGCTAGTGATAGAATAGTTCTTAATTTCATAGTAATTCTCCTTTTGTATAAGCAAGTCAGACCTACAAGGTCTGCACAAAATAATCAAATAACTTCTGATTACCGCCACTTTGATCAATCAGAAGTTCCGGATGCCACTGGACACCCAGAAAACGTGTCTCATCCATTGATCGGACAGCCTCAATAATACCATCATCCACAGAATGCGCAATCGCTTCTAGCCCCTGACCCAGATTCTCTATCGCCTGGCTGTGAATCGAATTGACAGCTACTCTCTGACCAAAAATACTAGCCAGAGGCGTTGCCTCTTTACATTCCACCTGGTGAATCAGATCAAAAGGCAGGGACCGATGCCCCTCTACCGCTTGTTTGAGAGTTCCTCCACGTGCAACATTGAAAAGCTGCATCCCCCTGCAAATCCCCAAAATCGGTTTTTCCTGTCTCAAGGCTTCGTGGACCAATTTCAGTTCAAATTCGTCACGCTCCTTGAAATAGTCATCGCTTTCGATGAGTTTTTCTTGACCGTAAAACTGAGGTAATACATGTTGACCACCCGTCAGTAATAACTTATCAATCGCCGACACATAGTCAACAACATCCGTTTCCCCAGACAAGGGAATATAAAAAGGAAGGCCCCCCGCTCGCTTGATTCCATCTGCAAAGTTACGAGACACCGATAAATTCATAATCGGAATCCCCTCTGCGACAGGCTTTTCATTACTGGTGATACCAATAATCGGTTTCCCCATCCTGCCCTCCTTTCGTAATGTATAGACACTATCTTATCATGCCCTCTCTTTTTTGTATATTTTAAATTATTTATAGCCAGCCATAAAAAATATTTATGGACCAAAAAAAGAGCCTATTCTGACTCTTGTTTTCTAGTCCATAAAAAGTACAGGTTAATAGCACAGGCCACTAAAATCACAGCAGGCCAAAGTAAATTTAACAAAGGAAGTTTACCGACATTATAGGCAATATAGAGAGTATTCCACACTACCCCCAAACTATAGACAATCGTCAAAATAATTTTCATAAGACACTCCAATTAAATGATAGTGCTATTATACTACAAACGACCGTTGATGTCCTTAATCTGCCGCTCCATTTTCCGATAGTTTAGGAAAAAGAGAGAAGCATAGACCAAGACAAATATAAACCAGAAGAGGTAGATAAGTTCCTTGACCGACAATAGTAGAGGTTATGAGAGAAATAATGGTTCCGAGAACAACACCTAAACTGACTAAACGGCAAAAAAGCCAGAACAGCTGTCCTGACTTTCAATGTCTTATAATTTTTTCTTCAATTCTGCCACCCTCATCATGACTTCCATTGGGGTCATATTGTAGATGTCTAGTTTCTCCAGTTCATCGAGGACTGGGTGAGAAGGCGTGTCTGCGAAGAGGTCAAGTTGACCTGACGGTTCTTCCACAACTGACGGAGCTGGGTTAGCTGGTGCAGTAGGGGCTTGGTTTTCAAGCGTCTGCAAAATCCTATCCGCCCGCTCCAATAGCTCCTCTGGCATTCCCGCAATCTTAGCCACATGAATCCCGTAGGACTTGTCAGCTGGACCTTGGGCAATCTTGTGGAGGAAGGTGACTTGTCCGTCCTTCTCCAAGGTCGATACATGGACATTCTCTAAGTGTTCCAAGGTCTGACTAAGGTCTGTCAACTCATGGTAGTGGGTGGCAAAGAGGGTCTTGGCTCCAATCTTGTCGTGGATGTACTCGATGATAGACTGGGCCAGAGCCATACCGTCATAGGTGGCCGTTCCACGTCCAAGTTCGTCAAAGAGGATGAGCGAACGATCTGTCGCCAGACGGACCGCCTTATTGGCCTCCATCATTTCGACCATGAAGGTTGATTGACCGCTGACCAAGTCGTCTGCCGCTCCAATTCGGGTGAAAATAGCATCGAAAATCGGCAATGCAGCCTGATCCGCAGGCACATAGGAACCCATCTGCGCCATGATGACGATAACCGCCAACTGCCGCATATAGGTAGACTTACCACTCATGTTTGGACCAGTAATCAGTTGCATATGCGTATCCGTATCCAAATGAATGGAGTTGGGAATGTAAGTCTGCTTGCCCATGACCTTCTCCACCACCGCATGACGACCACGGTCAATGGTCAATTCTCTTTGATCTGTAAAGCGTGGACAAACCAAATGTTGCTGCTCCGCCACAACTGCAAAGGCCTGCAAAACATCGATGGTTGCAATGGTCCGAGCCAACTTCTGCAAGCGACCGATATACTTCTCAACCTCGTGGCGAATCCGCATGAAAATCTCGTACTCTAGGTTAGCCGACTTATCACGCGCCTCCAACATCTGCCCTTCGATCTTAGCCAACTCTTCCGTTCCATAGCGCTCCGAGTTTTTCAAGGTCGCCTTACGGAAGAAATGACTAGGCACATTGCCTAGATTAGAATTGGTCACATGGAAATAGTAACCGTCTTTTTTATTGTAATCAATCTTAAGATTGTTGATACCAGACGCTTCACGCTCCTTGGCCTCAATCTCCGCAATCCAACCCGCTCCCTCACGCATGACCAGACGGTACTGATCCAGCGTTTCGTCAAAGCCCGTACGGATGATATTTCCATCTGTGATGGTCCCTTGGGCTTCTGGGTCAATAGCAGAGCTGATGAGAGCATGCAGTTCTGGAATTGGGTCCAATCCAGCTGCCAGATTGCCTAGAGCAGGCTCATTGATTTGTTGCAAGATATTCTTAATTGCTGGGATATTTCCCAAAGTCTGGGAGAGCTGCAAGAGGTCCTTGGGCATGGTTTTTCCAAAAGACACCCGACTGGCCAAGCGTTCGATGTCATAGACACCCTTCAAAGCCTCGACCAAGTCACTCCGTTCAAAGAAGTAATCCAGAAAAACCTGAACGACAGCCTGACGATTCTCAATCCGCTCAAGGTCAATCAAGGGACGATCAATCCATGTCCGTAATAGTCGCATACCCATGGCTGTCTTGGTTTCGTCTAGCAACCAGTACAAACTACCATGCTTCTTACCTGTCCGACCGTTTTCAAGCAGGTCTAGGCTAGACTTGGTTGCATAGTCCATTTGCAGATAGTCCTTGATTTCATAATGGACCACCTTCTGCAAGTGGCTCAAGTCCCGCATCTGCGTTCTGTGTAGATAGCTGAGGAGTTTACCCGCCGCAGCCTTTTCCAAGTCTGTCAGCGAGTTGTCAATCAGCTGAACATCCTCCGTCACCTCATCCTCAAAAGACAGCAACAAGTTCATCTGATTCGAGAAAACCTGCTCCTCTTCCTCCGACAGAGCATAGCCGATGACCAATTCACGTGCCCGTAAATTGCGGATTTCACCGCAAAGACTGGTAAAATCGTCTAGACTAGTCACAAAAAACTGACCTGTTGACACATCCATATAAGAAAGTGCGAACTGCACTCCCTGACGGTCAATCGCAACCAAATAGTTACTGTCGGCTCCCATTTTGGACGAGTCTGTTACCGTACCAGGAGTAATGACCTGCACTACTTCCCGCTTGACCACGCCGACTGCCTGCTTAGGATCTTCCATCTGCTCAGCAATAGCGACCTTATGCCCCAATTCAACAAGTGTGTCGATATACTGTTGTGCCGCGTGATACGGTACCCCCGCCATAGGAATCGGATTCTCCGCATTCTTATTACGACTGGTCAGAGACAGTTCCAAAATCTGTGCCGCTTCTACCGCATCTTCATAAAATAACTCATAAAAGTCTCCCATACGGAAAAGCAAAAAAGCATCTGGATACTGTGCTTTTATATCCAGATACTGCTGCATTCCCGGAGAAATTTTTTCTGTTGCCATCATCTCTCCCTGTTCTAATTCAAATAGTAGTTAATCTCCGCTTCAACTTGCTGAGCTGCTACATCATCTCGACAAATAACTAAAAGTGTATTAGCTCCCGCCAGCGTTCCCAAAATAGTCTCTGGCTTTTCTGCATCAATGATATTGGCCATCAAGGCCGCTTCTCCCAGTTCTGAATGAAGGACCAGAATAAAACTAGCCCGATCTACTTTATACGCATATTGTGCCAATAATTGGATAAAATTCACGCGCTCTTCTTCGATAGCTAAGGAATAAAATGAACGCCCATTTTCATGAATTTTTATCACTCCCAACTCACGTAAATCACGAGACAAGGTTGTCTGGGTTACCACTACCCCTCGAGCCTCTAAACCTTGCTGAATATCCGTTTGTCGCCCTATTTTTTCTTGACGAATCATGGCCTTTATTAAATCATGTCGTCCTGCTTTATTCATCATTTTACCTCAAAATGTATATTTATAGAAATATTATAACACTTTTCCCCACTATTAGCCTAGAAATGTGTTAAAATAGAATCAATAACTTTGGAGGAAATCCTATATGAATCAAAAACAAGTGATTGCAGAAAGATTGGCTGCCATCCTTCCGAGTTTGGAAGTGGAAGCTATCTACAATCTGCTAGAAAAACCAAAATCATCAGAAATGGGCGATATTGCCTTCCCAGCCTTCTCACTTGCTAAAGTGGAACGCAAGGCTCCACAGGCTATCGCAGCGGACATCGTTGAAAAACTCGATACAACTGGCTTTGAGAACGTTGTTGCAACTGGTCCTTACGTCAACTTCTTCTTGGACAAGGCTGCTATTTCCCACCAAGTCTTGACAGATGTCATTACGCAGAAAGACCAATACGGTCAACTCAACATTGGTCAAGGACGCAATGTAACCATCGACATGTCTAGCCCAAACATTGCTAAACCATTCTCAGTTGGACATTTGCGTTCAACCGTTATCGGCGATGCCCTTGCCAATATCCACGAAAAGCTTGGCTACAACCCAATCCGTATCAACCACTTGGGTGACTGGGGTAAACAGTTCGGTATGTTGATTGTTGCCTACAAACTTTGGGGGGACAAGGCTGCGGTCGAAGCAGACCCAATTTCAGAACTCCTCAAACTCTATGTGCGTATCAACGCTGAAGCGGAAGAAAAGCCTGAGTTGGACGAAGAAGCTCGTCAATGGTTCAAAAAATTGGAAGATGGCGATCCAGAAGCTCACGAGCTATGGCAATGGTTCCGTGATGAAAGCTTGGTTGAATTCAACCGCATCTACGACAAACTCGATGTAACCTTCGACAGCTATAATGGTGAAGCTTTCTACAACGATAAGATGGACGAAGGTATCCAAATCTTAGAAGAAAAAGGACTTCTTCAAGAATCTAAAGGTGCGAGAATCGTTGACCTTGAAAGCTACAATCTTCCACCAGCCCTCATCATGAAAACAGACGGTGCAACACTTTACATCACACGTGACATGGCAACAGCTATGTACCGCAAACGCACTTACGACTTTGTGAAAAGCATCTATGTCGTTGGTCAGGAGCAAATCAACCACTTCAAACAGCTCAAGGCTGTCTTGAAAGAAATGGATTTCGACTGGAGCGACGATATGACCCACATCACCTTCGGTCTGGTTACCAAGGATAAGAAAAAACTCTCTACTCGTAAAGGAAATATTATCCTACTCGAGCCAACTCTAGATGAAGCTATTTCACGCGCCCTTACTCAAATCGAAGCTAAAAACCCTGACCTTGAAAACAAGGAAGAAGTGGCACACGCAGTTGGTGTAGGCGCTGTTAAGTTCTACGACCTCAAAACCGACCGTGACAACGGCTACGACTTCGACCTAGAAGCTATGGTTTCCTTCGAGGGCGAAACAGGTCCTTACGTACAATACGCATACGCCCGCATCCAGTCTATCCTGCGCAAAGCCAACTTTGTACCAAGCGCAGAAAATGACTACAAACTAGCTGACGCAGAAAGCTGGGAAATCATCAAGCACATCCAAAACTTCTCAAACGTTGTAGAACGTGCCGGTGACAAATTTGACCCATCTCTCATCGCTAAATATGCTATCAACCTAGCTCAAGCCTTCAACAAGTACTACGCACACACGCGTATCTTGGATGAAAGCCCAGAGCGTGACAGCCGTTTGGCTCTTGCCTACGCGACAGGACTTGTCCTCAAAGAAGCTCTACGTCTTCTCGGCGTAAAAGCACCAGAAAAAATGTAATCATGACCACCCGTCAAACGGGTGGTTTGAACAAGGGCTGTAAGCCCACATCACCAGCCAGCGCCTAAAGACGCTGGCTTTCACTTTGTTCAAGCCTCACTGCTTTTGACTCGTCACTAGCCTCTTAAAGAGGCATTCGTACTACTTGCCATTATCCCTAAAGGGAT